>CAJWLW010000042.1 GCA_913042885.1 uncultured Lentisphaeria bacterium | reverse complement strand
AGGACATGGCGCCACGACGTTTCGAAGGCGCCTGTAAAAAAAGATTGCAGGGGGGGGTTGCAATTTGTCAGCAGATTTCGTATACCATTGGAACAGTGGCGCGAAGTCCGCGAAAATCGGCAACGAATATGCCGCGTCCGCGTAAACCTTTAAAACGTCTGGAGTCCCCAGGCAAAACAGAAAAAGGAGAGTTGCAATGAACACCCTGAAGAAACTATTCGGTACGATGTTGGGCCTGCTGGGCTGTGTCTTGTTGTTCAACCAGGCGAACGCGGGCTTGATCGCCCACTACGACATGGAGCAGAGAGCGGATCGCACACACCAGTTGGTCGATAGCAGCCCGACTGGGTATGGGCTGACAACATGGGATGATACCGCGCATGGTTCGGCTAATGCCGCCACGCCGGTGCCCGGTGTCGTCGGCAACGCCCTTCAATTCAGCGGCAACCATACCTACCGCGCCTTCGGCGATATTCCGGCGGACCTGACCGGTGCCCAGAACTTTACCGTGTCGTGCTGGGCCAAGATTGAGCCGACGGCGCCGACCTGGAAGAGTATGTTCGGGACCTATTACTCCGGCGGCGGCTGGATGATGGCATTCACCGGCAGTCCCCAACTGTACATCACAGGTGGAAACGTGGGCGCGAGCGAATCAATCAACGATGGCGAGTGGCATCACGTGGTCGCCACAATGGACAACACGACAAACCCGCCACTGCTGCGCGCAGCCATATATGTCGATGGTCTTCTCTCCAACACCGCGACGGGCGTTGCGCCATCAGCTCCGGTTGCCGATTTCGCCGTCGGTGGCTGGCCATACGCCTACCACCCGACTATGTTCGAGGGCACATTGGACGAGATTCAAATCTATGATGAGGCCCTGGACGAGTTCGAGATCCTGGCCCAGTACGAGTCCGGCGCCCTGCGTATCTGTGACAGCGCCGCGAACGCCGAGCCTGCCTGTGAACAGACGTGCGAGGAAGTCTCGGACGCAGTCATTGCCGCTCTCTGTGACAGCTTCGTAATCTGTGGTCCGCCGTCGAACGTGGATAAGCTCAATGGCGTTGCCACCGCCGTCGCGCAGATCGCATTGGCCAACACCGAGTTGTGTGCCGGAACGGGCGATGATGACTGCCTGGCCTTTATCCTTAGCCAACTGCAGTAATCTGTCCTGGTACAATCTGAGGCTTTCCGGCGGCCCGGCCACTTTGCTGGCCGCGCCGCCGGCCCCTTCTGAGACTGCACCCCGACGACTTGTCTTCGGCAGTTTCGCTGTGCTTTTTGCCTACCCGGCTCCTATGCCTCCTCCCCTCCCGCGACGTCCGGTCGCCGACTCCTGAAAGCTGACCACGCCTGAGCCAGACCGGCTTGGGTTGCAATTTACGGCTGTCGCCGTTCATGAACCCGGGGATCGTATCGATCTGCACGCAGCCCGGCCGGGTGCCGGCGTTTGGTGAGATCCAAAATCTTCCGGAAAATCAATCGCTACATGTTGCTCCACGGGTTACAGTAGGCCATTCAATCACGGTAGGCGCAGTCTGTCGGCAACGGCGGATATTCAAAACCCGGAACAGCGAGACATTGTCATGAGGGCAGGGCGTCGGAGTGCCAGAGAGGGCCTCGAAGTACCAACCCGGAATTTTACCCTGATCGAGCTTCTGGTAGTGATCGCAATCATTGCGATCCTCGCCTCGATGCTGCTGCCGGCGCTTCAGCAGGCCCGGGAGAAAGGGCGGGAGGCGGTGTGCATGAGCCAACTGAAACAGCTCGGCACGGGCCTGTATATGTATGTGGACGAATGGGACGGGGCTCTGCCACAGTGGGTCATCCCCATCGATCCACCTTATACCTGGTGGTCGGGGACAATCAGCCCGTATATGGGGTATGCGGTCGACGATCTGTTCGGCGCCGAATACATGCCATGCCCGTCGGCATCGGGCGAAAAGTACTGGGACTTTTTGAATGGCCACCTCGATGTGTTCCATACCTACGGCGCCAATTTCCCCAATGTTTTCAGTTACCCGAGCTTTGCCCCCGGCCTTCCGAAAAACAAGAGCAGGCGCCTGGAGAGAGTCCCGTCATCCACGTTCATGGTGGCGGATGCAGGCTATAACGTGATTTACAGTTGGACGACGTACAACTGCGGATGCCTCAATGTAGACTCGGATGGCGATGGTGTTAACGATTCCACAGCGTATACCAATTACCAGTATAATCTCTACACACCCCGTCACAGCAACAATGCCGCAAACTGTCTTTTTCCGGATGGCTCCGTCAAGCGACGTACGCTTCTCCAGTGGATACAGAATTATGATGAGATGATCGGTGACGCTACGCGCCCCTGACACTGGTTTAACGAAGGGAAACCAAATGGAAATCATGTACAGAACAGCCCGGCTTGCAGCAACAGTCTCGGCCCTGGTAGCGATGAGCGGTCTTGCCGCCCCTGCCGTTGAGCCGACAATCCTCAACAACCTGGTGACCGAGCTGCTCGACCTGGAAACGCCGCAGACGCAGGCGCACAGGCAATACAATTTCGCCAACCCGCGCGCCGGCTGGATCTTCGTCTCGTCAGCAGCTGCCGTGCGCGGTGCACAAAGCGTCAAGGTGATTCTGCACACAGCGGACGGCGATGTGGAGCTTGCCGCGCACCGCGACGGGAGGATGGCGGTGCACGAAGCGATGCGCCATCTGCCGGCCGGCGAGCACACGCTCAGCGTCCACTGTGAAGGCGGTGCCGCACTGCACGGTCTGGTGGTCCGGGCGATACCGGAGATCGTCTATCCCGGCCTCGGCTACTGGACGCGTCAGGCGATGAGCCGGCAGTCGCCGTACGACTGGGCGTTCCTGAAGCGGATTGGCATTGCCGAGAATATCAACGTCATTCTCGAGCGCAACTTCGACGCCAGCCTGGACGCAGTACAATGGCGGCAGCAAGGCGGGAAGATTCTTACGCGCGAGGGCACGCACGTGATGATCAAGTTGCGCAAAGAGTCCGGGCAGCCGTTTACAGCGGATTGGGCTTATGAATTTTTATCCGGCAGGCCTGGCCTGAAGCGGGCTGATCGCGACGGCATCATGGTGAGTGAGTTTGACGGCTACGGCTCTCAGAAAGACGAATACCCCGCCCTCACCGAAGCGACCCAGCGGCTGTTCAGCAACCCGCAATTCAAGGGAAAAGTATTCAACCCGTACACGGTAGTCCTGTACCGGGACGAGGGCGGCATGGCCTTTGTCCGGGAACTCATCAAGGCCGGCTCCAAGATCGTCGAAGAGCGGTACCTCTCGGAGCAGCCTACGGAAGCGGAGGCGACGGCGCTCCTGAGCGGTTGGGGTATCGCCAACTTGATGAAGCAATACCAGAAGAAAATGCCCGACATCCAGAAGCATATGATCTGGAACCTGGGCTACATGAGCGCGCCGCCCGAGAGCCTGAACACGAATCCCGCGGTCAACTACAAGGTTTTCATGGACATGCAGTTGAACTGCATCGCGAATAACCCGGCGCTCGCCGGCCTTTACGGTGTCATGTGGTATCACTCAGCCTACGCCGACGAGGAGACCTTGCGCTGGAGTGCCAAGCTGTTCCGGCACTATTGCATCGAGGGCAGGCGTGATATGCTTGGCAGCGATCCGTATATCCTGCCGCATATCGAGAACCCGGACTTTGCCGATGGCGCCAGCGGCTGGAATCTGTCACCGGCCACAACGGGGAGCATGGCAGTGAAGCACGCCGCCGGTTATGGCCGTCGCCAGGCGAGGTACATCGGACAGAGCGGGGCCATCGAAAATCAAGGCGACTATTTTCTGTGGACCAAGCGGCACGCCGATCGGCCGAACACATTCTCGCAACCGATCAAGGCGCTCGAGCCGGGCAGGCTGTACTCGCTGAAAGTGATCACCGCCGACTACCAGGAATTGCTCAGCGAAAAATCGACCCGGGCCGCACACCAGCTGGGGATTCAGATCGACAACGCCGTGCCGGCGCCGCGCCGCTCGTTCCAGCATGTCTTCGGGAGTGATAAACTTTGGCTGACCTACCACTTCTTTGTCTTTCGCACGAAGAGCGACACCGCGACGCTGACCATTTCAGACTGGGTGAGCGACGATCATGTCTATTGGCCGAGCGAGTGGGGGATTCAGTTCAACATCGAGAAATGGAAGAAGCCGGGGAAAACCGGCGGCCCTGTCGGCCGGGAACTGATGTTCAGCTTCATCGAACTCCAGCCGTATCTCGAGGACTGAGAGTGACAAAGCCAATGATACACAGGATCGGACGAACTGCCTTGCTGCTGACGCTTTTCGGTGGAATGGTCGTCTTGCTCGTACTGGCCGGCCCGGCGGCCTCGAACGACGACGGGCTCGTCGCCTATTACACCTTCGAGGAAGGTCCGTCGGCGCAAGTGCAGGACGCCAGCGGCCATGGCAATCACGGGACCATTGTCGACGACGTGCAGTACGTCAAACTCGACGGCGAGGCCGGTTACGCGCTCAAGTTCAACAGCGGCAAAGCCCATGTCGACTGTGGCAACACGCCCAGTCTCGACCTGACCGAAGCGGTCACCCTGGCGCTGTGGTTCTACCCGCTCACGACCGTGCAAAAGGGCGAAGGCGGCGTCATCGGCAAGGTGATGGGCAGCTATTGCCTGAGCTACTCCGGCAAGTGCTGGTTCTACGTGCCTCACAGCTCGAACTACATCCAGACCGCGCCCCTGGACCTCGCGTGGCACCACGTTGCCGCCACCTTTGACGGCAAGTCGGTCAGTTTTTACGTCGACGGCAAGCTCCAGAGCACGCAACCGTCCAAGGCAACCGAACTGCCGCACGGCGAGAACTTTTATCTGCGTTATCCCAACACCTATCTCACCGTCGAGCCCGAATACAAATGCATGATGGACAACGTCCGCGTCTACCGGCGGGCGCTGTCCGGCGAAGAGATCACCCGCATCTATCAGCAGGAGGCCAAGGCGACCGGACTGCACGATGTGAGCTGGTTCGAGAAAGTGCATCTGAAAGCGCACCCGTTCCCCGAATCTTCGACGCTGGTGGTTGAAGCCGATTTCAGCAGGATGTCGGTGCGGTCGCCGGGCGCCGTGCTGGCGCTCGAGCTGCGCCGCCCCGCCGATCAGAAACCGATTGCATCACAGGAGTTTTCGGCTGTAGCCACACCTGAAGACAACGCCGATGAGACGCCGGTGCGCCTGGAATTCCAGGACCTTGCCAGGGTGGGCGTGAAATACTGGACGCAGAGTCTTGCGAACGTTCCTCCCGGAACGTATGAAATCGGTGCGGTCATCAAGGACGGGGCCGGAAACCAGGTCGGTGAGCGATCGAGCCTGGCGCTCGATCTGCCGCTCGCGAAACCAGACTGGATAAAGGCTTACGACGGTGTGAAGGTCCTCAACAACTTCGTGGCGGAACTTCTGGACATACCGGCGCCGCAGGCTGAAGCGGAGAAGGAATATGTCTTCTCCAATCCAAGAAATGGCTGGATTTTTATCTCCAGCACTGCCGCGGTTGCGGATGATGACGACGAGGTACTGATCTCCGTTGACACTGAACCGGCGCCGGCAATTGCGCACCGAAAAGGTGAAAAAGAAACGCTCGAGGCGATGCGGTATCTGCCGGCGGGCGTGCACCGACTTCACATCCGCTGCCGCGGCGTGGCGCGCCCGAGCGCCGTTGTGGTTCGCGCCATTCCGGAAATGATGGTGGCGGGCCTGGGCTACCACAAGGTACCGTTGCTGGCGTGTTTCGGGCATTACAACATGGCCTACCTCGATCGTATCGGCATGCTCGACAGTATCAACACACTGGTCGAGCGATCACCGGTTTCCGAAAATGCGGCGTATGTCAAGGCCTGGCGACAACAGGGAAAGCGGCTGATTGTCCGCTACGGCATGTGGCAATTGTGGCAGGAGAATCCCGGGGTCGATGGACTTTTCAAGGCGTGGACGTCAGACCGTGGCCTGAGCAGCGCCGACTACGACGGTCTCAACCTCGACGAGTTCTCGGGCAGCGGTCACGGCGGCGTCGGCAACTATCCGTTGTATGCCGAAGTGGCCCGCATGATTGCCCGGGACCCGCGCTTCGCCGGCAAGGTCTTCTACCCCTATTGCATGCCCATGTACCCTGGCGATACGGCGATGGAATACCTGGATGCAGTCGTCGATTCCGGCTACAAATGGGCGGAGGAAAAGTACCTGGCCGAACAACCCGACGAGGCGGCGGCGCGCGGTTATATGGATCTGCGGCTGCGAGAGAATGTGCTGAACTACGAACGGACTTTTCCGGGCACTGCCAGGCACATGATCATGACCCTGGGTTTCATGTCGGCGCCGCCTGAAACGCTCAATGTCAACCCAGGCGTCGACTTCAAGGTCTACATGGACATGCAGATGAATCTGCTGGTCAACGATCCGGTCTTCTTCGGACTCTACGGCCTCCAGTGGTATCACAACGGCTATGTCGACGAGGAGGACCTGCGCTGGTCGGTAAAGCTCTTCCGGCACTATGGCATCGAAGGGCGCCGGGACCGTCTGACGAATGACCCGTACTTGCTGCCGCACATCACCAACCCCGACTTCAATGCGGGCACCGACGGCTGGACGCTGCAGCCGGCCGAGGCGGGGAGTATACGCGTCGAACATGCGCCCGGTTACGACATCTTACAGACACGTGTGAAAGGCAGCAGTGAGCAGACGGGGAACAATTTCCTGCTGACTACACGCAGCGCGAAATCTGCCAACCGCTTTTCGCAGACGATCAGGGGACTGACGCCGGGACGGCAGTATTCGATCAAGATGTTCACCGCCGATTACGATGAGATGCAGAGTGGCAAGTCGGAGGCCCAGACGCATCACGTTCGCATCGAGCTCGACGGCGTGGAGTTGATTGCCGGCAAGGAATTCCACCAGATCTTCGCCAGTGGCATGGCCGGTCACGTGTATGGCCAGTTCAAGGACGGCAACCATCTGTACCTCACCTATCATCGGATCGTTTTTCGCCCCGGCAACGCCGAGGTGCTGCTGACCGTCTCCGACTGGGCCGGCGACGATCAGCCCGGAGGCCCGACGGGGCAACGTCTGATGTTTAATTTCTTCGAGGTGCAGTCGTATCTGGAAGATCCCGACTTCGTCCCGCCACCCATGGGAGAGGACGGCTGGTTCACGGTCCGCCGCCGAAACGCCCAGGTCGCCGGCGCCGAGACTCCTGTCGTCGAGACCACACCCACAGCGCGATATCTCTTCAGTGGGGTCGACGGTGACACGGCTGTCAACGCTGTTGCAGACGGCTCTGCGGCAACTATACATGGTGTTGCCCGCGTCAGGACGGATCAGGGCGGCGCGCTCAGGTTCGACGGTGACAAGGACGACTATGTGCACGTGACCGATTCCTCACCGCTCAATATCACCGGGGGCAACCTGACGATTGAATGCTGGTTCAAGGTGAACGACCCCAAGGCCATCTGGCGAGGGCTGTGCGGCAACTACCAGAGTGGGAGGGGCGGCTACATGCTCGTCTACATTGGGGAAGGCTCGATCGGGTTCTACAACGGCTCCCCGCCCGGCGGACCCACCGGCGTGGTGAGCGCCAGCGACGACAAGTGGCACCATGCAGTGGGCGTTGTGGACAAGGGCACCATGATCCTTTACCTGGACGGCGTGCAGGTTGAAAATGTGGCCGAGCGTCGTCCCGTCAAGTCCAGTACCTACCCCTTCGAAATCGGCCGGTACAGCGGCGTCAATGTGTTCAGCGGCGAGATCGACGATGTGTCAGTCTATGACAGCGCGCTCAGCGTGATGGAGATAAAGAAGCGTTACAGCGATGGGCGACAGTGATGAATTCCTCCGACCCGGTCCCGTTTCGCACCCAACCCGATCCTGCATCATCCTGCGTCACCCTCCGGGATGACTTTGGACAATCGCAAAACTAAAAAGGAGCCGTCCGACCATGTCCAGCAATCAACCCATCCGCCTTGCCATGATCCGTTGCGATTCGCACGCTTACTGGTTTGCGCCCTTCTTCGGGGAGGTCGATCCGGCAGTCCTGTCGACATACAGCAACGACGCGCCCACCCGGCAGAGCATTCATCATTACGGCTGTGCAGTCGGCAACTACCGGCAGATGGCGATCGAGCCGGTGCCCGGCTTCGTCGTCACCAAACTTTACGACCGTGTCGGTGACCGCGACGCGGACAATACCGATCCGGAAGCGCTGCAGTACGGCAGTTATCCCGGCCGGGCCAATGAATTGTCCAACACGCTGCTGAGCCATCCGCAGGTCTGTCACACCATCGACGAGCTGCTCGAGGATATCGATGCGGTGTTCATTGCCGATTCGAGCAGTCCCAAGGACGGCTCCGACCACCTCGAGTTGGTTCGACCGTTTCTCGAGCGCGGCATTCCCAGCTTCGTCGACAAGCCGTTTGCCTCGACCTTCGCCGACGCACAGGAAATGGTCAACTTGGCGAAGGCCAACAACACGCCGCTGATGAACGCCTCGTTGCTGGAACACACCGACACGGGCAAAGGGTTCCGGCGGCGCTTCGACGAAATCGGCGAGCCGGGATTACTCGTGGTTAAAGGGGTCGGCTTCGGCAACGCCGCCGTCGGTCACGGCATTGCCGCGGCGCACGGCCTGTTCGGTCACGGCGTCGAATCCGTCGAGTGCATGGGAGCGTGCCCGGAGCCGGGGAAAACGCATTGGAATCGCGCCGACACGGCGTATTACATCGAGCACCTTCTTCTGCATTACGCCGACGGCCGCCAGGCGATGGTCATGAACACCTGCAGCGATTGGTACCCGCGCACATCCGAGTTCTTCTGCTCGGCCTACAGCAATCTCGGCGCGGTTCATTCACACGGCATCGGTGATCGGGAGTTTCTCACCGGCGGCACGGCGATTGTCACGCTGTTTCGCCAGATGATCGAAACCGGTGAGCCGTCGATCCCGTACGAGCACATGCTCGAGTTGATGGCGATCATCGAGACGGCACGAATCGCCCAGAAAGAAAAACGCCGCGCCCAGCTCAGTGAGGTCTATGATCGTCATTGAGGAGGGTTGTCATGCAAATCAAACACCTGATATTCCTGATCCACCCCTGCTGTTACGAGGGTGCGGATCCAGAGTTGATCCGTCGCAACAACTGGTCGCTGTTCCTGGACCGCGAGCTGGAAGTCAAGCAGCGCTGGCTGGAGGCAGTGCGCGGGCAAAGCGCCGGCACGCTGCTGATGCAGCTCTACGGCCCGCTCGAGCTGTTCGCAGCTATACAGGAGCCGCTGGGTGAGCCGAACGCCTGTTATGTCAAGGCCGAGTATACGGAGGGCTTGGAGCAGGCCGAATACCACCGGCGCCTGGTGGCGTGCATCTACGAGCACGTGGAGAAGTACGATCTGATAATTGATCCGGCGACTGTGAGCAGCGAGCTTTGGGGCGAATCGTTTGAAGGCTGTGCGCCCGGTTATGGCGGGGCGTTCGCCCAGGCATTGGGGCTCAAGCGGCCGCCGCAGATGAAGTTTGAAATGACCGTCTATGATTCGCGTTTCCTGTACGGGGCGCGACGCTGGGAGCCGGTTCCACTGGCCGGCAGCGACATCGAGGCCTGGCTGTTTGAATGTCACGACGGCAGCAGCGCGGCGATCTACCAGGCGCGACTGTCGGCCCAGTGGCTGGATCATCGCCCCATCCGTCTGCAACTGGACCCGAGCCGAATCCTGGTTTGCAACAAGCGTGGTCACACTGCCTGGCCGCAGCAGCCGTGGGAAAAGCGCGACTCAGAGGAGCTCCAGCCGTATACCCTAACCACCGCGGACAGTCGCTGGCTGCGAACGGTTGGCATGAAATTTGATGAGTTCCGTGAGTTAATCTCGACCGCAACAGTGGAAGAAGCCCAGGAGTGATGCGGTCGACTTCGAAGTGGATGTGAAGGGCTCGAGGCGCCATGAGCAAGGTGCCTGGCCGCTCACTACCCGTCGGTCTGCGGGATAGCCGGGGACCCGTCCACCTGCAACGAGGTGGGCGGATCGGTGGCGGCAATCCTGACGTATCGCCAACAGCCGTTGGCGGCGGCGCCGGTCATCAGTTGCCAGGTATCCCCCAGTGGATCCTCGCTGCGCAGATGGGTGTGTCCGGTGAAAGTCCCCAGCACGTTGGGACAGGTCTCGACGGCCTGGCGCAGGCGCTGCCCGTTTTCGTCGGCCGCGATGCAGCCACCGCCGCCGCCGGCGCCGATGAGGCGCAATCGGTAGTCGACAGAAGGACAATGGAATGGCACGTGGTGACAGACTATGATTGGTCCGTCATGCCGCAGTTGATCCTCGCACCATGCCACCTGCACGTCATCGAAATGCCCGGCATACATACCATCCTTTTTGAAGTACACGGAGTCGAGCAGGACAAACCGGACATTACCGCGTTCGAAGGCGTAGTAGCGCCCCGGCATGTCCCAGTGTTCGCAGAGCCTGGCGACGGTGTCGTCACGAACTTCTCCAGTGAGTGGGTTGGGCATATAACGGACGTGTGGCGGTTCGCAGTCGTGGTTGCCGAACTGATAGACACCCGTCAGACCGCGTTCCCGGCATAGCCTGGGCACACGCGCGGCCGACTCGGGATGGTACGTGTCGAGAACATCGCCGCCGAAGAGGATGAAATCGACGTTTCGATTGCCGATCTCATCGAGCAGTCCCGGGAGTCTGCGGCTGGGATGTTTGAACTCCGCATCCCACCAGGCAATGCCATGGCGGCATTCGGCAGGCCAGAGATCGGGTGGGTCGGGCGGCAGATGAAGATCTGTCACCTGCGCGAAGGCGACCGTCTCGGTAACCCGCGGGTCCGTGAAGTACAGGCTGCCGTCCGTGTAGAGTTTGAATTTCATGGTTCCGCGTTTGAACAGGACGTGGTGGTTAGGGCGCCGGCCGCCCCTGGTCCTTGACGTCGCCGGCAATTGGCTTCGAGAAGGGGAGGTGTTCACGATTCATGAATGACCCAGGTCGGTGAGAAACCATAATAATCCGAATGCCGCCAAATTCAAGACAGCAACGGCGGCTGCCTCTTCGGGGCTGTGCCCGGGACGTTTTTTTGTGGGCGGCAGGGCGCGTCGAAAGTCCGCCTTCATCAGGTTGTCTCTCTTGTACCGGCCTGACTATCAATTCACGAAAGTCAGGTTAGTATGGCGACTGCACCGCCCAATGGGACGGTAGACCTGATTCTGTATATCCTCGATGAATTGCCGCTGGCCGTCGCGAACGAGCGATAAGCCTAAGGCGGTATGGCCTCAAATATTGTCCGTGCACGAAATAGGGAAACTTCGGACCGGACAACCGACAAACAAGGAATCGTCTCATGACAGGCAACGGGAACAACTGGAAAATCGGCGACGGCGAGCAGTGGTCATTTTTGAACGGTAACTGGGAGGATGCCGCGGATAGTGAACTGGTGCCCCCGGACGGGTTCGACCTCGAATACATAGCCGTCAGGAATGATGCCGTGTATGCGGATTTCTCTGCCAGCTTCCGCTTCAAATTTCGCGCGGCCGGTGGCTGTGCGCGCCTGTTGTTTCGCATGCAGGACACCCGCCGCTTTTATGCCCTGGACATTCCCATCAACGGCCAGCAAGCGCGCTCCCGTCATTTCTGGGCCGGACTGGTGGTGGTCGACGGCGGGCCGCTTCAGCGCTACTTGAACTTCGCCCTGGTACCCGGCCTCTGTCCGCGCATTGACCATTGGTACGACGCCCGAGTGGAGGCGACCGGCTCGCGTCTGCGCGCCTGGATCAACGACATCCCGGTGGCGGACGTGGAAGACAGTACGTTTGCATCGGGACGTCTTGGCCTGACTGCACTTGTCAATCCGTATGAGGAAAACTGCCACTTCTCGTCGCTGCAAGTCGAGGGCACAGAGGAGGAGGCGACGCCGTGGCCTGGTTTGCAGAAGCCGGAACCGCATTGGATCACGCCCTGCCCGGAGCCGGAACCCGAAACTTATCAGAGCTATGCCAGCCTGATCAAGAGCAACTCGGGCGACGTCACGCTTTACCTGTCGTTCGGCAATCCCAACTCGTGCGAAACCAGACGCGGCGCTTATATCCGTTCGACCGACGCGGGGCGAACCTGGGGCAAGCAGGAACCGGCGACGTTGCAGCAGGGGTTGGGGGCGCCGTTCGTACGGCTCGACGGCACCTGGGTCTGCGTCTTTCCGAATCACCCGATCCACAAAGAGTCTCTGCTGTACTGTTACGAATCGGCCGATGAAGGCCGGAACTGGACCGGTCCGGCTCCACTGAAGATCGAAGGCGGTTGGCCGGCGGAATGGAGACCGGTCGGCGGCTGGCGGCCCGTACGCATGCACGATGGCGCGATCGTGCTGCCGATCCTCTCAGGACTGGTGGACGAGCCGAAGTCGCCGTCGCTGGTGCCTTTCCATGCTGCGATTACGCTGCGTAGCGAAGACGACGGTCACACCTGGTCGGCGCCTGTACTCTGTGACCGCCAGCACCTCAAGCCCGGTGAACCGGTGACGACTGAGATGGGTGGCGGGCTTGTGCACGCGGCCCGTTATTTCGAGGTGGCTATAGCTGAAGCAGATGACGACGTCCTGATCGGTATCGGGCGGCCGGAACGCGATCCCTATATGTGGAATATCCGCAGCAACGACGGCGGCCGTACCTGGGAGCCGGGTGCCCTTGGCCACTTTCCCGGGTATTGCCCGGCGCTCACGCGAACGGCAAGTGGCGCAATCGTGGCGACCACTCGGTTCCCACACTTTGCAGCACGCCTGAGCAGGGACGGCGGACGAACGTGGGAACCACCGGTCATCGTGGATTATTGCGGTTGGGCCAACCAGCAGGCGGTGGAGATTGAGCCGGACGTGGTGCTGGTGACCTACATGGGCGAGATCACCCATCCGGGGAAGGCGGACAGCCGAATCGCCCGGATCCGGGTGACTGACGACGGGCTGGTGCTGGACCACGGGGCGGGTTGAGCCCGATGCTCGCAGGCGGGCAGGACGAGTCTCACGGGTCGTAGTAGAGAATGTATTCCGAATTGGCCAAATGATTCGGCGCGGGCTGCAACTGGAGATACTCCAGGTGGCCGTCGATGAATACGACGTTCAAATCCGGGATCGGCGGGTTGTGGTACAGGAAAAACACGGCGTCCCACCAGCCCGGCCATTCCTGAGCGGACGTCCATTGGTAGCCGAACTCCGCGGCCAGCACGGTTCGCGATGAATCGGGGAGTGATTCGGGCTTGCGGCCCCAACAACTGCGCATCGAGTTTGCCAGTTCGTAATCGGTCCCCGGCATGACTGTTTTGCCGATCCGCCAGGCGTTCGCCATGTAGGAGTACGACGTGCCAAGGGCCTCGAACCTCGATAATGTCGTGGTGCCGGGATAGCCCACGTTCGGGCCGCTGTCGCTTGGGCAGCGGAATACTTCATAGCCGCCCTGGACGCCCATCATCGGATTGACGATCTTGTCTCCGAGCTGCCACGATGTCGCGGCCGGATTGCCCATCACCTGCCAGTTGGCGTTGCCGGAACGGCTGCTGGAATTGGTCGTTTCCAGTTTATGCATTGGGAAGCTCGAGTCATAGGTGTCGGCATAAAAATGGAGCCCGAGCGCGATCTGCTTCAAGTTGCCGCCGCACAGTATGCGCTTGGCGTTCTCCCTGGCTCTGTTCAACGCCGGCAGCAGCATGGACGCAAGGATGGCGATGATCGCGATGACGACCAGCAACTCGATCAGCGTGAAACGCTGCCGATGTATCCTGAGTTTGGCTTTCCTGATGGACACTGGGTGATGCAAGGGGCATGGGTAAGGCATCGATTGAAACGGATGCGTGGTTCTACAAAGCTATGTGCAGTTTCAGGTTGTATCAAGCTTGAGGTCGGGGCGGCTGGCGCCGACTGTCGAATGCAGCGTCGAAGGATCGGCGTGCGACGGCGTTGTCTTGTCGCTTTTCGGCGGTTTTATACTTGGCTGCTCGAAGTTCGATTCTGAGTTTGCTTATCCTGGCACCCCGCCGACGCGAATCGATTTTGGCGCTGGTTCGGCAGCGATCCGGACATAGCGCCAGTTGCCGTGACAGCCCGGCCCGGTCATGAACTGCCAGGTGTTGCCGAGCGGGTCTTCACTGCGTATGTGGCTGTGTCCGACGAATGTTCCGAGGACGTTTTTCGAGTCTGCCAAAAGCTGACGTGCCCGCTTGGCGTTCTCATCTTCAACGATCCAGCCCCGGCCACCGTTCCAAAGCAGTCCCAACCGTGCACGATTCGTTGGCACATCGAACGGGATGTGATGGAAAACGATCGTCGGCACGTCACGCTGCATCTCGTCGGTCAGCCAGTCCAACTGCTCGTCCTCGAAATAACCGCCCCAGCCGCCTTCGACCGGCTTGTATGGCGTGTCGAGCATGATAAACGAGACGTTTCCGTGTTCGAAGCTGTAGTAACGGCCCGGCATATTCCAGTGATCACAAAGGTGCGCAAAGTTTTCGTCGCGCACGTCGGCATCGAACTCGTGGGTTACATACCGGATATGCAGGTTCTCGTAATCATGGTTGCCGAGGCCGAATATGCTGCGCAGTTCCCGTTCGCGGCACAGCGTTGCAAGCCGGTTCGCCGACGCCGCATCGTAGCAGTCCAACTGATCGCCGCCGAACACGACGAAGTCGACATTTGCCGCCTGTATCTCGTCAAGCAGTTGCGGCAACCGCGTCCACGGATAATCCATTTCCTGCTCCCACCAGTCTATGGCGTGTTGGTGTGGATCGCGGTCTTCCGGCGCCAGGTGCAGATCTGTCACGTGAGCGAACGTGACAGGGTGGTCGACGCGTTCGTCAATGATGTGCAGCTCGCCGTTTGAGTATAGTCGCATCATGAAATCAGTTGCTCCGTGTGTTTTTTCGGTTATTCGCGATCTCAGAAATTAATCGAGATCAAGGCAGGTGAAGCCCATTGGTCCGACCTGAGATCGTTGCGCCCGCACGGTCGATGTTTATCGACGTAATTAACGGTTCACTCACAGCTCGAACAGTCGTGCGGCATTGTTCCAGAATATGTCTTCGACAGCATTGTCGTCAAGGCGTTCGGACCAGCAGGCCCATTTGATTGAGCGCAGGTGTTCGAGGCCGGTGAGCACCGGATCTATCGTGCGGTGGATTTCCTCCCACACCGGCGTTTCTGCATAAAGCCACAGGAACGTGTCTGCGGCAGCGAGCGATCGGCCGCGCTGATGGCTGACTGGCAGGTCGGAGCCGTACATCAGCCGGTCGTGCCCGATGATCCGGATGATGGCCTGATGCGCCATCGGTTCGCAGTTGGCGCTGGTGTCGAAATAGAGATTGTCCAGGCCGGTGAGGTGCGGCAGGCCTTCGAGATTGTGCGCCGGCTGGAAGCCGCGCGCCGAGTGCGCCAGGATCAGGCGCATGTCCGGATAGGTCTCACAGTATTTGCGGATCCAGTGGATATTGTCGGGGTCGGCTACGGCACGGGACTTCACCATGTGCAGGGTGATCACCCAGCCTTCGTCGTTGGCTACGGCGACCAGCGGTTCCGGGAGGTAGTCGGGAATCGATCTTTCCCATGTGGGTGTGACATCGGCAAAGGTGTGATAGCATTTGAGACCGTGCAACCCCAGGCGCCGCACCTCCTGCCGCACCCATTCCGGATCGTCATTGGGCGTGATGAAGAAGAGGCCACGGCAGTTCCTGTCGCGCGCCGTCTGCTCGCCCAGCCATTCGTTGCCCGAATGCCGTCCCGCGTCGTTGTCCGGCGACGCATAGCCGATAAACAGTGCGCCGCCGGTGCGGTCACCGTGGACATCCGCCATGGTTGTCATGTACGCGTCATAGCCGACCTCGTCGGGACAATCCGGGAAGGACCACGGGACGTACTGTTTTTGCCACAGATGGCAGTGTGCATCGAAGATCCGGTCGGGCAGGAAGGAAGCGAGCTCGCGTTCATAGAATTCTTCGTCTTCAGGTTTTCTCATTCGGGACTTCTTGTGTTAGTGGGTCATAGGTTCTGTAACTGCCACAGCAGTCGGGTGGATGTGTCGATGATGCGGTCGGCGCTGCCTTTGGCCGGGGCGAGCCGGAGGCTGTCGGTGAGCAGAAGCAGCTTCCAGAACGAATCCGTTTCGTAGCCGCCGCGATCGATTTCCGCATCGTCGCCGAGGTAGCCGAACAAGCCGTTGGTGTCGCCGCAGATCAGGGTATGCGCGAAGGGTGAACGCAGACGCACGTTCATGCCGGTGGCGGTAAAGTTCTCGCCGTGCGAGAGCACGGCCGCTACGTCGCCGAGGCGCACGGCGCCAAGCGTGAAGGACAGATTGGGCGGCCCGGACTCGCCGGCATCGAGGATGCGCAGGCCTTCCTGGAAATAGTTCATTTGCCCTTTGACCGAGGCGCGTTTCTGGTCTGCCGTATATTGCGTAGCTTCCGGTAGGTTGATTCCGTCGAACCATACCGCTGTTGGATCGGTGTCGAGGCTGTCCATGAACGATTGGCGGATTGCCATTGCGTCCTCCAGTTCGTCACGGCTGTGCATCGCTCGGCAAGCGAGTTCGATGGTCTCAAATGCGTAGGCGAAAGGTGTCGTGCGCGCCGGAACCAGCGTCGGCAGAGCCGCTGCTGCCGCCTGTCCCAGACGCTCGCCGCTGGCCTTTGCCTGGGCCGGTGTGCCGAAGATGTGGTGACAGTTTACGTCACCGCAGAACCCCTGCACGAACATTGCCGGGGCACCGTCGAGAGCCGTCTCGATTTCGCTGCGCGCACTGCCGACCCAGTCCGGCGAGATGTACTTGTCGTTGATCATCGTGGCCGGGTGCGAGCAGAAGTTGAAGACTGCGCCGAGCACGTTGCCGGTCTCGTCCTCGAAAACGACGAGACCGATAGTCGGATCAAAAAACTTGCCGCTCTGCAGCCCTTCGCCATGGTCGCGGCTGAACTTCACGCCGCCGTTGGGCATGGGGAAGCGCGTATTGTAACTCATCGTGTCGCAGTACCCACGTCCGGCCCGGATCTGCACTGGCCGCAGGCCATCCATCGCTTCGCGCGCGGCACCGATGCACAGGTCGAGAAAAACCCGGCGTTGTTCGTCGCAATAGGCCGGATCAAACTTGCCGCGCACCGTGATGCCGGAACCACCCGGCATGTTTGATCCGGGCAGCGTCGGGCTGGAGTGCGTCTGGCTGGTGGACCATATCACCTGCTGGATATCGATATCGATGGCGGCGGCAATCTCGGCCCGCAGCTCG
Source organism: uncultured Lentisphaeria bacterium (assembly GCA_913042885.1). The sequence continues at coordinate 6,035 of CAJWLW010000042.1, read as the reverse complement.
GTTGTCTCCCACACCGGGTTGCCGCAGAGATCGAGTCCGAACCAGATCAGTAACCGCTCGTCCTGGCGGATCGCGAGGCACCTTCCCAGCAGTGGCAAATCCACTTCCGTCATCCCCGGTGTCGTGCCCCATGCACCATGCTCGGGATGAATCGGCGGCGTAAAGTCGAAGCCGGCGATGTTCGCCTGCAACGTGTCAGATCTTGTCTGTCGGGTCACGCCTGCCGCTCCTTATGTTGACGTTGTCAGCCGCTGCCGGTGGTGCCGATGTCGCATGCTTCCCAGTAGGGTGTTACGTCGACGACCGTGCCGGTGTCCATCGCGTCGTCGATCGCGAAGCAAGTGACTGCCGACACCAGTCCTTCGATCAGGCCGACCGACGGCGGGATGCCATCGAGCATGCTGTCCGCGAGCTCTCGGGCCAATATTTTGTCACCGCCGCCATGGCCTCCCGAGGCCGTCGTGGAGACGTCCTCGATTTCACTGGTCCACCCAATCCTGCGGAGCTCGATGGTCCCGGTCATAACATCAGCCCGGATAGAACCCTCTGTACCGAGGATGTAGATGCGACGCTCAGGGATCGCGGCGTTGGTGTTGGTATGAAAGGTTGCACGCACGCCGTTTTCGTACTCGACGATCGCCACTTGATTGTCGACGATATCCTTGTCGGCCCGGAAGGGGTCCAGCTCCACCAGTCCACGCCCCTGCCAGGTGCCGTAGGCTGCTTTGCCATCGTCGCGCGGTCCGACGCGCTCGACATGATGGGCGTTCTCGGGTAGGAAAAAATCAAGACCCCCGAAGGAGGCGACCCGACTGGCGCGTGAATTCAGCATCCAGTTTACCAGGTCGATGTCGTGGCAGCACTTTTCGAGGAGGTGTGTGCCGGTGTTTTTTTTCAATCGTCGCCAATCGCCCATGATGAAGGCACCATGGTTGAAATCGATCGTCTCATTGAACTCGATGCTGATAATGCTGCCGATGCGTCCGTCGTCGATGAGTTGTTTGATCTTGCGGTAGTGCGGTGAGTAGCGGAGTGTAAAGCCGACGTTGAAATGCTTTTCGCCGCTGGCCTCCCAGGCGTTCTTCATGCGGACACATTCGTCGAGGCTCAAGCCGATGGGTTTCTGGCAAAACACGTGTTTGCCTGCCTCGAAAGCCGCCACGACCTGCTCGCTGTGATAGCAATTCCAGGACGCGATCATGACCCATTGCACATCGGGTATGGCCATGACTTCGCGGTAGTCCGGGCAGATTGCCGGATGCGATTCAATCGCGCCGAGGGCTTTATCTACGGATCTGCTGTCCGGATCGCAGATTGCCGCGACCTGCAGCCGTGAGTCACATGCCAGCAACGCCTCAACAAGCTGCAACCCCATCGCGCCGCAGCCGATCACGCCGATATTTGTCTTATCCATGGGACTTCACTCCACTCGGTATCGTTCAAGCGCATCCAAGTCTAGCTCGACCCCGAGGCCGGGCGCATCGGGCACGACGGCGGCACCTTCGATCATCTCGATGGGCTGCACGATCAGGTCGTCTTCACGGAACAGATGCCCGACAATGTCGGAGGGCAACTGGCAGCCGGCGGCGGCGGCGCAGTGGACGGAGGACATGTCGCGGACACCCAGGTCCATGCCTGTGCCGCGCCAGGTCGGGCAGCCGGCGGCCCGGGTCAGGCGGCCCCACTCGGAAAACTCCTTGAGCGGGCCGAGCAGATTGTAGTAGTCGGCGGCATCGGCGCGCAGTGCGGGGATCAGGTCGGTAATCGAAGTGAGGTGCAGGGCGATCTTCTGCGGGATCCGTCCACGCAACTCGACGTACCAGTCCAGGCGCTGTTGCGGCACCGGGCTCTCAAACACGATATCGTCGAAGCCGTCGAGTGCCTGGGAGACTTCGATCGTCTGCTCGATCGTTTCGAAGCGTTCGTTGGGATCGAAGACGATCGAGAAATGCGGTGCCGTGTCGCGTACAGCCTGCACGCGCTCGGCGATTGGATCACCGTATTTGCACTTCATCTTGACTCCCTGGAACCCTGTCTCTGCTGCCATCGCGGTACGTCGCGCGGTCTCCTCCGGATCAGCCCGGCCCATCCAATAATCCACCGGTACCCGGTCGATCAGCTTGCCGCCGAGCAGATGATGCACCGGCACACCGAGGTGTTTGCCAAGCAAATCCAGCCACGCCATTTCATAAGCTTCATAGATGATGTAGGATTCGTACAGGTCGGTGTGCGGCAATGGCAAATTACCGACCGGCAATTCCGGTAATGTCTTGCCGATGATCAGATCGGCGTATTGCCGTAGGGGTTCGTACAGATCGCCGCGCCGCGGTTCGCCCAAGCCGGCCAGGCCGCTGTCAGCGACCAGCTCGATGATCCACTTCGGGAACTCCCAGAAATTCAGGCTTCTGCCGGTAACCGGATCCGGCCCGCACAGTTTGTCGTTCACCCCGGGCGAGTTTACTTTGTCCGGCTTCATCGGTACGATGATTTTGTGAATGCGTACGTCGACGATTTTCATTGTGTTTCCGCAGAATCGATTACGGTCAAGGTTGAAAGCGGACAAGGCAGCCCGTTCTGCAGGCTAAACGTAGCCGTCCGCAGCGATAATTGTAGACGGCGGCTATTTGAGTGGTGTGTGCCGCGTTATCATAGGCGAAAGAGAGGGAAGGGGATGAAGATGGGAGAACCGGCAACGGACTGATGAAACGCCCACGGATGGGAGAAGGATGAGATGAAACCTTGTAAGGACGAACCCAACCTCTTTCACCCTTTCATCAATCAATTCAACGGATCCGTACAATCTCACCAAAGGGAAAGCTGAATGGAAACCAGACGTATCGAGGTGAGTGAGACGGTTGACACCCTGCTGGTGATGAGCGACCTCCATTCCTTTATCGAGCCGCTCGAGGTTCTCGATGAAATCATCGACTCATGGCCCGACTCGGCGCAGGTGGTGGTGGCCGGCGATATTCTTTCCGGTGGCGCCAGCCCGGTCGAGACCATGGAATGGGCCCGCACTCGCGCTGGCGAATTCGCCGTGGCCGGCAATCATGACGAGGGCTCACTGCAAGAGGGGGCGCTGCGCGGCGGAGAGGGTGAGCACCCGCCGTATTCTGAGGCGGGCGGTTTTCTCAGGCTCGATCAGCGGCAGACCGGGTACCTGCAATCCCTGCCGTTCATACTCGACCTGAGCTGGAAGGCTAAGCGCATACGGGTCACGCACGGCCATCGCAGGTTCACGGGTGAGTGCGTATCGTGGATGGCCAAGCCGTCCGAGCTGGTTTCCTGGTTCGGCGATCCGGCGGTCGCCCTCACAATCGTCGGTCACACCCATTTCCCTTTCGTCGGGGAACAGGATGGTGGTCGCGTGGCGAACTGTGGTTCGACGGCCGGACTGCTGCTGGGCGTGCAGCATCCGGATGGATCGATATCCTCCTGGGGCGATGAGGCAGTGTTCGAGGCGCCCGCGCAGATCTACAGCACATTTCTCGCAATCACCATCGAAGGCGGTGAACTGCAGGTAGCCATCGAGCGCTTCGATTACGACCGGGTAAAGGCGCTGGCGCGGTTGCGCGAAGCGAAAGACCCGTACCTCGAGGACCGAATACGGTGGCTGGAGACCGGCCTGGTGCTCGGTTGACGACCAGCAGAGGGATCCGCCGCCGGCCGGTGAACTTCAACCTTTGCTGAACGGCGGTACGACCCGGTTCGATCCTGCGCGGCAGATCAAGGCCGAAGCCTCACAAGCTGTGCCGTCGCAGGAAATCGAGCGTGACCCGATTGAATTCCTCCGGGTTCTCCACGTTATGCAGGTGGCCGCCGCCTTCGAACACGACCAGCTCGGCGCCGGGGATGCGCGCCGCCACTTCCCGGGCATACAGCGGCGGTGTCGCCAGGTCGAAACTGCCGACGGTGACGAGTGTCGGAGCCTGGATGTGACCGAGCCGATCCAGTGCGTCGTGCGCCAGGTCGGCGCGATACTGGCGGACAAGCGACTCGTTCGAGGGGTTGTTGCTGACCGCCGCATCGATCTGCCGGGCCACCAGCGCCGGGTGTTGCTGCATGAATTCCGGCGTCATGAACCACAGCACATTGATCTCGTAGAAGGCCCGCATATCGAGCGACTGCAGCATGCGGATCTGGGTTTCGAACTTGCGGGCTGCGTAGCCGTGGGCGCGTCCCCAGGTGCCGTGCAGCTGCAGTGTCGCGACGAGCTCGGGACGCATCAGCGCGAGTTCCTGCGCAACACAGGAGCCGAGAGATAACCCGGAGACATGGGCGCGCGAAATGCCGAGCCCGTCCATCAGCCCGGCGGTGTCGACAGCCAGTTGCTGCATGGTGATTGGTTCGTCCGGCGCTTCGCTCTTGCCGGTGCCCCGGTTGTCGAAAGCGATACAATCGTACCGGGGGGCATAGGCATCGACTTGAGCGTTCCAGCAGGTGTGGTCGAGACCCGTGCCCATGATCAGCAGCAGCGGCGGGCCATCGCCGCGTCGCTCATAATAGAGTTTGACGTTGTTCGGAACTGTCTGATAAGGCATAGGTCGACAATATACACTGCAGGGAGAATTTCTCGGACAGGAATTATTGGATTGACTGGATCCTGTCCTGTCGAGAGTCCTTTCGATCTGCTGTCAAACGGTCATCATCTGGTTGGCCGTCAGTGCGATCCTGGTGCTGGTAATCGGCTGGCGCATGCTGATCTAAAGAGATTGCCACGGGTAAGCGAACAACAGGGGCACCATTCCCTAACGTTCAACGATCCGCGGGTTGCACTGGATACATTGTGCATACATCTTGGGTGCGACACCGGCGTGGGCCGGCCGAATGTTCCGCGACCAGAGTCTGACCACGCACTTCAACCAAACCCGAATGTCGTGCTGACCCAAAAGCAAATCGATGAATTTCACCGCGACGGATTTCTGCGCATCCCGCAGGTCTTCCAGGGCGAGGAACTGGCGCTGCTACGAGCTGCGGCGGACGATGTCACTGCCGCAGGAATTGCCGGGCAGGGCGAAGACCACCTCAATGAAAACATCGCTGGGCGGGAGACCTACTATCGCAGCGAGATGATGTGGAACCGGGGCGACATCTTCCGCGCCGTCACCGTGAAGCCGGAACTGCTCGCTGCCATCGGTCAGTGCTATGGCGAAGCGTTCCTGCCGCTCAATGATTCCTATGTCTGCAAGACGCCGCGTTCCATGGTCCCGATCCTGTGGCACCAGGACCCGCCCTACAGGGACGCCGAGGCGTACCCGCTCACGCAGTCGACGCCGAATTTCGACACCGATATTTACCTGGACCACTCGACCATCGAAAACGGTTGTGTCTGGGGTATCTCCGGCCATCACCTTGTGGGCAACGTGCAGATCGAGGGACGCTCACAGGAAGAGATGTTCAAGGATCACGGGGCCGTGCCCATCGAGATGGAGCCGGGCGACGTGCTTTTCCACTGCATCAGTGCGCCACACGGCTCGGTCGGCAATCCCACGGACAGCATTCGCCGCATCTTCTATATCCACTACATGGCGTATTGCCTGGCCGAGCAGATGTGCAAGAACTGGCAGGGCACGCCGAAGAGCGGCCGTGGCTGGAGTGAGCAGGGCTTTGATCTCACCGAAGATATGCTTGCCGCTCGCGATCGCCTCGGGCTGAAGACCGATCTGGCCGCGTCGAACGTTTGTTACGAGCGCGACACCGGTTTCTACTTTCACGCTTATCCGAGGACACCGTACAAGCACTGGGGCACCCTGCTGCGCGAGATGGATGCCGAGGAGATCGAGGCCAAGAAAGCGCTGCGCTACCACTGAATGGTGCGGCCTCGACCAGCGACATGACCGGACAGTCCCACCTGTTGCTGTCACCGCTGCCGACGGCGAAATCCTTGTCGGTTGCGGGTGAGGGCGAGAAAGTCAGGATTTTTTCATTGTCGTTTCTGCCATTCGGCGCCCTGCGGGAATTCAAAATCGTCGAGAGACGCCGGCTTCATGGTGATGCTGTAGCCCGGCTGCGACGGCAACTGATAGCGACCATCG
>CAJWLW010000041.1 GCA_913042885.1 uncultured Lentisphaeria bacterium | reverse complement strand
ATATCCGCGCCAGCGGCGGCGAAGCGCTGGTGCACGCCGGCGACCTCTGTGACCTCGAATTTGCCGAGTCCGCAATCGACGCAACCATCAAAGAGTTCGACCGCATCGACGTACTGGTGAACAACGCCGCCTGGCGTGACATCGTCACGATGCGGAACATCACCAAGGAATCGTGGGAGCGCACGCTGCGCATCGCCTTGACGACTCCGGCTTTCATGGCACGCTGGGCCGCGGTGCAAATGGAAAAGCAGGGCAGCGGCGTAATCATCAATATCTCAAGCACGATGTCGGAGCGAGCCGGCGGCATGAGCCCGGCCTACGAAACCTGCAAGGGCGGGCTCAATTCCCTTACCTACGAACTCTCGGCACTGTACGGGCCAACCGGCATCCGTGTCGTCGGTGTCAATCCCGGTGCGATCGATACAGAAATGTCGAACGATTACACCAACGACGAAAATACCGCCGAGATTCATTCGACGATGTGCGGCATGACACCGCTGCGGCGCTTGGGGCAGCCGGTGGAAATAGCCCGGACCATCGCCTGGGTTGCCAGTGACGAGGCCTCCTTCATAACCGGCACCTGTATCGTTGCCGACGGCGGCATCCAGACGCAACTGCATCCGTTAAGCGTGCAACATCTGATGTTTCCCGATGAATTCCATCGGTGAACCCGGACGTGAGGCCGAGCCATTTCGATGCTCAGCATCTCGGAATACAAATACACACTGGCCCCGCAACCGGAGAACGCGTGCGAACAACTCCGACTCGTGTCATCTTTACCCTGACCATCGACACCGCCCACGCGGGCGAGTTCGCAAACGGCAAGGAAGCAGTCGATCGCACGGTCGAGTTCGTCGGCATATGGCACATGCGATGAACATTCCTACAGACTTCCAACGTGACTGTATGACGCTCCGCTCGATCGCCGACGAGGTCTCGGCGCTCGCCGGGCACATGGCCCAGGCGCAGAACGAGATGGGCGCTCGCGAGCGTGGCTATTTCCTGCCGAACGAAGATGACCAGGTTCGCCGAATTCTACTGGCCTATCGGAACTATCGCATCGCTCTTTTCGAGATCATTCACCGCTATCGGGAAATCGAAGAATTCGATCAGGCTGAAGAACAAACGCTGGCCTTCCTCCTGGCATTCGGCAGTGCCGTCATATTGTTCAACTGGTCATCACTGCTGGTCGATACCTATCGGGACATTCCGCACATCCGTGCCAAACTGAACGAGGCCGATGCCCGCTTCGGGATGCCCGCGAACCTGTTCGAACAAATCTGCGATTCACTCAGCAACGCCGGCAATCTGGTGCAACTACGTGACGCCGCGGACACCTTCGCAGACCATGAGGACTGGCACACGAGCGCCGCAGTGAATGGGGATTTCGCGTGGCTGACAGACGAGATCGAACGACAATACGAGCAAGTCCGCCGGTCGCATATCGATATCTTCCGCGGCCATCTCGGACGGCGCCTGCAGAACCTTCAGGACAAGGCAAAACAGCCACTGCGCGACGCGAGCTACCTGATCCGTTCGTGGGTCATGGATGTCTTCGGCAACACCTGGCTGACTTTGGCCGACTATCCGACCGTACCCGAACCGCATATTGACGCTTTCCTCGACCTTTTGCAGCCGGGAGATTTTTTCATCGTGCGTCCGGAACAAAAAGCGAGTACTGTATTCTTACCTGGATGGTGGACACACGTCGCGCTGTACCATGGCGGGATCAAAAAGCTCCGGGCTATCGGCGCCGATCGCTGCCGGCATGTGGCGGCAACGATGTCGATGCTTGGCGACGACTCGCTGGTAACGATCGAGGCACTGGCGGCAGGGGTCGTCTGCAATCCGATCGAACGGACGCTGCGTGTCGATCATGCGCTGGCCGTCCGCCCTCGGCTCACGCTGAAGAATCGGCTGCAGGCAATTGACAACGCCTTCGGGCATTTCGGGAAACGTTATGATTTCGGATTCGATTTCAGCCGCTCGGACCGCCTGGTCTGCACGGAATTGTTGTACCGCTCCTATCACGGCCTCAACGACATTGCATTTACCCCGGTCATGCGCCTCGGACGCCCAACTATCTCAGCCGACGACGTTGCGGCATACATCATGCGAACACTGACTGACAACACCGGCACCTTCGAACTGCTGGCGATGAGTTTCAAGACGCCGGACAACGGTGCGCAATTCCTCACCGGCGAGGCATGCCGTCAACGATTCGAGATGACAGTCGACACCTAATACCCGGTGCAAATCATGAAAACCCTCGGCATGATCCTCATGGCGGCTTTTGCGCTGGTAGCGGGTGCTCAGACGCTGACATTCGAAAAAACGCTCTTTGACTTCGGGGACCTCACCGGCAAGGACACCGTCAGCACGACCATCAAATACAGCAACACCGGTGACCGGGAGCTCGTCATCAAAAACGTCCGAACCACCTGCGGGTGCACAGCCGGAGTCCCGGCAAAGACCATCCTGGCGCCCGGCGAAGAGTCTACAGTCGAGGTTTCGTTCGTCGCGAAGGGCAAGCGCGGCAAACAACGCAAGCGGATCACCTTCACAAGCAACGACCCGAAGCAGCGGGTCCAAAACATTTACATCACGGCAAATATCACGACCCTATGGGCATTCACCCCGCCCACGGTAGATTTCTATATCTCCGACGGTACCTACGAAAACAGCCATGACACGTTTGCTGTGGAGAATCGCAGCAACGAGACGTTGACGGTCCTTTCTATCGAACCGCGAAATACCCGGATTTCTGTACTCGAAGCCCATCGCGTCAAGCGGGAAGTGGAACCCGGCAACAGCACGACCTACACCATCGCAGTCGATCCGACATACCGCCCGAAACGTCGACTCAACTACAGCCGCGTGACGGTCCACGCCAAGATCGGCGATGCCATGAAAATTCGCACGCTGGGGGCCTACATTCGGAACAAAAGAAAAACATCAATACAAGCCCTCAAGCCGAAGACTGCAAACCCGGAACCCTCCTCGGCAATCATCCCCAGCCCCGGCACTCCCGAGAAAACCGAACCGGAAAACGGTGACAAGAACTAACCCGGGAGACGGCCGGCCGGCCGCTTATCCACTCTTGCAAAAAAAGTGATATACCCTATCGTAAGTCGTGAATAAAAGACGATGCCATATCGTCAAACACCCCAACTTCAACACGCACTTGCAACTGGAGAAACAAAAAACCGGAGTTTTCATATGAAACGTATTTGCTTCGTATTCTTCATCGCCGCTACTGCCATCGGGTACAGCCAAACCCTTACGTTTGAGAAAAAAACCCACGACTTCGGCGACATTGACGATGTCGGCAAAGTCTCAACGCAGGTCAAGTTCAAGAACGACGGCACCAAAACGCTGATCATCGAGGATGTCCGCGCCAGTTGCGGATGCACAGCCGGGAAACCGGCGAAGAAGCAGCTCGAACCCGGCGAAGAGTCGTACCTGGATGTCACCTTCAACCCGCAGGGTAAACGTGGCAACCAGCGCAAGTCGATCACCTTCAAAACCAACGATCCGGTGAATCCGACGCAGGCGATCTACATCACCGCACGGATCAAGGCGATTTGGGATTTCCAGCCGGCAAAAGTCCAATTCAACGTCCAGAACGGCGTCTACAACAACTCGGAAGCGGAGTTCGACATCGTCAACAACAGCAAGGAAACGCTGAGCATCCTGAATATCACGAGCAGCAACCCGAACATCATGCTTGTCGACCCGGAGAATGTCAAGCGCGATATCGAAGCGGGCACCACCACGTCATACGAGGTTCGTGCCAACACCGATTTTGTCCCGAACCGTAAAGCGCTCTACGCCCGCTTGACCTTCAAAACCAAGCTCGGCGACACATACAGTTCCCGCACGCTCTCGGTCTATATCCGCAATCTCACCTTCAAGGCGCCGCGGTATGAGGGCTCCAAGACGAAACTGATAAAACAAGACTCCGGCACTGCAAAGAAAGAAGGCTCCAGCACCGAGAAAAAGGAAGTCCCGGCAAAGCCGGAAGAGTCCAACAAGGAAGGCTCCAACAAATAACCCGTTTTGCTGGAGCGACGGTCAATTCTGGCCGTCGCTCTTCTCTGCCTTTCTGAAACTACAGTTGCGGTCTTTCTTGACCGTCTTTCGTCTTTGTCTTCCTGTAGCGTTTCGATCATCCTCGCCCGTCAACTGACTGAACAATACTGATTGCCTCGCCAACCGTATGAAACGACAAGCCGTCACTTTACTCAAACGTCTGACGGAAGCCCATGGCGCACCCGGCGATGAAGGCATGGTCCGCGACATCGTCGCCGCCGAACTCACGGGTACGCCTACCTTCGACCGCACCGGAAGCATCATCCACGAATATAGCGGCAGCAGGAAAACGCCGCGGGTGATGATCGAGGCGCACATGGACGAGGTCGGCTTCGTCGTCCGCTCGATCACTCGCGAGGGATTGCTCCGTTTCGTTCCGGTCGGCGGCTGGTGGGGACACACGCTCCTGGCGCAGCGCGTGCGAGTACGCACCAGTGCAGGGCAAGAGCTTACCGGCATCATCGCCGCCAAGCCCCCTCACCTGCTGAGGCCCGGCGAACGCGAGAAGGTCCTGAAACTCGATCAGATGTATATCGACATCGGCGCTGCAAACCGCGATGCGGTCGCCAAGCTCGGTATCGCCATCGGCGACACCGTCGTCCCTGATACCCCTTTCACCCACCTCGCCCACACCAATTGCTACGCCGCCAAAGCCTTTGACAACCGCGTCGGCGTCGGCATGCTGATCCAGGCAACCCAGGCACTACAGGAAGCCAAGCATCCCAACACCCTGATTGCCGTGGGCACTACCCAGGAAGAGGTTGGCATCCGCGGCGCCCGCACCGCCACGCGCGTTGCCGACCCCGATGTTGCCATCGTCCTCGAAGGTCCCCCTGCTGATGATCTGCCAGGGAGCATCGCCGACGAGAACCAGGGGGTACTCGGCAAGGGCGTGCAAATCCGCATGATGGACCCGAGCGCCATCAGTAACCGGCCCCTGGTCAATTTCGTCATCCAGACAGCCGTCGCGTCAAAAATTCCGCATCAGCTTGCAGTACGCCGTTCCGGCGGCACCGACGCCAAGGAGATCCATCTTCACGGCATCGGTGTGCCCACCGTGGTGATCGGTGTGCCGGCGCGCTATATCCATACGCACAACAGCATTATCGATATCAATGATTATCTCGCCGGAGTCAAGCTCGTGACGGCGCTGATCCGGAAACTCGACAAGAAAGCAGCCGCTGGCTTCGTCAAATTCTGAAATGGGGTTACGAACAGGTTTTGTTCGTTCCTCTTCATCGTAATCTCACTCGCCTTCATCACGAATTATCTCCGGTTGCAGCACTCTATTTTCGCACTGGATGAAGAGTAGGGGAGGATTACGAATGCAACCTTACAGCCGGCAATTGGTGATCTGTGTCTCGAGAATCGCCGACGCACCGAGCGCTTCCAGGCGGTCCATGACATCGATCATCTCACCGCGACGCACCATTACCTGCACCGCACACCAGGCCGAATCTTCCAGCGCATTAACCGTCGGCGAGTTAAACCCCGGCGTGATTTCCTCCGCCGCAGCCAGCTTGTCTTTCGGGATGTTGTACTCCAGCAACGAATAGCTGCGGGCGATCACCACCCCTTCGAGCCGGCGGACAACGCGGTCTGCCAGTTCCGCATGCTGCCGCGTACTATTCTGGATCACCACCGATTCGTAGCAACCGATCTCGTCGAGCACCCGCAAACGGTTCGCTGCCAGCGTGCCGCCCGTCTCCACCAGATCGACGATAGCGTCCGCCACGCCAAGGGCAATCATCACTTCGACACTGCCCGTTAGATTTACGAGATGCGCTTCAACGCCGTGCGACGCCAGATAAGCCCGCGTCACATTCGGAAAACTTGTGGCAATACGCAGACCGGCAAGGGAAGCAACCGAGTCGCCCGTCGCATCCTCCGGCACACATACGGCCAGCCGGCACTTGCCGACGCCAAGCTGCAGGCGCGTCTGCACGTCGGACCCCGACTCCGCAACCAGATCACTGCCCGTGATCCCCATGTCGATAGCACCTTCCGCACAGAGGACTGAAATGTCGTCCGTACGCAAAAAGGTGATGTCCACATTCATATCGCGGACACGCGCGAACAGACTGCGGTTCTGGCGACGGAACGAAAGCCCCGCCTGCTGTAGCAACTCTGCTGCGATCTCCGCAAGACGCCCTTTGCTGGGCACACCGATACGTAGATTTTCCATATTGCACTCCTGTTTCAAGGATTTCAGGTTTCAGTGGTGATCGGCAAGTGGCGACCTGCCCATCCGGCCAATTCCTCCCAACTAACTCCTGCACCTCCCTTTCCCGTCACTTCTCCCGTGCTGCTTTCTCGTCCAATCCCGACAAACCAAAACGTCGGGCCAGCTCGGACTCGACTTCCTCCAATTGAATCATTTTGTAACCGAGCATCACGAAAAGATGATAGATCAGATCCGCCGCCTCATGGATCGCATGTTGACGGCCTGCGTCTCCCGCTTCACCGGCAGCCTCGACGACTTCCGCCGCTTCCTCGAGGATCTTCTCACCGATCTTGGGCACACCCCCGGCAAAAAGTGTCGTTGTATAGGATTGCTCCGGCGGATTCTTGCGGCGGTCCTCGATGATATCCATCAACTGCGCCAAGACGCTGCCGGTCTCTTCGGTTGCCATGTCATCCTCCCATGCAGCAATTGCGGACATGTAAGATGCCGGGACGATGTAGAAAGTAAAGGCAAAGCGATTGCGGGCGAAGGAATTTCTTGCATTATATTTTTCTTCCTTTTGTGTGTTCCGAAAGTCCCGAACGCCGCTTCAAGATTGGAGGCTGTGAATCGGCGGCTTCCGCAACCGTTGTTTTACGGGCTTGCGTGGCTATAATCATCTTCAATGATCACCCGGGAACAATTGACCGCCGATCTCACATCGCTGGGCCTGAAGCCTGGCGATGTAGTAATGGTGCACAGCTCGCTCAGCGCCCTGGGACCAGTCGACGGTGGCGCCGACACGGTGGTAGACGCACTGCTCGAGGCGATCGGCCCGACCGGCACGGTGATCGCGCCGGCCTTCCGTGACAGTGTCTGGGGCGAGCCCGAACATTTCACCTGCACGGACTGCGACTGCAGCAGCTCCGACGGCCTGTGTCACAGCCGGCAGCCTGGCTTCCAGGGGATCATTCCGGAGAAATTGCGTCAGCGCGCAGATACCGTGCGCAGTTGTCATCCAACGCATTCCTGGGTGGCACTGGGACCTGCTGCGGCGCAACTGTGCAAGGACCACCGCGACAGCGCCACGCCATGCGGCAGTGGCAATCCATTCGAAGCGCTGGTCAGGCTCGACGGCGTCGTATTGATTCTCGGGGTTCAGGTCAATACGATTACGCTGTGGCATTACTACGAGGAAATTCTGCGCGTTCCCTACCTCGGACATTACTGGCCGAAGCAACGGCATTTGAATCACTGTGTGCCGGGCAAGCGCATTCAATATGAATTTCCCGGCATCATGCAGGACGTCTGCCAGGCCGCCGGCATCCTGCGCACCGGCCGGGTCGGCAAGGGCACGTCCGGAATGATCCGATCCCGGGACTTCGAAAGCTTCATGGCAACGATCATGGCCGACGACCCGTTCTGCATGATCGTGCGCCCGCCGGATCGCGACAGCGATGACCTGGCTTTGGACGCACTGAACAAGAGCGCTGCCATGTTGCGCGCCTGGGCCCGTGGCCCATCGAAGCCGCCAAAGAACTTTGAAATTCCACTGGCACCGATCGACCCGTTTGCAGACCGCGCAGTTGAACGCACCGATTGTCCAGCCTGCCTTGGCCGCCACGATGCCGACGGTCGCAGCGTCGCGCTCTGTTCCGCAAACGGCATTCACCCGGACCTGGTCCAATACGGTGGTGAATTCCGCACGTCCGGTCCGGCCCTGTGCGAAACCTGCCCATGGCACCAAAAATATCCCGATTAACGCGGAAAATGACTGGCGACGGAATCAGCAAATTGAACGATTGGAAAAGCACATACAATGAATGATCAAAATGAAACGGCAGAGATAATCGTCCTCGGACGCAACGTCCTTGGCCCGATCGAGGGGCCGTTGTTCGGACAGTTTTTCGAACTCGGCGGCCGCTGCGTCAACAACGGCGTATTCGAACCGGGCAGCCCGCGGTCGCGCGAGGATGGTGTACGTACTGACGTGCTCGAGGCGCTGCAGGAACTGAAGGTCACGCATATCCGGTACCCGGGCGGCTGCGGTGCCTCCTACTTCAAGTGGGAGGAACTCGTCGGACCGGTGGCAGAGCGGCCGCGGGCCAAGTTGTTCCGAATGACCGGCGCCTCGCAGTCCACGGCTTTCGGGATTGCGGAAGCGTATAATTACTGTCAGGAGCTTGGTGCCGAACTGTACATGATCGTCAATGCTCATATCGAATCGCCGGACGATGCCGCCAACCTGGTCGAGTATCTCAACGGCACGACCCCGACCCGCTACGCCGACCTGCGCCGGGCCCATGGCCGCGAGGCCCCATACAACGTCAAGATCTTTGGACTGGGTAACGAGATTTACGGTAACTGGCAGAACGGGCAGATGACGGCCGAGGAGTACGCCGGATGGTTCCGGCAGGCAGCGATCCAGATGAAGCGGGTCGATCCGACCATCAAGCTCATCGCCTGCGGCGCCGGCCGCCTCAATCCCGAGTGGGACCGTACCGTGCTGTTCGAGACGCTCGGGTACCTCGACATGATCAGCATGCACAACTACGTCGGTCGCCCGGTCTTCCGCGACTGCATGGGAGCCTATCGAGTGCTCGAGGAGATGCTGACAGCAGTCAACGTCGCGATCGACGAGGCAATGGACACCACTCTTGGGACCCATCCCAGAACGCGCCGCGAACTGGGAGAAGCGCCGCAAGTCGACAAACGCCCGACCATCGCCTTCGACGAATGGAATGTCTGGTACCGAGAATCCCACGCAGAACTCGCCGATGTCGAAGAAAAGTACGATTATACGGATGCGCTGACGATCGCGACGATATTTCATTTCATCCTGCGCAACACAAAAACCATCGAACTCTCGAACATTTCCCTATCGGTGAACATGATCGGCCACATCTTCACCGACAGTGAACGCTGCGTGCGCCAGACCACCTGGTACACACAGAAACTGATGGTCGATCATCATCGCGGCACGGTTGTCGACAGCGCGGTCGACGCACCACTTTTGTCGGCCAAGCACGAACGCTTCTTCTGCGGCATCGTTGACCCGGAAAAAGCGAAAGACGAGAACCTGCCGACGCTCCTGCATTACGACGATATCCCAGCGCTCGACGTACTTGTCAGTATCGACAGGGAAAGAAAGACTGCGTGTATGTCGGTGGTACAGAAACTGGAGGACCAGCCATTGACGGTGACCCTGACGTTTCGCAGCCTGCACCCAACCGGTGATACCATGGAAGTGGCGCGATTGACCGGTGACTCGCTCGACGTGAAGAACACTCTCGACGAACCGCACAACGTTGGAATCGCAACTGAAACAGCACCTCGCACGAACACCTTTACGTTTCCGCCAGCAAGCCTTACATTCCTGACGTTCAACATCCAGTGAGACACTATGAATACGTCATTCAGCAACACCCGAGAGAGCGTAAAAACAGCGCGCCAATGCGATATCCAGTGGTCGAACCTGACGCGGGCGCAGCAGGTACAGTCGATCGAGCTCGACGGGTTTGTCGTCATTCCGGATCTGCTGTCGGCGGATCAGCTGGAAATAATCCGCGATGAAATGTCACGGGTACCGACGACGGCAGTCGATTACAGCGAGCACAACCATGGCAACCGCAACCTCATCGCCACCGACTCCCCGAATACGCTCGAAGTCATCGCCACCCCGGGAATCCTTGAGTTCCTGTCCGACCTCTTCGGAGACCGGCTGATCTGTACGTCCGTTGGCTATTCGGTTTCGGATCCGGGGCATCCGGGAATCG
The DNA here is from genome assembly GCA_913042885.1 of uncultured Lentisphaeria bacterium. The sequence goes on along the minus strand of CAJWLW010000041.1, from coordinate 13,423 downwards.
TACTGCACACCGACTCACAGCCTTACGGCTCCGAGATCTTCGGCGTCCAGGCGAGCTCACCGGTGCTGGCACGGGTGTTGTATTATCTCGATGACCTGACGCCTGAGTGTTCGCCGTTCAAGGTTATTCCGCGATCGCATCTGTCGATGAATCACGACGGCCATCCATACCAACGTTACCTGAATCATCCGGACGAAGTGATGGTAATGTGCAAGGCCGGTTCAGCAGCGATCATCAACCAGAAAGTCTTCCACGGCAACTATCCAAACTACAGTGACCGGACAAGACGTATGCTGGCGATCGCCTACCGTCCAGCCTGGGCCGGACCGATTGACGAAGTGGAAGACCGCGATCCCGAGATGATCGCCCGGCAGCCCAAACATATCAGCAAATTGCTCGGCAGTCTGAATACCCGTGACATCGAGTTCGACTTGCCCAATCGCCCGGACAATATGCGAACGGCTGGACCGGGAGTCAGTCCGAAACGGTGGAGTTAGGAGAGTCTCTCACACCTCATCGCCTTCCCCCGCCGCATGAACTCACGACCCCGGCCGCCTTGGGCGGCATCAGGATTTTTCTATAATGAATTCGAGGATCGCCTTGGCGTCGGCGTATGATGTTTCATGTCCCATGTCCGGACGATAAAGAAGCTTCACATTGGGGTGCCCGATAGTCTCCAGGACCTTGGCGAGCCGCAGTACGCTGTCTGGCGGCACGATGGTGTCTTTGCCAGAGACCGCCATACCTATCGGCATGGTCAGTTTTTCCGGCCAATATTCGGCACTGCGATGCTTGTATTCGAGCGGTATCTCCGCCTTGCCACCACCATAGGATTCCTTCATTGCGTCCTGAAAATTCTCGTATTCCAGAAAGTTCGCGAGGCCATTTGTCGACGCCACGCCATCGATGAGTTCCGGGTGAAGAACGGCGAAAGCCAGACTGCAAGCACCCCCCATTGAAGAACCGCACAGCAGGACCCGCGATACCCGATACGCCGCCTTCAACTCGGTGATAATCTGAACCACATCCGCTTCCGCGCTGGGCCCCATCCATGACGGACCGCGGTAGTCCGGTGACACGTATATCAGGCTATGCTCGGCCGCTATATCCCGGGCTGCTTGAAATTCATTGCCCTCCTGCGTGGCGAACTGCCAGCGATCCGATCCGGCCCCATGCAACGCAATCAAGACATCATGCACAACGCCCGGCTCGAACGATTCCGGCAAGAACAAAACGTATTTCTGTTCGGTCCCGTCAAATTCCGACACAAAACTGTCATCGGTCATCATCGCTAAGTTGCTCTTCCAGCTTGTTGCATGAGCATGGAGACAGAAACGCTGCAGACTGCTCGTTGGGGTATAGATATCATCGAAGCTTCAGCCGGCTACCGAATCCGGGCAGAACAAACGATTACTTCAGGCCGACGCGATCACTCCCCGACACTGATGACGCCCACACCGATGAAGCCGCCGTAGATCTGTGTCTCCTGCTTAACGCCGTCTCGGTAGTACTCCACGATGACCGGTTCTTCAGGATCGGAGCGGCGGGTCATGCGTACAAGACTTCTGCGACCGCGAACGGGTTTGCCGTTGTAAGACACGATCACGTCGCCTTTCTCAAAGCCCGCACTCTCCCCCTGCGTGTGCGGGGTGATGCCGGTGACACCCACGCCGGCTACCGGTGAGGCTTGCATGCGCAAGGCAATCTCGGTCGTCGTCAGTGCATCACCGGTAGCGGACTCCGCATATTCTGCAAGAGCGACCGCGGACGCTTCCAAACCGGAACGCACCAGAGCGAAAACCAGCGACTCGACCGTGTCGTTGCTCTCGTACTCACGATCGAGTGCCTGACTGAGCGCATCAACAGCCTCGGACGTGCCGGCGCGTCCCAACATGCGCGCCAGCGCTGCGGTGACGCCTTCATCCGTTTCGTAGGACAATTGCTCGATGAACAACGGCACGTAGTCGTCATCCGACCATCGCAACGCATGTATGGACGACATCCGCAACTCGGGCGAGGCTTCCGCCGACTGCAAAGCGTATGCAAAGAGGTCGGGTTCGCGACCGAAGCTGCGAAAAAACTGCCGGTGCGAGAGGCCGAGCGTATTGTCGCCGCGCTGATCGGCGACAATCTTGTTGAGCATCGATACCAGCAACGGATAGCCATCTTCGCGGAGTTCCCGCAAGTTGTTCAGGACAGTCATGACGGCGTCACCCTCACCATTCGCAAAGGCCAGTTCGAAGGCCTCGGCGTATTCGGTGAGCCGCAGGTCGATATCCTGCCGGGACAGCGGTTGGGTCTCGAGAGTTGCCGACGCCGCAGCACTCTGGATCGAGGCATCATTCCATTCCAGCTGCTGACGCAGACGGCGACTCGTCAACTGCAGTTTCTCCTCGACCACTTCGAAATCGTCCTCGCTCCGCTTCAGCAACTCCTGCTTCTGCGCCAACTGCCTCTTCTGCGCCTGGAGTCGATCGATGAGCTCGTCGCGGCTCATCGATGCGTAATCATCGAGGCGGGCAGGACGCGATTCCGAAACATTGTTGACGACCGCAGCAGGCGGTGCTGCCGGCTGCTCAACGGGTGCAGCCCGACGCAGAACGGTAACGATCGCGACAGCGGCGATAATGGCGACGATAATAGCAGTGATTCGTTTCATGGTGAAATATACCGCGCTTTTGGCATTGTAGTAAGCGGCATAAACACCGTGAGGATCACGCAGAGAATTGTCAGGATCGTCAACGGTCGGTCAAAACTGTTCCAGGCATCGTAGGCGATACCGAAAAGGTAGGGGCTGACGCTGCTGCCAATGACCAGCGCAGCCATACCGAGGCTGCGAATTTTGCCGAGATGCCGCCGCCCGTAGTAGCGCGGCCACAGGGTTGCGACCGTGATGAATCCGAGTCCCTCACCGATTCCCACGACAACGGCGAAGGCTAAGGCTAATGACATCGACGACATCTGCAGCAGGCAAAAACAGCCCACCGCAATCATTCCCTGGGCAAGCGTCAGGAGCAGCGGCAGCGGCAGCCGATCCGCGACGAAACCACCAAATAATTGGGAGAGCGCCAGGCATATGCCGAATACAACAAGTGTGGTGGCAACGTCGGCCCCAGTGAGCCCACGGCTTGCAAACAGCGGAATAATGTGAAAGGCGATTCCGGCCCACATCACACCACGCAGGCTGGAAAAGAGTATGATCAACCAGCAGGCCCGGGTTCGGATCGCCGCACCAGCAGTGAAGTCGGCAGCGGCCGGCGGCTCGGCAATCGTCACGGCGGCCTCACTGCCACCGTCGATCGTCTCACCTACATCGGCCGGTCGGTTGCGGAGAAATAAGCCGACCATCGGCAATACGGTGACCGCAAAGAATACGCCTTGAACGGTAAACGCGAGCCGCCAGCCGTAGCACTTGATCAGCCACATGTTGAGAGCCGGCACGATCCCGATGCAGCCGGCGATAGCCATGTTCTTGATCCCCGTCACACTGCCGAGTCGCCGGTTGAACCACATCGCCACCGCGTTATCGGCTACCATCGGCAGACAGCTGTGCCCGACAACGCGCAAAAGGACGAAAGCAACGAACAAAGTCAGTGCCGACGACACCCTGGACATGAGCACGCAGGCCCCAAGCATTGCGACGACCGCAACGATGGAAACGCTGCGCACGCCGAATCGGTCGATGGCGGCGCCGATGACCAGGGCCATGCCTCCGGCAATCAGTGTCGCCACCATGTATATCCCGGCAAGGTCGCCGTGACTCAATCCGAGTGCCGCCCGCAACGACGGGTTGTAGACAGCAATGACAACCGACTGCCCGGGATAGGAGACCAGATGGATAGCAGTGGCAACGACGAGGATGACCCAGCCATAGGAGACCGGTAGTCGTGTGGCGATACGGGCGGGAAGAGTCATGACGAAGATCGCAGGATGAAAAGGAAATAAATAAGAGGGATAGCCTTGCGACCCCGCATCGCAGTAGCCGGGACGGCCGCTTTTCAAAGTTCGGGTCAGCGTTGTCAGAGATTAAGGCGAAGAATCACTGCCGAGATCAACTCAAGCCGGCGAGGGCCGGCTTGATCCAGTCGACGCTGCGGCGCGGCGCTTCGCCGTAGTTGTAGAAGACGACCTCGTCGGCACCGGCACCGGCGACTGCCTGCGCCATGGCACAGGTTTCGGCTTCTGACAGGATAGGCGTGCCCATACCCGGGTGGTTGAACCCCATTCGCAGGGCAAAGTTGAGGCGCTGATGCGGCAGTACCACGTCACGGGCGCGGCGGACGGCAGTGGCGGTTTCTTCGAACCCGAGGCCGTAGGCCCCCTGCATGACCCAGTCGACATGCGGACTCGGTCCGGCTTCAAGCTTAGTGCCGGTGCCGGCAAGTGCGTCCTTCAGGGTCACCAGCAGTCGTGCCTCGACCTCGCGGCAGTGTTGTTCGCAGGCTGCATATGCCGGGACCGCATCACAGAATTGATCAATCGTCTCCGGCAAGTCCGTCGGGATCACAGGGGCTTCTTCAAAGTATCGATCCATGTGCGCAATGATCGCCAACCGAAACGCTTCAATATCTATACCCGCAGTCTCCCTCTGTGCCACGTCGGCGGCGTTGAAACTGACATCCATCAAGGCCTGTTCAAGTGGTCGCAGATAAACACTCTCGCGTTCGTGATGGTGGCCGCTGACCCAGTCGGCACCGTGGGCACGCTTGCGATAATTCGGTGCTTCGAGCATGACCGAGGCAAGCGGGTAGTTGGTGGCAATGTCCTTGACCGTAGCCTCGACAAAAGCGACTGCATCCGGGTGCGCCGGGGAGAGCGCGTGCGGATAGGAGTCACCGTAAGCGTTGCGGATAGTGGCATCCGGATGCAGTAATCCCAGTCGCGTATTGTGCAGACAGACATGCCAGGCGGAAACTTCCAGACCGCGATCGACCAGTCGCTCGCAGACGAATGCGAACCAATCGCGGTCGGCACACATTGACGCGGGGATCGGGCGAATCGTCAGGCCATCGTAAAGTGCCGGATCCGGACGAAAGTAGGAGACGCCGTCCTCGAGCAAATGGGTCTTGCGCGTCGGATTATGCGGGTGCAGGAAGAAGCCGGCATGGTACTGGCTGGTAACCAGGACACGAGTGACGCCGAGATCGCGAATATAGGCGGTCAGATCATCGACGCCTTCATCGACAAAGTCCCAAAGAAAGGTAAACAGGGCTGCGTTCATCGGATGGAGATAGGGGACTGGAAAAGTAAAAAGGAAATTAGTCGAAGCTAATACACTCTATAGCTCCAACTTACCAGCGCTACTGTACTCGTATATTTTTATGTTGAAGTCGCCGCGCAACCCGCGGATATGCGCGCTGCGGGCTGCTTTGATTTTCTCGCCCTTCAGCATACGGGTGGCCAGTGCATTGACTCGATCTTCACCGCCCTGTGTTTTTTGAATTCTTTCGAAGCGGACGCGGTGTTCAGTGCGGTACAGCTTTATTTCTTCCTCAGTTATCTCGTAGCTGTCGGGATCAGCCATGTCGGCTCGCTCGAAAAGAATCCACGTCATTAACGCCCTTTCGGGATCAACGCGAAAAACCGTGTCAACGCATGTAACATTCTCCCGGCGGGCTTTCTCGGCGATGATCAGGTTTTTAATCGTATTAAACATGGCACTGCCGGAACAACCGGTGCTGACGTTACGGGCCATCAGGTCGAACTGGCTGAAGTCACGAAATCGGTAGGCACTCTGGCCAACGTGCAGTTCCAGGTTGCCGATGCGTTCGATGTACGGCTCCGCAGCAGCCGCGTCGAATTGACACCGCACGGCCGGCAATTGCAGGTCGGCGGCATCCAGGATCGCCTGCCAGAGCGGATCAATACGGGTGTTGGCGTTGCGATTACTCGTCCCGCCGTGGTACCGGTCGATACACTCCGGCATCACCGCCACCGGCAGTTGATCACTGTCGATACGGACGGACACATCGGCCACGACTTTCTTCAGCCAGGTACGGTAGACGCCGTTGGCACGCGCTGTTACCAACTGGATGCGGATGACTTTCAGAGCTGATTGTTTCGGCCGGCCTCGGTACTTGTCCTGATGCTTTTCGTAGTGGGCGGCGATTTCCCCGTCGGTGATCGTCGATTTGTTGCGGGCGGCTACCAGCTCGGACTGTTGCTCCTCATATTTCCTGGCCAGCAACTGCTGTTGTCCCTGCGCCCGCGCCGACTTGACCTTGGCCAGACGCCGACGGAAGGTTTCATCTTCGTGCAGCCGCTGTTTCCTGGCGCTCTGATACAGTACCTCGGCGTCGATGGCGCTATTGAGCCGGCGCTGACAATAGGCCTCCCGTTCGACCTCCGGCATCGACACCAGAACATCCGGATTATCGATAACGTCCTGCTCGTAGAGTTTGACGTCGCCGACCGTGGCCATGACTTTGCCGCGATCCTCGTCCGCCTGGGCGGATGCATTGGCGCCGGCGGCAATCAGGCTGAACATCAGCAGCGAGAACAGGCGGCGCATGCCTCGCTCCGGGTAGAAACTGGCAGCTTGAAAACCGGCGTGGTGTCCATTTTGATATAGCCATCGATAGACTGTATGGAGCATGCAAACCCTTGTTTTATATGTCTTTCATTCAATTGCCTTGAAGGCAATAGGCGGAAACTATAGGATTAAAAGATAGTATTTCAAGAAGGTTTGGGTCTGTGGGGTCACCCGCTAAATACGGAAAGCCGCACGATTTATGCCACAACTGGATACGGAAGAGGGGCGACCGTCGCCGCCGATAGGGTATGCCAGCTAAAGTATTCAATGCCGGGAGGCGGGATCGACAATAATCACGAGCGCGTAAGCTCGTGGTGCTGAAGGGAGGATCAGCTTTCGGCGCCGAGCACGGTGTGTTCGGGGAGGTACTGAGCGAATTCTTTCTTATCGGAAGCTTTCATATAGGCTTCGAGCTCGTTGATCTTGCCCTCGGCCAGCAGGTTTCGCAGGCCGGCATCCATCGATGCCATGCCTTCCTGGCTGCCCTGCTCGATGATATTGCGGATCGACGAGATCTGGCCTTCGCGGATGACGTTCGGCAACGCTTCGTTTCGCAGCAGGATTTCCAGAACAGCGCAGCGCCCTTTGCCGTCCGCTGTGCGGCAGAGCAGTTGCGAGACAACTGCGGTCAGGCACTGGGCCAGAATGGTGCGGATCTGCGACTGCTCCTCGGCCGGGAACGCGTCGATAACGCGGTCGATGGTCTTTGGCGCGTTGTTGGTGTGCAGCGTACCGAACACAAGCATCCCCATGCTGGCGCAACTCAGGGCGAGACGAATGGTCTCGAGCTCGCGCATCTCACCGAGCAGGATGATATCGGGATCAGCGCGCATGCCGCCCATCAGCGCGTTGGCAAAGGAATCGCTGTGCTCACCCACTTCACGATGGACGATGATCGACTTCTGGTTCTGATGCACGAACTCGATCGGGTCCTCGATCGTGATGATGTGCTTCATGTGATTGGCATTGATGTAATCGATCATCGCCGCCATCGTCGTCGACTTACCGCTGCCGGTAGGACCGGTGACAAAAACCAGACCGCTCTTGTACTCGCACACCTGCTTGAGAATCTCGGGCAGGCTGAGGTCGTCAAAGGTGAGAATTTTCGACGGGATCTGCCGGAGCACGGCGGCTTTCCCATAATGATTGACCAGATAATTGCAGCGGAAACGAGCCAGCCCTTCGATCTCGTATGCAAAGTCGAGGTCGGACACTTCGCAGAACTCCTCCCAACGCACAGGCGGGCAGATTTCGCTCAGGATGGCATCCATGTCGGTGGTCGTCACCGGCGGCTCGTCCAGCGCCCGAAGATTGCCATGAACCCGGATCTTCGGCGGCAGTCCGACGATCAGGTGAAGATCCGAGCCGTTCAGGTCCAGCATCTCCTTGAGGAATAAATCGATCTTGGCCATTACTTGAACCACCCCCCCTTCTTCTTCTTCGATTCGGCAGTGCTCGGCATCGACTCCGGCTCGGTACTGTTCTGCGGGGCGCCAGCGGCGGCCGGCTTGAGGATGCGGTTAATGAACTGCTTGTCCTTGAGATGCATGAGCGCGGAATCCTGCGAAATACTGCCGTCCTCCCACAGCTCGAACACGGACTGTTCCATCAACTTCATGCCCAGCTGCGCGCCGGTCTGCAGAACGGCGGAGAGTGTGTGGGTCTTGCCTTCACGAATGATGTTGGCCACGGCGATCGTGTGAATCAGTATTTCGGCGGCAACCGCCAGACCGTTGACGACATCGCGCGGGATGAGTTTCTGGCAGATGATGCCGCGCAGGCTCTCCGCGGTCATCGCGCGGATCTGTTGCTGCTGGTCCGGCGGAAAGACGTCGAGCAATCGGTCCAGCGTGGTGGCAGCGTCACTGGTGTGCAACGTGCCGATCACGAGATGTCCGGTTTCGGCGGCGGTGATCGCCATTTCGATCGTCTCGAGATCACGCAGCTCGCCGATCACAATCACATCCGGGTCCTCACGCAAGGCACCTTTGAGCGCGCTGGCAAAAGACTGGGTGTGGGGACCGACTTCGCGCTGGGTGACGTTGCACTTCTTCGACTCATGGACAATCTCAATCGGTTCCTCGACAGTGATGATGTGGTCTTCGCGCTTGCTGTTGATGATATCGACCAGCGCCGCCAGCGTCGTCGTCTTGCCGCTGCCGACAGGACCGGTCACCAGGATAAGCCCGTTGTGATGGTCAAGCAGCTTGGTGATTGTTTTAGTGTCGCGGAAGCCGAGTTCCACGAGGGACATGATCCGATCCGGCACCAGACGATAGGTGCCGGCAACCCCCTGCTTGTGAACCATCAGGTTGACGCGGAACCGTCCGCTGTCGGGCACTGCCAGCGCAAAGTCCAGATCCTTATGAGCATCGAACTCAGCGCGCTGGCTTTCGGACAGCAGGACCGTGTTGAGTCTTGCCGAAGCTTCCGGCGACAGCGGCTTGTCGGCGACCGTCTTGATCTGCAGATTCAAGCGTATGAAGGGGATGGCCATGGCCGAAAGGTGCAGGTCACTGGCGCCCATGCCACGACAAACGATCAGGAACTGACGAACGATATCGCCCACTTCGCTGTCCGTCATATTTTCAACACCGTCGAGCGCCGGCAGATCAGCTGCAGAAGTGCCCACCGACATCGGCGATCCCATCGGCAGCGGCGATGATTCGGGCGGCGACGATGTCCCCCCAACCGCAGCAGCGCCGGCTGGTTCGTCGATGACCAGGTCAAAACTGTCGGCAGCCCCTTCATCGCCGGCTGCGGCGCCTGTGTCGAGACCGTCCTCAAAAACGTCCCGTGGCGGTGATGATCCCACCTCGGCGTTGGTGTGGGCGTCATCCATAATCTGCTGAATGCTGTCCACATCATCACACATCTGATGATCGAGTACGGCCTGCGCAAACGTGATCAACTCGACCTCGGCACCGAAAACATCCCGAAGCTCCCGACACTGTTCGGCCGAAATAAGGTGGCGCTCCACCGAGTAATAGCAAAACCAGCTTACCGCTGCGTCCACAACTAATTTTCCTCTTGTGATGAGACTCGAAATCTTGTGCAGGTATTATACACTATCGGAGTACTGTGAAAACTGTATACAGGAGATTTTTTGGAACAGCTCCACATCGAAGACAAACCGTTCAAGATCGAACGGCCCACAGTCGCCATTATTCTTGGCAGTATCGCACTGGTAACCTTGCTGCGCTGTCACAGTCTCCACGAACCGTTGGAGACAGACGAAGCCATCTTCAGCGTGCTGGCGCACGATTGGCTGAACGGCGGCAAACCGTACGCCACTGTCTGGGACAATAAGCCGATCGGTGCCTTCTGGCTGTACCGCATCGCAATCGCCTGCTTCGGCTATGTCGAGGCGGCGCCCAAGCTCATGGCGCTGGTATTCATGGCGGCCGCGACGGCCTGCCTGGCCCTGCTGCTGCCGAAACGCCCGGCCTGGCAGGCGCTGGCATTGCTCGGCATGTGGCCGGCGTTCGCCTGCTTTCCCGCAACCTACGCCAACGGTGCCAATCTGGAAGTGTTCATGCTGCCGCTGCTGCTGGCGGCAATGGCGGCAATGTACCGCTATCGTGCCGACAACTGCTTTGGCTGGTTCGTCGGGGCCGCTGTCCTGCTGTCGCTGGCAGCACTGGTCAAGCAGGTGGCGCTGCCATACTTCATCGCGATCGTGCTGCTGCCGACACCGCCGGCAAACGGCGCACCACGACACGCGCACCCGGCCCGGGACTACCTCCTGTCGATCCTTCGTCGCGGGCTGGTCGCCGGTGCGATCCTCTTCGGGCTGCATGTCGCCGCATACGCACTGGCCGGCTGCGATCCGCTGATATTCCTCGCCCAGTACGCGCAGAACGCCGGGTACACAACGACCGACACCTATGGCACGGACAATCTCGTCCTGCGACTGCTCCAGGCATTCGCCTGGACACCGTTCGGGCGTCCGGTCTATGCACTGTGGCTACTCGGCCTGATGGCCTACGCCGGTACCTGGATCTGCTGGCAGCGGCGGGCCGATCCCCTGCCCGCGACATTCCTGGCCGCCACAGTGCTGGCGATCGCCCTGCCCGGCAAAGAGTTTCCGCACTACTACAACCTGTATCTCCCCTTCCTGCTGATCGGCGTCGTCCACAGCCTCGCAGCGATGCCCCGACCACGGCAGACCCCCAGGCACTATGTGTGGCTTGCAGCAATTCTCCTGGGCGTCTGGGTGACTGCCGGACTGACAGTGTGGATTCGCGATGAAGGCCTGCCGTACGCTACCTTATTCGTCTTGCCGCTGCTCATCGCAGGCACCGTGTATGGCTGCCGGCACCTGGCAACACGCGGACGCCTCGGCGGACCGCGCACAGCGCTGGTCTGCGGCATTGTAATCACTGCCGGGCTGTGGTTCGGAACGTACACAGGCTATCTGCGGCACGCCCCGGAGAAACTGAGCTACCAGAAATACCGGTCGAACATGTTCAACCGCGACCGCGACATCGGGCGGCGCCTCGTGGCGCTGGGGTTCAGCGGACAGCGCTGCTGGGTCGACGGCAGCCACACCAGCATCTACTTCTACGCCGGCGTCCAACCGGCAACCCCCTACCTCGTTTCCTGGGCATATGACGCCTTTGGCGCCACGACGTGGGCGGCTGAGTTCGAGCGCCTGCAGACGGCGCCCCCAACCGTCTGCGTGCTGCAGTACAGCCCACCGCCGGCTCTTCAGCAATGGCTGGCTGCCGAGTACAACCACCTGGAGCGCTACCGCGCCGCGAACATCTATCGAAAGAAACCGGTATCGGCGAAAGACGGGCAGTGATTTTTATCACATACCGAGCACAACGGCACGCAGCGGTGCGCACGAGATGACAGGTACACGGTGAAACCCGGTATATTGTATGATTCGGGGACTGCCTGCGTAGTACTGAACGATGGCCCAAACTTTTCCAATCTTCCCACGTCAATGGGTTGAATTGAGGTGCCCTGCGGCTATGCTAAAGGTCCGTGCTGGAATACCTTTGCATTTTTCAGCGCTGGATTGTACGGTAGGTTTTGTCGGGCAACCGAGCGAAACTGTCCCGACTCTATGGAAGGTCGATGCGGCAAGGAACACGATACAACGGAATACCGTCAAAATATGCCGCGCAAAATCGAATCGGAAATCTGCAATTTATTTCCGCGACAGCCCAAGCACGGGTGGTTGCGAGCCTCGTGTAACTCACTGCAACAACCGCCTTTATCCAATGCTTTGCCACCAATCCACAGCAGATAGCGAAATACTTCAAATGCCCGCGCAACCGGAGGTCTGCAAATGAAGTCTCTTATCCGGCACCTCGCCGTTGCGATATTCCTGTGTTTCGGCAGCGGCGCTATCGCCCAGCTTGTCGACCCGGAGATTCACATCCCGCTGACCTTCTCGGGCACCAACTGTACCCAATGCGATGAAATCGGCATCGGCCTCGATACCAATGGTTCGGACGGTTACGACGACACCCTCGATATCCCCGGCCCGCCGGGTCTACCCGGCAGTTCCGGCAAGGTCATCTTCAACTCCGACGTCATCCTGACTGGGTTCACACACGACGTCCGCCTGCTCGGCGCCGACAACATCACGTGGGAGCTCAGCATCGACAATGGCCTGCCGGCCGAGGACATCACCGCCACCTGGACGGCGCAGGATTTCATCGACCTCGACGCCGAGGGCTATATCAGCGCCGAGCTGCGCAGCAGCGACGGCAACACGCTGCTTGCCAACCTCATGGCCACCAACACCCATGTATTCACTGGTGATGGCACCACAGCGCTGATCGTCATCAAGCAGGGCGCCAACGCTGCACCCGTCGGCCAGTTCAGGGTGTCCGCCGACGGGGGAGACTCCAGTGCACCTGCACGCCCGTGCCAGGTGCCACGCGTGTTGAAGAACCGTCCGCGCCAAGAGGTGGCCAGCCGCGCGGCCTGCATGTCGTAGGCATAGTGCACCCACTCCGGAAAACCCACGGCCAGGGTGCGCGGGCTGACACCCTTCATGAAGACGCCCACACACAGGGGGCGATCGTCGGGAATCAACTCGTAGGCCGCGTCGGGATTGTTGAGCCCGCGCGGGGGCATCATGTTGTCGCCCTCCATCAGGAAGGCCCACAGGGCCTCCACCTGGCGGCCCGGGTCCTTGTCCAGAACGTCGATCGGACTCTCCCCCTCCAACCAGAAGGCGGGCATGCGCGTGCCGATGCCGGTAGACATGGGGTCGAGCAGGAGCTGTCGGAACCAGTCGTACTGCAGGTTCTCGGTCATGCCGAACAGGTTGACGGAGGTCACGCCCAAGGAAGGCACGCTGCCGAAGGGGTGGCATTGGATGCAGCCCAGCCCCCCGATGCCCGCCAGCTTGTGCCCGGCTTGGATCAGGCTGGGGCTGGAAGCCAGGGGCTGGGCGCGTCCAGCAACCTCGGCCCCATCGGCGTCCCGCAAGAGGTCCACCAGGTCCCCGACGTTGCCCGAACCGAAGTAGGGCATGCGGGTCTCCAGGTACGGGCGCACCCGGGCACCGGGCGAGGAGCCATTCAGGTCTTCGAGCAGCACGCTCTGCAGCCAGGACGGATTCAACTTCGAGCCCACCCCCGTAAGGGGCGGGGGGAAGCGACCTTCGTCACCCAGTTCCGCGTTCTCATCACCAGCGAAGAAATCCGCGAGAGCTGGATGGGGTCCGCCGAGATCCGAACGGCGGTGACAGGCATAGCAATTGAGGCGCTGCATACGCCGCGCCACCTGGTCCGAGCTGGAGAGAGGCGTTGCCAACTCCCCCAGGGAAGCCAGAGTCTCCAAGACGGCAGCGCGGTCAGCGGGCTCGTCGAAAACGATACGTGTGGGACCACCGTCAGCCGCGGGCGTCAGGCAACCGCTGGGCTG
>CAJWLW010000040.1 GCA_913042885.1 uncultured Lentisphaeria bacterium | reverse complement strand
TGATCAGGACGTCGTACGTGCTGTACAGCTTGTCGACCGGCCAGTTGGTGCCGAACATGCAGCGGTGCGGGCCGAAGATGTCAATGCAGGTCAGCACCCATCGGCGGATGCTGTCGACCGTCCAGTCGTTGTCCGCCATGCCGAGCCCGGAGATCTTGCAGGTGACATTTTCCGACTGCGCTACGGTACGCATGCCGTTTCGCCAGTTCTCGAAGTATTCGTCGTCGCGCGCCGCGGGTTCACCGCAGTGATCGAGGACGAGGGGGATGTGCGGAAATTTCTGTGCCAGATCGTGCGCCTTCGGCATCGCTTCCCAGTCGATCGACAAGCTGGCAACCAGATCGAAGTCTGCCAGCATCGAGTAGCCGCGATGAAAGTCGGGATCGACGAGGTAATCACCTTCCGAGAAGTCGCGGATGCCGCGGGTATTGGCGTATTGGCAATGCCGCTCGAGTTCCTTGCCGGCATCCGGATGCTTGAGGTCCGTATATCCGACTATTGCCAGCGGAAACCCGGTGCGGTCAGCGGCGGCCTGGATCCAGGCCGTTTCTTTGACCGGGTCCTCCGAGCCGATGGCGGCCTGGAGATGGACTGCCCTGGTTACGTTGGCCTGCCGGGTTTCGGCGATGTAGTCGTCGATCAGATATGTGGTGCCCTTGAGTTCCTCCAGTCGATCGCCGAGTTGCGGGTCCTCGCCATCGGGCATCAGCCAGCAATAGTGCAGACCCGGTTCCTTCAGATCCCAGAGGTGAAAGTGGCAATCGATGAAATCGCGCTTCATATGGTGACTCCCTTTTCTTGCGCCGGTCGGCCTGGATCATTTTTTTTCGATGAAATCGCGCTTCGTCTTACGAGTGTTTGAGTCGCGGACTCAGGAATCTGGACGGGCTCCCAGTCTTTGGCTACTGCGAGCTCGCGGTATTCGTCCTGGCGGTTGCGGATGTTTGTGTTGATGCCGCTGTCGCGCAGGTTGAACGCTTACACCCGCCCTGATTGCCGTAACCGAGAATGGCGACAGTTTTGCCATCCAGTGCGTCCATGGTGAATTTGCTGTCTTTCAAGATGCCCATCGGGATCACACCCGATATGGGTGGGTTGGGAAATTATACACGATATTGTTAACCCAGCGTATTATAAGTCCGCAACATGACGATCTCCACCTGGGATTTGTGGGCAAAGCACGACGCGGAAGGGGCAAGCCCTTTATGTCGTACACCATTTTTGGAACTTGCGTTTAGGCGTTCCACGGTAATGTTCGATTTGCCGAGATACGTTGTTCCATCGATAATCTGAGCGTTGTTACTTTACGGAGAAATCATGAAAATTGCTTTTCTTAGAAAACACGATCAATTCCTGATCGATTCTCTCCCGGGCGCAGTGGCGGAAGCCGGCTTCGAGTTTGTGGATTGCCAGCCCAAGACTCCGCAGGAGGCTGCGGACGTGGCAGCCGACGCCGACATCGTCTGGGACATGGGCGGCGTGCCGATGATCACGGCCGAGATCATGCCGCAACTCGAGCGTTGTGGTGCGATCATTCGTGGTGGTAGTGGCACCGACAACATTCCCGTGGCCGAGGCAACGGAGATGGGTATCATCGTTGCCAACACGCCGGCTGCGCCGGCGCTGGGCGTATCCGAACACACCATCGGCCTGATCCTGGCGATGACCCGTCAGATTGGGAGGAGTGATCGTGAAGTCCGTGCCGGCGGTTGGGATGTTGGCGTCCCGATGCCGACACTGGTGCATGGCAGCACAATCGGGCTGGTAGGTTTCGGTTATATCCCACGTGGTGTTGCCGCCCGGTTGCAGCCATTCGGTGCCGAGCTTCTGGCGTACGATCCGGTGGTCGAGCCGGCAGTCATGGCGGAGCTTGATGTTCGTTCTGTTTCGTTTGAGGAACTTCTTGTTCAGTCGGATGTCGTTTCCTTGCACGTACCACTGCTCAAGACGACGTATCACCTGATCGGCGAGACTGAGCTCGAGAGGATGAAGCCTACCAGTATCCTCATCAATACCTCACGGGGGCCGATCGTGGATTCCCTCGCCCTGGCAAAGGCATTGCAGAACGGGACGATTGCCGGCGCTGCCGTTGATGTGCTGGAGGAAGAGCCTGCGGCTGCGGATGATCCGCTTGTGGGGCTGCCGAACATTATCATCACCCCGCACAATGCCGGCCGCCACGCCCTGTTGCTGGACGATTTTTGCCGGCTGGGTCTGCAGACGGCGATTGATCTGTCACAGTACAAGTGGCCTGTGTCCTACGTCAACCCGGAAGTCGTGCCGCGCTGGGATATGCCGAAACGCTGATCGCTATTCTGCGTTTATTCTTTTCGCAACTATTGTGTGAATCGCGGGGACAATTTTGATGAAGTTACTGCTCCCTTTTTGCGTCAGAGATTTTCTTACATAAGTACATCGAGCCGGCGTCACTGTTGCACAATGGTTCAGGTCGCGCGCTCTTGGTTATGTAACTGTTTGTCCAATCGGCTCGCCATACCGACGACAATCCATAGCCCATCCGAATCTGTCCAGGTGTCACTGCGGGTTGCGGGTTTGCCTGCGAGCGGACCGGTGTGATCCGGAAAGCTTTCGTATAAATAAGTTGCTCCAGGACAGTGTAACAGCCCCCTATAATGAGTTAAATTCATCTATGCGAAGCATTATTGCCATGATGCTGGCCGGCGCCCTTGCAATGACTGCAGGGGCTGTCGAGTACCGGGTGCCGGAGTTCGATATCGACGGGGTAGAGGCGTCATATGAGGTGTCGCTGCCGCCGGATTTCGATGACAGCCGTAAGTGGCCGTTGATCCTCGATTTCCACGGCGCCAGTTCACCCGGCAGCAAAGGCGCCAACCTGACACGGATCAGTTTGTGGTCGCACTTTGTCGAGCAGGCGCCGTACATCATTGTCGGCATCAACGGCCGCACGCGTTCGTGGGGGAGAATCGAGGGAACACACGACGACGGCGCGTACGCGCGACATGTCCTGGCCGCGGTGCTGGAAAAGTTTCCGATCGATCCGGATCGTATTTATCTGAGCGGGTTCTCTTCCGGTGCGGACTTCCTCTGCAGTTCGGGACTGCAGCTCAAAATACAGGTCGCCGGAAGTCTGATCGTTTGCCCCGGGCCGTCCCACCGGTTTGCCGTTCGCGACGACGCACTGCGACGGGTCAAGGCGCAGGCGTTTATTTTTGTTGCCGGCGAAGAGGATTACGTTGGAAAAAGTGGTGCGTGGCAGGGCTTTCTCACTTTGAAAAAGGCCGGCGGACGCACGATGTACCGTGAAGTGCAGCGCATCGGCCACGGGTTCCCGGCGGTATCGGATTACATCGTGCTGTTCGAGGCATTCGAGCGTCTGGGCACGCCGATGACCGAGGCGGATTTTCTGAAAGTTTTTCCGGCGGCCATAGGGCGCGGAGACTATTTGCTGTTGTCGACCCAGTTGCTGACAATGGATGGGCCTCTGGCGCAATATATGAGCGAAAATATCAAGAAGCGTGGCGAAGATTTGATGGCCGAAGCGCTCCGCATACCAGCTGCCGAATCTGGCCGTGCCTATGAGGCGTGGTGGCAGTTGCGTACGCAGTTCCACCATTTTCCCGCTATCGCCAGTCGCGCCGAGAAGAAGCTGAAAGCTATCGAGCAATCGATGACCGGCGTTGAGTTGTACCGGGCGCGCGGCAACTGGTTCGAGAACCGCCGGGTCGCTACCGGGGGTGAGCCGAGCCCGGCTTTCAATCGCCGCGTCAACACGCTGATCGACAAACTCAAGAATAACCCAGACCGGCAAGCCGCGCGTGATGAAATCCTGGCTATCGGTAAGGCGGCGACGCCGGCGATGCTGAAGCGTATGAAAGACCCGGACTTCACTGTCCGCTGGGAAATGGTGAACATCCAGGGCTACATGCGCGATGAAGCGGCGGTCGAGTCAGTCGTCGAGCGCGTCGTGAACGATGGGGACTCACACGTACGCTGGCGCGCCATGTGGGCGCTGAATCAGTATCCGGACACGACCAGGGCAAAGGAGTTGGTGCTCGAATTGAGCAAGTCGACCGACGAAGCGCAGCGCTGGAATGCGTTCGTCGGGATGTCGATGCTTCATATGCCTGAATGTCTGCCGGCGATACACAAGGGGCTGAAGGATGCCGATTCGTGGCGGCGCTGGGAGGCAGTCAACGCGCTGGCGCGAGTGAATGACGAAAGTTCGGCGGCAGGTCTGCGAGGCGTGCTGGCTTCCTCCGAAAAGCGGCACCGGCGCGAAGCCATCAATTCACTTGGAATGATTCCCGGCGATGAAGCGTACAACGTGCTCGCGGGCGCCGTGGACGACCAGGACCCGGGTGTGCGTTTTCGAGTTTGCATGGCGCTCGGCAAGCGTGGTGATCGGCGGGCCCTCAAGGTGCTGACCGAACGCCGGGCGGTCGAACAGGACAAGCAGGTGCTCGAGCACCTCGCAAAGGCATTGGAAAAATTGCAGTAGCCCGCGTTGGCAGATTGGGATCGACCGATTTTTCAGACCGGCGTGATCTTTACCCTACAGCGAGTACTTTCCTATCATGAAAATAACCGATATCAGGCCAACTTGTGTTGCCATATTTCGCGACGACGGAGCGATTGCCCGCAACTGGGTGTTCGTTGAAATCGATACGGATGCCGGCATCACCGGTATTGGTGAAGCCACTACCGAATACCACGAGCAGGCGGTGATTGCGCAGATCGAGAGCGAGATCAAGCCGCGGCTGCTCGGCATGGACCCGACCGATATCGAGCGCATCTGGCAGTCGGGCTTTCGCGATTTTTGGTGGCGTCGCGGTGTCGTGCACACCAGCGCCATGAGCGGCATCGACCAGGCGCTGTGGGATATTGCCGGCAAGGCTGCGGGTTTGCCCGTTTTTAAAATGCTGGGTGGCAAGGTGCGTGAGAAGGTGCGCTGCTATGTGCGCAGTGGTCCGGAGTTCTGCGGTCTGACACTCGAAGAAAAGGCGGCGACATCTCTGGAAATGGGGTTCGATGCATTCAAGCACGGCGTCGGTGTCTTCGTTGAGCCCATGGATTACGCGAGACAGATCGACGTTGCGGTTGCGGACTTTCGTTTGTTGCGAGAGGCTTTGGGGCCCGAGGCAGGGCTGATGATCGATTGTCACGGCCTGTTCGACCCGCAATCCGGCCATCGCCTGGTCGAAGCTTTGGAGCCGCTCGACATGATGTTCGTCGAGGAGGTGCTGCCGATGGAGACGATCGAACCGACGCTGCGGCTGAAACGGGATTTCCCAGGCGTAAGAATCGCGCTCGGCGAACGGCAGATGACGCGTTGGGATTTCCGGCCGTGGTTTGAGCAGCAGGCCATCGACGTCTGCCAGGCGGATATCAGCCACGCCGGGGGTATCAGCGAAATGATGCGGATTGCGAGCTTCGCAGAAATCTACGGCATCGAGGTGGCGCCCCACAATCCGTATGGCCCTGTGGCGCTTGCCGCTGCCGCGCATGCGTCCGCGGCGATGCCGAATTTTCTGATCCTCGAGCACTGCCGGCTGCTGCCCTGGTTCGACAAGATTCAGTCGCTGGCGGTGCCGTTCGTCGACGGTCATATCGATGTTCTCGAGCTCGAGAAACGCCCGGGGCTCGGTGTTGAGCTGGATATGGAGGTGGTCCGCGACCATGCCCGTCACGTGGCGCTGGGCGGCAAAGGGCGTATGCCAAAGGTCGATGGATCCACACCGTTATATTGACACGCCCTCTGCTCCGTACCTGTCTGGAATCACTGAGCCAAGAACCAGCCCTATAGTTCTCGATTACCGGCAGGAATGCGCCCTGCCACATATTCTGGACGTCGAGGACAGCTATGATTTCGACATAGAACTGAATAGGTGAGGGGAGTATGAGCAAGCTCAAAGACAAAGTCGCCATTGTCACGGGCGGCGCCTCGGGAATCGGTGAAGCGATTGTGCGTGAGTTCGGTGTCGAGGGTGCGCAGGTCATCTCGGCCGACGTGACGGACGTGGACGGTCAGCAAATCGTCGACGAGGTTTGTGCTGCCGGCGGCGATGCCGTATTCACGCACACCGACGTGTCGCAGGTGCGCGATATCCAGGCGCTGATCGCTGATACATTGGAGCGCTTCGGACGCCTGGACGTTTTCGTCGCGAACGCCGGGATTCAGATTGAAAAGACTTTGACCGAAACGACCGAGGATGAATTTGATCGCCTGATGAGCGTTAATCAGCGCGGCGCTTTCTTTTGCTGTAAACACGCCGTCGAGGCGATGCTCGAAAATGGCGCGGCCGGCGGCAGCATCGTCGTAATGGGCTCAGCATTGAGCCACGTCGCCGAGCCGGAACTGGCCGCCTATTGTACCGCCAAGGGGGGCCTGCATATGCTGGTCAAAAGCATTGCCTGCGACTACGGTGACAAGAATATTCGGGCGAACTGCATTTGCCCGGGCTACATCAACACGCCGTTGTGCGACGCCTACTTCGAGACCCAGCCGGATCCCGCTGCCGCACGCCAGGAAGCCGGTGCGATGCACTGCCTCAATCGGATGGGGACGACCTCTGAGGTTGCGAAGTGCGCCGTATTCCTTGCCGGCGACGATTCGTCCTTTGTCACGGGTTCGTCACTGGTGGTCGACGGCGGTTTGATCGCGAAAGTGTGACGGTTGTCAAGCTGATGCGCTATTTGATGACGAGTACCCCGGCATGGTATGCGTGGAAACCACCAACGCCCGCGAAGACGCAGTAACCTTCCCTCCCGGTAGCGAACACGTCCTGGCAACGGAGATCGAAGCGGAGAGCCGGCTTGTTCAGGAATAAGTCGACAATTGAACGAGGATTAACTGAGCGATTCCATGGCGGATAATGAGGCAGACGATACAGGCGACGTTGATTGGGAGTCGATGGCCGAGAGCGATTTGCTGGAACGTGTCGGCGACAGCCTGGCATTGCTGCAGGCGATCGTTGCGGACCGGGGGCTGTTGCTGCAGATGCCCCATGATATTCGGATCCAGTTGTTGACCGCAGCCGGACGAGCGTCGAAGCCGGAAATAGACGAACTCCGCGTATTCTGGAAGGCAAATCGGCGCGAAAAAAGACGGCAACGCAAGATCGTCGAGGACGAGGACGAAGAATTGCTGGCCGCTACCGGCATTCGGAAACAGCGATTGGAATTGGTCTACCCAACACCGCTGCCGGGGGATGGCACCAACGCGTTGCCCGCTGCTGTCGAGACGGTAGCACCAACTGAATTGCAGGAGTCGAGGATCTGCTACGTTTGTAAGGTGCGCTACACGCAGGTGCATTTCTTTTATGACCGGCTGTGTCTCGACTGTGCTGAGTTGAACTGGCGCAAGCGTCATCAGACGGCAGATCTCCAGGGGCGCGTTGCGATTATTACCGGGGCTCGCGTCAAGATCGGGTATCAGGCTGCGATCATGTTGCTACGGGCTGGCGCCCAGGTAATCGCGCTTACCCGGTTCCCTCGTGATGCAGTGGCGCGCTACGCCAACGAACCGGATTTTGCGAGCTGGTCTGAGCGGCTGCAGATCTACGGGCTCGACCTGGCGCACACGCCGAGCGTCGAGACCTTCGCGGAGCACGTCAATGCCACGTATGACCGACTCGATTTTATCTTGAACAACGCTTGCCAGACGGTCAGGCGTCCGGCTGATTTTTACGCGCATCTCAAAGCCGCCGAGACCAACTCGCTGGACGAGTTGCCGGCGCCAGTGCGCGCGGTCGTCGGTAACTTCGAGATGCTGCGCGAGCAATGCCGTACATCGGAGCTCGATGCCGGCGCCGAGTTGGCCGATTACGGAAGTTTCGCGACGATCTCAGTGAAGGGCCCGTCTGATGCTGAACTGCAGCCCAGCAATCAATTGTTTCCGGCCGGCCAGCTAGACGCTGATTTGCAGCAGATTGATTTGCGCGCGAAAAACAGTTGGCGATTGAAGCTCGACGAAGTCTCAGCTGTCGAGCTGCTTCAGGTGCACCTCGTCAACGCGGTCGCGCCGTTCATTCTCAATGCCAGGTTGAAGCCGCTGATGCTGCGCCAGCCGTCACGCGACAAACACATCGTCAACGTGTCGGCGATGGAAGGGCAATTCTATCGCGCGCTGAAGACCGACAAGCATCCGCACACCAACATGGCGAAAGCGGCGTTGAATATGATGACCCGGACGTCGGCGTCGGATTACTTCAAGGACGGTATCCACATGAACAGCGTCGATACCGGCTGGATCACCGATGAGGATCCGGTGGAGATCGCGGAGCGCAAGATCGCGGAGCACCGGTTTCATCCCCCGCTCGATCGCGTCGACGCAGCGGCCCGGATCTGCGATCCAATCTTCTCGGGCTTCCTCACCGGGGAACATATATGGGGTCAGTTCCTGAAGGATTATGCGCCGACGCATTGGTAGGGTTGCCGATCTAGTCGAGACGGCCGATCGGCCGTCGCAGGTTCTCCCCCGTAGCGCTGTCCTTCCAGGCGGCGATGTAAATTGATACCGCTGACGACGCCGAGGCCGATGGTCGAGCGTTCGGGACAATCGGCGCGCCGGCCCCGGACAATGGCGAGGCGGTTTATGTGCATACGCTCAACGCAGATTCCGAAGGCGCAGCAAGCGTTGCCATTGTCAACGACAAACTGCGTGACGGGCTCGGTGTCTACTGGAAGTACAACAGCATCGAGCTGCCTGTACTTAGCCAGTGGACTCATTTCGTGAGTGGTTCGTATGTGGTCGGCATCGAGCCGGGCAACTGCTCGGTGATGGGGCGCCAGGCCAATCGCGACGCCGGCACCCTCGAACACATTGCACCCGGAGAGGTTCGCGAGTTTAGCATGGAGATTGGCGTGCTCGACGGTGCTGAAGAGATTGCCGCCTTCGAGGATTCGTTGCCGTAAATTGGCTACACGTCACCCCAGGCCTGGTCCAATTTTGCCAGACCGTCTTGGATCAGCTCTTCGACGTTGCTGCCGGCGACAGGGCGGGTCTCGATAGCCATGGTGCCGCGCTGGTCCCGATCGAGATAGCCGATGTTCAGCAGTGCCCGCAACGCCACCGTCAGTTGCGGTACGTCGATTTCGCCGCCGGGATAGCCGATCGGCGGGTGCTTGTCGCCATAGAACGGATCTGCCGGATCGCTGATGTAACAGTTGCCGAGATGTACGTGTCCGATGTGTTCGGCGGCTGTGGTGATGGCGTGTTCAAATGTTTCGCCGGACAGAAGGATGTGTGCGATATCGAGCTGCAGTCGCAAGTTGTCGATTTCCGGCTGCAGGGATTCGACGAATTCGACGCACTCGGTTGTGGGCCCCATCAGGAAGCGGCGGTGCGTGTCGCGGTCGAACGGCTCCAGCAGCACCGTCATGTCATGCTCTGCCGCTTGGCGGCACAACCAGCGGCAGACCTCGCGTAGCTGATCTATGGCCGCCTGCCGTGCGGCGACACCTGGATCGATGCCGGACGCGATGGTAAATGCGTGGGCACCGGCAGCCGCGGCTGCTGCGAGTTGATCTTCGAGGATCATTCGAGTCAGGGCCTTTTCGTTGTCGACGGTCGTGCCCACACAAATTTTATCCAACGGGAAAGGATGGATGGCAAATCCCAGGTGCTTGTTGCAGGCGCGCAGTGCCGCAGTCAGCTCGGTACGACCGGCAACATCGTAGGGCAGGCAGAAATCGACCACCTCGATGTCGTCGCGCGCCAGTATGCCGGGCAGCGTTGTGATGTTGACCTGCTCGTCGACGACACAGTCCGGATAAAACATGAAATGCGCCAGCCCGATCCTGGCATAGTCACGGATATCGTCAGTCATTTGCCGCAGTCCGTCTCATAAGACTCCCCATCTTTGAGTTTCGTCATAATGGCAACGTTTAGGAATATAGCTGGACATGGCGTTGTGCGACACTACAGTTTCCGACCGAAATCCGAGACAGCCAAAGATGAAAAGATCACGTATCAATGAAATTATCGAGATCGCCAGGGAAGCCTTCGAGACGGTCGGATTCTCCCTGCCGCCTTTCGCGAATTGGACAGTCGATGACTGGCGAGACAAGGGGCCGGAGGCCGATGAAATTCGCGCCTGTATGCTCGGCTGGGATGTCACCGATTTCGGTCTCGACGATTTTGAGAATTACGGCCGTGTGCTCCTGACCATGCGCAACGGTTCGTCGAAATTTCCGACGCCAAAGGACTACGCGGAGAAGCTCATTCTCGATCCGGAGAACCAGAAGCCACCATTGCATTTTCACCGGCACAAGATGGAAGACATCATTAATCGCGGTGGCGGTACCCTGATGATCAGGCTGTACCAATCGACAGCCGACGGGGAATGCTCGGAGGATGACTTCACGGTGCAGTTGGACGGTGTCACCCGGAGTTGTACAGCCGGTGAGGTCCTGGCGATCGAGCCCGGGCAGAGCCTGGCGGTGCCGCCGGGTCTGATTCATCAGTTCTGGAATAAGGAAGGCACCGGCATCGAGATCCGCGGCGGCCGTTACACCGTCAGCGGCGAGGTCAGCCGCGTTTGTGACGATTGGAATGACAATTGTTTTCTGACACCGTGCGAGCGGTTCAGCACCATTGAAGAGGATGAGCCGGCGGTGCATTTTCTGGTGCACGAATACCCGCCCGCATGACCGTTGTGTCGGCTCGGGACGGCTTGTATTTTGAGCACATCGCGAAGGCCGGATGGCAGTGCCCAATTATGTGGTGACAGCGCGATCAATAACGATGCTTTTCATGAGGTTCCCGGTGGGTCGTTGACGACGTCGTTGCTGGTTTTTCGACAATAGTGAAATGGGTGCACGACGAAAGGTGGTTGAACGCAGGCCACGGGTGCGTTAGGGTTTCTTGTCCATGGGCTGGAATGCCCGCACCACACCAAGGTCCACTCGAATAACCGGAGCGAGCCTCATGTCCCGTGCCCGAACTGAATATCGCTACGAGAAACTCACGTGGCCTGAGATCAACGAGGTGGTTGCCGATGGGCAGGTATGTATCGTTCCCTGTGGTGCTGTCGAGCAGCACGGCCCTCATCTGCCGCTCGATGTTGACCTGGTCTGTCCGACCGGCGTCGCTGTGGGAGCGGGTCAGCAGATTCCCGAGAAGATGAAGGTGCTGCCGATCGTTGCCTACGGCTATACCGGCCACGTCATGGATTTTCCCGGGACCATCAACAGCCACTACGAGCATTTTATCGAGCACGTTTTCGACATCGTCAAATCACTGGCCTACCACGGTCTCAAGAAGATCATCCTGCTCAACGGCCATGGCTCGAACATGCCCAACCTCGGTCTGGTCGCCCGCCGCGCCAATCTGGAAACGGACGCGGAATGCATCTGCACCGCCTGGTGGAACCTGCTGACTGTCGACAAGGAATTCCTCCCGGGATGGCGGGAGGGGCGTATCCCCGGAGGTTGTGCGCATGCCGGCGAGCTCGAGACCTCGATGTACATGTACCTGGACGAGGACAACGTGCGCCGGGACAAGGTCAAGAGCGACTACGTTTCGTTCAACGCCGAGAACAGCCCGTTCATGCACGTTGATCTTTTTGCCGAGGGTCCTGCGTCAGTTATCGGGTGGACCAGTTCGTACACCGCTTCCGGGGTCATGGGCGACTGTGAGCTGGCGACGGTAGAAAAGGGCAAACGCGCCTGTGACGAGGCGGTCAAGCAGCTTGTGGCGCTCGTGAGTTGGTTCAAGGATCGCCCCAAGGACGAACGAGTTGATCATCACGGCGAGCGGCCGGCGATGCCGATGCCGTGGAATCAGTTGGATATCTGATGCCCCGGATGATCAAACCGCTGATCGGGATAACGACCTATGGCCGCGACGCAGCCGGCCGCTATTCATTGCCGGTCGAGTACGTCGAATGTGTCCGCCGGGCTGGGGGCGTTGTCGTGCTTGTGCCCCCCGGTGATGCGGATATCGTCGAGTGCTTGCAGCGGCTTGACGGTTTGATTCTCGCCGGTGGCGGCGATATCGACCCGGCAGTGTACGGCGGCGATGATCATGACACCATCTACATGACGGATATCGACCGCGATCGTGACGAGATCGCCATGGTTTGCAGAGCACTTGATGCCGACGTCCCGCTGTTCGGGATCTGCCGCGGCATTCAAATTGTCAACGTTGCACTGGGTGGCAGCCTGCATCTGCATCTGCCGGACATCGCCGGTGAACTGGATCACCGTGTGCCTAATCCCGCCGCTGCTCCGGACGACCCGAATCCGACTACTTTCACGTCACACAGCGTGGCGATCGAGCCGGATTCGAAATTGTCGGAAGTGCTCGGTGTGACCGAATGTGAAATTGCCTCTTGGCACCACCAGTCTATTCGGAAGGTTCCGGCGCCGCTGGAGGTGGTCGCTACAGCTGCCGACGGCACGGTCGAAGCGGTTGAATCACGCGGCCATCGGCTACTGGCGGTGCAGTGGCATCCGGAGATTACCGCGGCCGTCGATCCGGTGCAGCAGAGGCTGTTCGACCGGTTCGTCGCTGGATTGTAAACACCAACCAAGCCAACAACGTTCGGATAAATGGAACTCTCTGGCAAAGTGGCAGTGATCACTGGCGGTGCCTCGGGCATCGGCCGGGAAACGGGTCTGCTCTTCGCTGCTGAAGGTGCTGCGACCGTCATTGTCGATATCGCCGACGCCGGTGCCCAGGAAACCGTGGCGATGGTAGAGAAGGCCGGCGGCCGCGCCATCAGCCTGCACGCAGACGTATCGCAGGCTGCCGACTGTGAACGCATGGTTGCGGCAGCGGAGGAGACATACGGACGCCTCGATATTCTCTTCAACAACGCCGGGATCATGCATCCCGATGATGGCGATGCTTCGGAGACAACCGAAGAAGTCTGGGACCTGACGATGGCGGTCAATCTCAAGGGGGTCTTTTTCGGCTGCAAGTACGGTATTGCCGCATTGCAGCGGGCCGGCGGCGGCGTTGTGATCAACACCGCCTCGTTTGTGGCGCAGCTCGGTGCCGCGACGCCGCAATTAGCGTACACTGCCAGCAAGGGCGGTGTACTTGCCATGACCCGGGAACTTGCGGTCATTCATGCCCGGCAGAATATTCGTGTCAACGCGTTGTGCCCCGGGCCGCTGCAGACAAAGATGCTGATGGACTACCTCGACACCGACGAGAAGAAGCAAAGACGCCTGGTGCATGTGCCTCTGGGCCGTTTCGGTCTTGCAGCTGAGATGGCGCAGGCTGCGCTGTATCTGGCGTCCGACCGCTCGTCCTACGTTACCGGCGCCACCTTCAACGTCGATGGTGGCATCACGGCGGCATATGTCACGCCGGAATAGGGGAGAGAAGCGGTAATTCGATTAAGTTTTTTTTCTTAATCCTTCTGGCTGATCATGATGATCGCGCAGGTGGTTTCGCGCGCCACGGCTAGCGCAAAGTCGCCGAAGGTTCGGTGTTTCGAACCTTGGCGCTGCAGGCCGAGAATGATCAGGTCGGCCGACTGCGATTGGGTCTTGATCGTTGCAATGACGTCGCTGCTGGGTTCGACGATGGTCGCGAGGTTCTCAGGGGCCTCGTCGTCGGCAAATTGCCGGAGTTCTTTTTCTATTTCGGCGCGGGCCCGATCGCTCACATCCGGCCTGACAACCTGGAGGAACGTCACCAACCGCAGGCCGGTGCGTTGCAGACTGCCGAGCAGTCTTGCACGGAGCACCCGATGTCCGCTGCGGCCCCCCACCGGTACAAGCACGCGGCGCGCGTCGGTCAGTTTCCAGCCGTTCGGCGCCCGCAGCACGACGACGTCGCAGGCCACGCGGCCGATCAGTTCCTCGACTTTCTTGTTCATCACGTGCTCGGTGATATTGCTGAAACCCATCAGCAGACTCTCGCAGCGATGAACGCGCGCCACGCGTTGGATTTCTTCCCACGGATTGGCCGCGACAGTTGTCAGCGCCTCGGGTGCCAGTCCGTGTGCGAATGAGGCGGTCAGCGACTTGGCCAGAACTTTTTGCGCGTCTGCCAGTTCCGGAGGCTGAACGTTGGGGTCGTTCGAATCTGCCAGGGTGACGACGTTGAGCAGCAGCACGCGCCCGAAATTGGGCGGGGCCATGGCATCGGCAACGGTCACCATCGATTCTGCGTTTGCGGGGTTGGCAATTGGTACGAGGACCAGGGGGTTGCGCCCGCGCAATCGCATGAGTTGCGGATTGAGCGCTTCTGCAGAAGCGTCGTAGACCCGCGCTTGGCGCGCAAACAGCACCCAGTACATACCGCCGCCCAATATCAGCCAGGCGAGCGCCACCTTTCCGGCGGCCGGCACGGTCACAGCCTGGAATCCGGCCAGGGACAGGCATGCGATGATGCCAATGATTGGCAGGACCGGGAAGAACGGAACCTTGAATTTTCTGGGATCGAGGCCGCCACGGCGATGCGCCAGGATGCAGATCCAGTGGGCCAGGGCAAACGACATCAGAAAAATCAGGCTGGATGCAGCGCCGGCGGAGGCGACATCGGGAAGGACCAGCAACAGCATGACCATCATCACTGCGCTGGCGATTATTGCCGGACTCGGGGTGCCGCGCGTAGTCGAAATGCCGCTCAATTGCCGCGACAGCGTCCGGTCGCGTGCCATCGCCAGTGCTACCCGAGAGGCGGCAAAGAGGTTGGCGCACAACGCGGAGAGCGTCGACATAATCCCCGCGGCCATTACCATCCAGAAGCCGGGTTTGCCGAGGTAATTCTGCACCGTAATAGCGATCACGGTTTCCGGATTCTCGGCGCTGACTGCCGAGATGTTTTCGCCAGGATTGAGGCCTACGGTCGTGACGATCAGCAGCAGAGGGATGTATATGGCGAGAGCGATTGCCAGCGAGAGCATCATGGATTTCGGAATGACCCGTTCCGGATCCTTGATCTCACCGCCGACCGCGGCGATCAGATCGAATCCCTGCAGCGCGATGAAGGAATAGCCCATGGCTGCGATCAGGCCGCCGGCACCGTGAACAAAAAACGGCGTCAGGGTCGACGCCATATCCGCCGGCGTGTCCTTGATGAAGACCCAGATGCCGCCGATGATGAGGATGACAAAGATGACCAGGTGGCCGATTGTCGCGGCCCGGCTGCCGCCGGACTTGCGTACCAGTGTCAGCGTATAGACGCCGATCGGTATGATTGCCGCGATCGTCGGGATCCAGCCGGAGGTGAGCCATGCCGCCGGCGTGTGACCGAGTTCGCGAATTAATTCGATGATAGCGAAGACCGCAAACGCTGCGAAACCCAGAGCGTAGAGCACGCCGGCGACGATCGAGGCGAACCACACAACCCAGCCGACCAGGAAGGCTGCTTCGAGCCGGAGGATCTTGCGGGCAAAGGCGTAGGTGCCGCCGGACTCCGGAAACGACGCGGCAAGCTCGGCGAAACTCAGGGCGGTGATCAGCGCGATCACGCCGTTCAGGGAGAACGCGAGGACGGCACTCGGTCCGGTTTCGACGAAAGCCACACCGGCCAAAGTCAGGATGCCGCCACCGACAATGGCGCTGACGCCGACCAGGGTCGCGCCGGTAAGTCCCATGGTTCGCTGTATGTCAGGCACGTTGTACGGTATCGGTGAACATGGAACACTTTAACCTGTCGAGTGGCTGCGATATAGTCACCTTTCTTCAAAGGAGGAGATGATGCCTAAATTCGGCGCACATATGAGCATATCCGGCGGTTTCCCGCTGGCCATCGACCGCGGCGAAGCGGTTGGCTGCGATACAATCCAGATTTTTACGAAGAGTAATCGGCAGTGGGCAGCAGCACCGATTGCCGATGAGGATGCCGCGGCTTTCATCGCCCGTCGTGCGGAGTCTTCAATCGATCCGGTCTTTGTGCATGCGTCGTACTTGATCAATGTCTGTTCCGAAGTTGATGCAACCCGCGAGAAATCGGTGATGGGCCTGATCGACGAAATCGACCGCGCCGCAAAACTTGAGCTGCCGTTCATCGTGTTGCATCCCGGCAGTCCAAAGGGGTTGCAGACGGACGTGGGCTTGCAGGTGGCGGCGGACAACCTGCGGTTGGTGATCAATGCGACGGCGAATTGCGGTGTCCGCATTGCCATCGAGACCATGGCAGGGCAGGGCAGTTCCATTTGCGGCGAATTCGAGCACATCGCCCGACTGTACGAGGCGGTTGACGCAGACGAACGGCTCGGCGTCTGTTTCGACACGTGCCATGTGTTCGCCGCCGGCTACGATATTCGCGACGAGACGGGATACGAAAATACGATCTCGGCGTTTGGCGATACGGTTGGCTTCGGCCGGTTGCTGGCTTTGCATCTGAACGACAGTAAAGCGAAGTTCGGCAGCTGCAAGGATCGGCATGAACACATCGGCGCCGGCGAGATCGGCCGTGACGCTTTCGAGTTCATCGTCAACGACGAACGTCTCGAACATCTGCCGATGGTGATCGAGACGCCCAAGGGGAAAAGTATGGAAGAGGACGAGGAGAACCTGGCGACTCTGCGGGGAATGGTTCGGTAGAATGAATATTGGAGGGGATGCTCGCAAGCGGGACTGACACGAACTTTGCGGTCATCGTGCCGTGCTGGTGGATGTCTTTTCCCCGTGCACTATAGTTCTGCTGTCACAGGGGAACCCGGTGAGAATCCGGGACGGTCGCGCCGCTGTAATCGGGCCTCAAGCCCGTAAGTCAGATAACCCTGACATACTGAAGTCTCCGCGTCAGGGGCTTTTGGCTTGAATCAATGTGGTTTGATGCCGAATGCCGCGGTTTGCGGGGTTCGGCATTTTTTATGAACAGGGTATGAAAAAACATTTCACATTGATAGAACTGCTCGTGGTCATGGCGATTATTGCGATCCTTGCGTCGATGTTGCTGCCGGCACTGAACCAGGCGAAACTCAGCGGGCAACGAGCGCTGTGTGCGTCTAACCTGCGACAGATCGGGATTGGCGTACGGCAGTACGTCGACACGTACGACGAATATTACTTTCCGTACTTCACCGATTCGGCCGGCGGCCGCCATTGGTGGTTCGGTTTCGAACCCGGTGGCCCCGGGGGCGGCGCCAACCGGCCGATCGACAGGTCGCAGGCGCTGCTGGCGCCCTTCGTGAATTCGTTCGAAAACCGGCTGCAGTGTCCGCTTTTTCCGTATGGTGCATCGACGTTCTATGAGAAATTCGACGGACGCGTCGCCACCTACGGCTACAATCTTCGGTTGATGGATCAGCGTGAGAATAAATATGTCAGCCGTGCCTCCACCGTATTTACGTTTACCGACGCCATTCATTTTGATTTCTCCAACCGCTTCAACGAAGGCCACTACGTGCTGTTTCCCACTTGGGGTGAGCCGCCGGGACTGGCCAAGAGCGGCTATGCACATTTCCGCCATGAAACGGCGGCGAACGTCCTTTTTATTGACGGACATATTGCTCTGCAGCGGATGCAGGGACAACCGTTCGACAGCACTCCAATAAACTTCGGCTGCGAGTCGCCGGCGGGCAACCTGTTTGCTGACGACGGGACGGTTGCCAGCATCGACGGCCGTTGAATTTGGAATCCGGAATGCCGACAGAGGTAGGCACCATGATGCGCACACGTTTCCCAGGCCACCACAAGCTCGCGATAATTGCAGTTGCCGCGACAGTCAGTGTGTCGACCGCTTTCGCCGCACCCCTGACCGAGACCTTTAATGCATCACCCTTCGTCGGCGACGGCGGCAATTTTACTTTGAAGGGACCCGGTGTTGCGCAGTTCACGCACCTGTCGAACGCACCGGCCTTCACCGGTGACCCGGCTGGTTCCCTCGAGGTGGGGTACGACACACTCGAACCATCCACGCGACTCACGGCACCGCTCGGCATGGCAGTGACCGAAGCAGATACATTCAGTTTCGGAGCGGTGTTGACCATCCGGAGTGCCGGTTTCTACGCAGACCCCAACGGTTTTGCACAGATCGCCTTCGGACTCATCAACTCGACGACGACTGGACTCGACCGTACAGGGGACGTTTTGGACTTCGACAACGACACGTTCGATATGGTTGAGTTCAATTATTTCCCGAATGTATCATCTTTTTTCGGTGGGCCCTTCGTGTCCCCGACGACACTCGGTGCGCAGGTCGGCACGAGTGCTTTCAATAACGTCGTATTTTCGTCGCTCGAGTTTACACTGCCTCTGGATACGCCACTGCGCGTGGAACTCACGTACGATGGCGGCATTTCTATTCTGACTGGCACGATCGATTCGATTGCACCGGACGGTACTCTGATGCCGTTGGCGGCAACTGTGCCGCTCGACATCTTTAATCCGTCGGGAGCTTTCGCTGTGCCGATTCAGGGCGGGTTCACGGTCGATGCGATCGCGATCAGCGCCTACTTCGACGGTTTCGCCTTCGGACAAGCCAGCGTGCAGGCGACGCTCGTCTATGACGAGCTGTTTTTCAGCACGCCGGGTTCTGGTGGTACGACGTGTGCAGAACTTGCGGATCAGGTGTTCGACCAGATGTGCAACGACCTGTTTAGTTCGCCGCCGACGAGCTTGGACGAACTCGAAACTGTCGTCGATGAACTGGCTGTGCGGATCATCAGTGGTGCGGAGATCATCGCCGACAACACGCCGGGATCCGAAAGCGATACGGCGTGCATTGCCCACGTGCAGGGATTGATCGCGCTTTGATCGCGGGACGGCAGGGAATGAGTCCATCTTGATTCCGATGACCTTAATCTCTACGTCGACTGATCAAGGTGGATCAACGGCTCATTTCTTCGGGCGCAAGTGCGGGAAGAGTATGACGTCGCGAATTGACTCCGCGCCAGTGAGCAGCATGACCAGACGGTCGATCCCAAGGCCGAGTCCTCCGGCCGGCGGCATGCCGTGTTCGAGAGCGGTGAGGAAATCCTCGTCGATGATCTCCGACACTTCGGGATTGCCGTCGGCCGTATCAATCTGCTCCTGGAAACGCTTGCGCTGCTCGATCGGGTCGTTGAGTTCGGAATAGCCGGGCGATACTTCGAGTCCGTTGATCTCGAGCTCGTATACATCCACCAGTGAGTCGTCGTCGTCACAGGTCTTGGCCAGCGGCACCAACTGCCGCGGCATGCGCGTGACGAACGTGGGTTGGATGAGCTCATGTTCGACAACCTTCTCATAGATCTCGTGTGTCACCAAGACGTCGCTCATGCCGGCGTCGACCTCGAGTTCGAGCGCCTGTGCTCGGCTCAGACGCTCGGCGCTTGATACATCGTACCAGTCGTTGCCCATGCGCTCACAGATCAGTTCCTTGTAAGTCACCCGGCGGAAGGGTGGCGTGAAGTCGAGGGTGGTCTCTTCATTGAGTTGGACCTGCAGCGAACCATTGACATTTTGCGCGACGGTTGTGATGAGCGCCTCGACCAGTTCCATCATGGTGCGGCAGTCGCCGTAGGCTTCGTAGAGTTCGAGCATCGTGAACTCGGGATTGTGCCGCCGGTCGAGACCTTCATTACGAAAGTTTCGATTGAGTTCGAACACTTTTTCGAAACCGCCGACGAGCAAGCGCTTGAGGTACAGTTCCGGTGCGATGCGCATGAACATCGGGCAGCTGAGCGCGTTGTAATAGGTCTCGAACGGACGTGCCGCGGCGCCGCCGGCGAGCACCTGCAGCATTGGCGTCTCGACCTCGATGTAGCCGCGATCTTCGAGAAATTTGCGAACTTCGCGGACGATGTCGATGCGCTTGCGGAACACTGCTGCAGCTTCATCGTTGCCGATCAGGTCGAGGTAGCGCTGGCGATAGCGCTGCTCGATATCGACCAGTCCTTCGTGCTTGGCGGGCAGCGGTCGCAGGGCTTTCGAAAGTAAGGTGTACGACTGCACCTTGACGGTAATCTCTCCGGTGCGTGTCTTGAAAACACCGCCCGAAACACCGACGATATCGCCGAAATCGAGACGCTTGAAGGCAGCGAAAAGCTCTTCGCCGAGGACATTCTTTTGGGCGTAAATCTGAATTAATCCATCGCCGTCGCGCAGTTGCGCAAACACTGCTTTACCCATGATCCGAAACAACACGATGCGGCCGGCAATAGTGACGGGCGGCTCAGCCTCCGGGTCATCTTCGCTGTACAGCGCTTTGGCATCGACGGAGAGTGTGCGGTTGGGAAAGGTGGCGCCGTATGGATCGGTGCCTTCGCTACGCCAGGCCTCCAGATTATCGAGACGCTGGGCGATCTGGTCATTGATGTCGACGATCGGGGCATCGTCTGTGCGGGTGTTTGTGTCGTTGCTCATTATTCCGTCGTTCAGGGTATTGGCGCGGGATTGGATAGTTCAGATTGGTTCCGGCAGATAGAGTCCGCCGCCGGTTTGCATGGTGATGCCGTGACAGATGGCCATGGCCATCGCGTCGGTGGCGTCATCCGGAATGTCGGCGATATCGAGATTGAGCGTGCGCGCCATAAACTCGGCGATCTGCAGTTTCGTGGCACTGCCGCTGCCAATAACAATTTTTCTGGCTTTTCGCGGTGCATACTCGTAGCACGGTATTCCGTGTCGTGCCAGTATGCTGACAACAGCGCCACGCGCCATGCCGAGGAGCATGGCGGTCTTGGCGTTCTTAAAGTAAAAGCTGCCTTCGATCGAGGCGACATCGGGTTTGAACGTTTCGATGAGTTCCTCGATGCCGATACCGTGGCGCCGCAGGCAATCACTGAGCGGCGCCTGTCTGGCGTTGCGGATGACGCCGCAGTCGACGGCGGTGAACTTCCGGCCAGTCATCGTGATGACACCATAGCCGGTGGAGCGCAGGGCGGTGTCGATGCCCAGGAGCGTAGTGGTTTGTTGCGTCACTCGTCCGCCGCAAGTTCCTCGAGCACGGCATCGTCGAAATCAGCGTTGGAGACAACGCCCTGCACGTCGTCGAAATCTTCAAGATCATCGATCAAGCGCACGACCTGCTTGGCCACGGAGGGATCATTTATCTGCACCTGATTCTCCGGAATGCGCACGACGCCGGACTCAACCGGCACGATGCCGTCGGCCTCGAGCGCCATTGCCAGGGCGTTGAAGGATTCCGGCGGCGCCAGGATTTCGGCGATATCCTCGTCGGCAGTAATTTCCTCAATCTCGACTTCGGCGCTGAAGCACAGTTCCATGAGCGTTTCTTCATCGGCTTTTTCGCCTTCGATAACGAAGCGGGCTTTGCGATGAAACATCCACGCGACAGCGCCGTTGCTGGCCAGATTTCCGTTGGCTTTGGTGATCATGTGGCGGACTTCGGCAGCCGTGCGGTTGCGATTGTCGGACAGGCAGTCGACCATGATCGCAACGCCGCCGCTGGCATAGGCCTCGTAGCTGAGTTCCTCAAGGACCGCACCGCCAAGTTCACCGGCACCCTTCTTGATGGCGCGGTCGATGTTGTCGTTGGGCATGTTGACGACTTTTGCTGAAGCGATCGCGGTGCGCAGTCTGGCGTTTGACAACGGATCCTTGCCGCCATCGCGGGTGGCCTGAATCAGTTCTTTAGCCAAACGCGAGAATGTTTTACCGCGCTTGGCGTCGGTACGACCCTTTTTATGCTTGATCGTTGACCATTTATTATGTCCGGACATACATAAACTCCTCAGAAATCGGCCTGGCAACGGAGATGCGAGGTAGGATTTTACTGCGCTTACGTTTGTTTTTCAATTCGCGAAAGTAAGAGGTGGTCCCAGTGGGTTGGTGCTGTCGGCGGTCAGTTGTCGATACGATCGCACAGCATATCGGGGATCGCGCTGAGGTACTCGATCGTATCGGGGTCGTTGACGATGCCGAGATGGCTGGCGGCGGGCAAGGCCCAGATGTTTACCGGCGGGAGGTGCCGACCTTTGCCAAGAAGACGGGCCAGCGTGTTGCTGAAGCTCACCAGCGAAGGAATTAGTGCCAGGACGTCGTTGGCTTCATCGGTGGCCGGTGGTTCGTAGTGGTTGGAGATGGCGACCCGGATTTCTTCCGACAACCGCCAGTGTTCGGCTAGCAGGGCGCCAGTGGACTGGTGCAGCGGCTGCAGGATATCATAAAATGACTCTTCCGTATACGTGTCATCACCCGCTTCTGTGGCATAATTGTCAGCTATCTCCCGAAGTAGTGCCAGCTTGCCGATATCGTGGAGGAGCCCGGCAGTAAAGGCCATATCGGGATCGGGAAAATATCGCAGGCTGAGGTAGTTGGCAATTTGCGCCACCACGCAGGAATGTTCGACGATGGCTGTGGCGATATGATGAAATGGGCTGTTCTTGGCGGCCGTTACCTTGCTGGCCTGCATGTAGAGAATGCCCTTGACTGTCTGTAGCCCCAGCCGCTGCATGGCGGTTCGCAGATGCTTGATCTGGATGCCCCGGTAATGAGTTGCTGAATTGGCTGTACGCAGAATTTCGGACGTCAGCACAGGGCTACGTGAGATCAGTTCGCTGACTTTGGCCAGGTCCAGATTGTCCTGATTGAGAAGCTGCCGGATGCGGGTGACGTTATCAGGGATATCGAGCAGGCTGAACTGGTTTTCGGAGATTTTCTCTGCCAGTTTGCTCTGGGCCACGGCGGCATCGAAGTTTGTCAACTGCACCACGTCGCCGGTGGCAGTGTCGATCTCGTCGCATTCCCACCACATCCTGGTTTTCTCAGACGGATCAACTGCTGAAGATGCTCGGCGTTCCATGGTTTCGGGGGCTGTAACGACGCCGACGTCTTCGTCCTTGCCGAACATCGAACTGAGTTTTTGCAGGAACGTTGCCATTGTGATGTTACTCTTTTGAGCGGAGGTTTGAATCCCAATGGATTTTCACATTGGCGCAACAACTTGGCCGTGTACTTCATATGACACAAACGACGCTGCACAACGTGTGCCGGGTCGCTGTCAGGCACGACTAACCCCGCCGGCATACGAAGGGGGTTCCAAAAACTTTTGAGCTTCCCGGTGTTTTTCGCTGCCGTCGATCGATTGCTGGTCCTCACCGCAACTGTACAAAGGTAGCGTGTTTTAAGCCCGCTCCCCCGCGGTTTCAAGCAAAAGAAATGAAGCGCCGGCAGGCAATGGTTCTCCCGAAATGCCGCGAATCCAATACTGGCAAGGGGTTGCGCGGTTTCAGATAACGCCGTGTTTCTTTGCGTCGGGCCTTTCGCGGGAGCCGGGTAAGGATAATAGCGCCAAAAATTACGGTGAATTGCCGCAAGGCCAGTTTACGTCTTAGCCTGTGGTGAAGTTGCATGAGTCCGTCTCTGCCGGATCCACATGTGGCGACCGGCTGCACCCGGCCCGGATGCCGGCCGAAGATGCTGTGGAGTCCATCTGCCAGCGCTTAGTACGCAACGTCCGGCATTCCGAACAGTCGCCCGGTTGCTCTGTCTGTCGCAATTGTCAAGTGGATCCGCAGCAGTAAAACGTTGCCCTGCACCTCCCCAGCATTGCACTGCCTGGTGGATGTGCTAATCGATGTGCAGCCGACAGAACTGGATTGTCGGAAGGGAAGTTTCACGAGCCCTCGGGTAGTCGTTGCACTACAACGATTTTCAAGCCTCGGGCACCGAGGCCGATGTGGCGCCGCAGCAATTCGACGCACTCCTGGGAAAATCGTACGTAATCACGGTCCGATGCCAGAAAAATGTCCATTTCTTGGAATCCTTGAATAGCTTGACTGTCCCCGAAACTGTAGTAGAATCGTCGCAAAGGACCACGGTG
>CAJWLW010000039.1 GCA_913042885.1 uncultured Lentisphaeria bacterium | reverse complement strand
AAGCCTCATCATGACGCACGAGACATCATTGCTGGATGAGACCGGCGAGAGGCGGGCGGACTTCGCGCTGGGCGATCTTATCGGCGCGAGCTATCGCAGAACATTGGAAGGTACACATCTGCCTGTCGTCTTCGATGAATTCCCGGGAAGCGGAACACAGGGCGAAGCGCGTGGGATTTGCAGCACCGAGTATTATCCTTGCCCGCAGGTTTTGATTTCGGTCGGACCCGGCGTCTCAGCTGTTGGTACCACCACCGTCGATGAGTGTACAGAGCCGGTGGTTGTTTGCCGGCGGCAGGGCAAGTCGAGATTGGTCTACCTGGGAAACAAGCCGGGATTGATGTACTACACGCCTCAGCGGGTCACCGGGACCAAGCCGATCCGCCCATTCACTTCCGAGGAAGACAGAGCACGATACAAACGCCTGATGCTGAACGCCATCCGCTGGGCAATGAGAGACAAATTCAATTTGCTGACGGAGCATGTTCCCGAGGGGGTCATGGTCAAAGCATTCCGACAATGCCGTTGCGATAATGAGGCGGTCGTAATCCACCTGCTCAATTGCCTGGGCGCCACATACGGCCCGAACGATGTCATCCCCGCCGGGCATCAAGTAACATTTCCGAAAATAAAGCGGGACATGACAATTGAGTTGCGGGGGCGTAAGATAAGAGACGCTTACGTCATCTCACCCGATTGGAAGGGGAAACGGGATGTCGCATTCAAACAGGTGCGGGGCGGTTGCCGGATCACGATCCCGGCGAACTTTTTGCGGCGATACTCAGTGGTCTATGCCAGGTGATCACAGCGGAGTCCGGCAGCGGTAGCGGGTGGGACGAACTTAACTGACGTCGCACAGGCATCCAGACAGGCTCCAGCCTGTCCGGCGAGGCACAATAGATAGAATTCCCATGCGAAGAAAGCACCGATGAAAAGCCGGCAGACATTTGTCATTGTACTCCTTGTCTTCCTCTGTTTGCGGTCAGGCGTCAACGCGAACGAATCCCACATTTGTACCGCATATAAGTTGACGTCCGGCATCACCATCGACGGTGAGCTCGGAGATCGCGCCTGGACCATCCTGTCGGAGGTGACCGGTTTTCGTCTCCTCGGTACGACCGAATGGAGCGGTGAGCAGACCTATTTTCGAATCGGTTGGGACATGGAAGCACCCTATATCGCTGTCCGTTGTGAGGAACTGGATATCGCCAGAATCAAGGCGGTACACAAAGACGGCGGCGCCATCTGGGAGGATGACAGCCTGGGGTTTTTCCTCGCGCCCAGACACCCATGCTTTGCGCAGAGCGATCCTCGAAATGCGGTTTGCTCGGCCGTAATCGGTTATTGACTGTACGGAGAAAAGATATAATGAGTAAGCGATTCACCCGTTTTCTTGCTGTCGTTGCGATGACGATCGTTTTTTTCACGATTGCGACGACGGTTACGGCCGGCAGCACCACGCTCACCGACAAACAACGCGATCCACTGGAAACCCTGGCGACTACCGTTGCCGGCAAATCCGCCGTCGTGAAAGGTGCCGGAAACACCCTGCAGTCCATTGCCGAGGACATCGCGGATGCGACTGTTTTCAGCTATGACGCATCGTCGAAAACCGCGGTCTCGAAGGTGAATATTGTCGTCGAGTTCGGTGCCATTCTGACGATTCAGGGTGAGACACTGAAGATGCTCGGGCCGAAGATCCTGGTCCGGTTCGGCGGTGAGGTTTTCATTGACAACGCCACAGTCAGCGGGGCCAGCGGGCACAGGTATGACTTCGCCATCTTCGGCGGCGCGACAATCCGCAACAGCAGGATCAGCGGTTTGAGTTTTGAACCCATGCCTTTCAACTCCGCCGTCGTCAACTACCGGAACGTCAAGTTGTTTCCGAAGCGGGCGAGCGAAGGCCGGTACTTCATCGGCAAAGTGAATATCGACCAACCCGCGGACGATACGCCTGTCAACGTGCAGACCGTGGCGTTCATCAAGACTCATATACCGTTGGTCAAGCTATACCTGGAACCGAAGTTCGATTTGCTCCAGTTCGATTTGGATGATTTGTCGGGCCGGATCGACACCGCGGTATTCGATGCCTTGTACGAAGCGGTTGCCGGCATCAGAGCGGATATTTCTCTGACAACACGCGACTTGCAGGCAACCCTCACCACCCGGGCGAAGCAGGAAGTTGCACAGCCGCTCGAATCGGATGACCCGGAACTGTCGATGCTGCGGCAACGCCAGACATATTTGCGGGAGATCAACCGAGTGCAGAACCGGCTCGAGGCCAGGATCGATGCCGTCAGCAGGCAGATGCAAGAGCAGCTTGCCAGGCTCGCACCGGTCGAGGTTCCGGACGTA
Source organism: uncultured Lentisphaeria bacterium (assembly GCA_913042885.1). The sequence goes on along the minus strand of CAJWLW010000039.1, from coordinate 21,846 downwards.
CCCATGGACGACTGGCTGCGCGACACCTTTCACCGGTCGATCGGTTCCGGAATTTCGATGGCTGAGCCGACGTTTGCAGACCCCGTGCCGGACGGGTTGACCAGCATGGAAATATTGATGCGCCACCTTGCCAAGGCCGGTATGACGCCATATGTCGATGATATCTGCCTGCGTATGATAAATCGAGGCCCGGAAGTTGGCAAAACCTATATGAAAGCCCTGTATCGTGAAGCTTCGAAGCAGAACATCAAAGTGTTCACCCCGGGTGACTTCAAGGAGTTGATGCGCGACCCGACCTGGGGCTGCCTGGGGCAGGAAGGTAAGCGGGAGCGCCATGCGCCGTGCTGGAACAATCCCAAACTCATCAATGCGATGAAGGAACAGATCAAGACGGCCGTGGACCTGGTCGGCCACGAGCCGTCATTCGCGGGGTTCTATTTGAACGAACCACGAGCCTTTAACGGCTGGGACGACATCTGCCAGACCGCATTCAGAGCCTACCTGCGCGACAAGTATACGGCTGCGGAACTGAAAGCGCTGGGTATCGATGACGTCGACGCAGTCGTGCCGCCGCTCGTCACCGAGCGGGGTGCGCAACCGATCCTGTGGGCCGAGCATGGGGATTTTCGCGACGAGAGCATGAAGAATGCCTTTCAGCAGCTAATGGACTATATGCGTTCGCTGCACCCGGACGCGAAGCTGTTTCCCATCATCAATCCTGATGTCTGCCCGGCCAAGTATGGGCCGATCGTGGATGTTCTGGGCTGCGACTTTTACTCCCGCGGTGAAACCCGGCAAGCATACGCCACGGACCTATGGTGGTCGACGGCGAAAGGACCGTTGATCGCTACCATCGGCGCCTACAAGGACACCAGCCCCAGAATGTATGAGCGCGACCTGTGCACCGCCTACGCACATGGTGACGGCCTCCTGCTGTTCGAATGGAGCAGCATCTGGAAACACGCCCAGAGAGACGACCGCCGCAAGCACATCAGAGGTTGGACGCCCGAGAACTGGGACATCACGCGCAAACATTTTCATCGCATGGAAAGAATGGAGAAGTATCTGACGCAGACGGAATCCGCAGCTGTCATCGGGCTGCTGCACTCGGATCGCACCCATATCCTCGATCCACCCAATACCAGAAGCTTCAAGGGCCCCAGCCTGTACGCCGAGAACATGTCAGGTACGTACGTTGCGCTGACCTACGCACACCTGCAATGTGAGCCCTTTTTTGATGAGGGCATGACGGCGGCTCGGCTGGCACGCTACAAAGTTCTGATCCTGCCGGACGCCCGCAGCCTGAGGAATGCCGAAGTCAACATGATTCGAGACTGGGTGAAAGGCGGCGGCGTCCTCGTTGCCACTGCCGGCTCAACACGTTTCGATGAATGGGGCAGGGAATTGGCGGACTACCAGTTGAAGGATGTCTTCGGGACCTCATACGTCGAGTTCCGTTCCGAGCCTAAGACACTCGAGATGGACATCGAGACCGGCACGGAATTGGCGGCGGCGCTGGGACAAAAGAAACTGACCTGTGCGGCCGAGGGCGGCTATGAGGTAGTCAGGGCAGAATCCGGCAGAGTTGTCGCTGCCTGGGGCGACGGCAGCCCGGCGATCGTGGTCAACAACTTCGGGAAGGGCAGGAGTATCTTCCTCACGGTTCGCTATCCCGGCCGCGGTTATCGTACCCAGGCCTATATCCGCACGGCGAAAGATTTCCGTCCGTACACCATCACGCTGTTCGAAGGCTTGATGAAAGCCGCGTTGAAAACGGCCGGAATCGAACATCCCTTTACGGTCGCGAATTGCCCGATCGATACCACGGTTGTGATGCGGTCGCAGCCCGGCCGATACATCCTGCATCTGCTTAATCACGATCTCGACCAGCAGTCGGTCAGTGGTGTGGAAGCAACCGTGAATGTACCGACGACGGCGAACGTCAAGGTGTTCTATCCCGATGACAGCACGCCGGTGTAATATTCACTGGAGGGAAAGAAGGTTACCTTTGGCGTGCGCAAGTTTGATGTACATGAGGCAGTGGTGATCGAGTACGCCCGTTAATTGGCGATTGGCAATGAACAGACCGGCTGACAGCAATTTCGTCCCGGACGGCAACATGGAGTCCCCCGGCATCGTGGGCTGGCAGCCGCTTTACGAGCCGCCGCTGACGCTGGAGAAATCCACGGTACAGGCGCATTCGGGAAAGCAGAGCCTTCACGTTGTACTGAGTGCGTCCGTCGTGTCCGGGGTCCAGCAATGGGTTGGCGGGCTGGAGCCGGGCCGGTATTATTTCGAGGCCTGGCTCAAGAGTGGGCCACCTCCCGAAGGCGTTACCAGAATCCCGAAGTGCGTCATTGACCTGCAGGCCATGCGAGGGGGTGAAATCCTGGGCCAAGGGGTGTTCGTGGCCGGTGACTGGGAGAAGCATCACTTCCTCTTCGATCTGCCCTACGGCAGTGAAGGCATCCTGATCCGCCTGCGCGGCAGAGACCATGTCCAGACTGAATTCTGGATTGATGATCTTTCCCTCACAAAGCTGTCCGCGCAACCTGTCACCGGCAGAGTCCATGATGAAGACGACAACGGTATCGCCGGTGTCCAGGTTTCGCACCGCAGCGAGATCGCGGTGACCGACAGCAACGGCGTTTACCGCTTCGAGGCCGGCTGGCCGAGGGCGTTTGTTTTCGTAACCACCCCGCGTGGATATCGGCGTGCAACCGACTTCTATGCCCGAGTGCCAAGCGACATCGAAGACAACTTTACCGCCGACTTTTCGCTGCAGCTACGGGCTGAATCAGATGACGTATCGTTCGTCATCATTGGCGACTCACACCTGGGGCACGACAGTATACCGGAAGCAGTGATCCGCGAAGATCTGGCGGAAATATGCGAGCTCGGTGTGGATTTCATTGTTGAAATCGGCGATACGGCGGATCATCCGGACAACGTCGAACAGCATCGTGTCTGGAAGGATATCGCGTCCACATCCCCGATTCCCGTCTTCACTGTTACCGGCAACCACGATTACCCGCTGTATCCTGATTTCTTCGGCCCGCGCTCGTATTCTTTTGACCGCGGCGCCTACCACTTCGTTGCCTTCAACTTTCAGCCTGAAAAAGAAGAGGTGGAATGGCTATGGAACGACCTGAGTCGCCAGCGGTTCAACAAGCCGACGATTGTATTCTCTCATTACATGACCGACGAGAAACGGGTCAGGCTGATGGCCATGAGCAATGTGATCGCCCTGTTCACCGGGCACTTCCATGCGAATCGACGGTTCAAGCATGACAACAATCTCGATGTCATTGCCACGGTGACGCCGCATGTCGGTGGCAGTGCGCCAAACCCGCGGGCGTACCGGCTGGTGCGTCTTGAAGACGGCAGTCTGAAGCACACCGAGCTGATTTACGGTGGTGTCAAGAAGCTTCTCCGTATTGTCTCGCTGGTGCCACTCATTGTCAATGCTTACGACACAACCGCGACGATAGACAGGGTCATTTGTGAAATCGACGGAGAAGACGAACGAACGCTAACCCGTACAGGAAAATTATGCTGGCGGGGTGATTCCGGCATTCGCGACGGCGGCACCGCCACTATTATCGTCAAAGCGGTGAACAGCAATGGCGAGACCTGGGTGGAAGAAGCCCAATGCAACGAACCACCCGGCGCGCCTGTGTTGCCAAAGCCCGGCGCCGACTGGCCCATGTTCCAACGGGACATTGCCCACACCGGTACAACTCCGGACCGCGTTGTGCCACCGCTGCATCTGGCTTGGGCAAGCAGCACCGGCGGCAGTATTGAGCTCGGCTCGCCGGTTGTCGCTGAAGGGAAGGTTTTCGTTGGCGTAGTCGATGACGAGAACATCGACGTGGCCGGCATCATCGCCTTCGATGCGGTTTCCGGAGAGCAAATCTGGAAACGTGGTACGGATGCCTCGATACCGCATGCGCCCGTATACGCGGACGGTCTCGTATATGGGCTCAGCCATATCGGCACCGTCTATGCCGTCGACGCCGAGACCGGTGAGTTGCGATGGACGCACGCCCTGGGAAATCCCCTGAACCGCAGAACCCTGGCCAGCCCAGCGGTTGGTGATGGATTGGTCCACGTGGTTCTGACCGGTGGGATCGTCGTCGCGCTGGACGCCGAGACGGGAACTGAAACCTGGAAGACGGGGGATATCAGAAATGCTGATCTGCCCTATTCCTTTCCAACACCGGCGCGTTTCGAGAACATGATTTTCTTTGGTGCCGGGAGTAGCCTGGAAGGCAGCGTCATTCTGGGCATCGACGCTTATTCAGGTGAGGAGTTGTGGCGCAGCAATGAGTTTTCGGGACGCGCTCGGTCTGCCGTGACCATTGGTGCGGGAAAGGCTTTTGTCGGTAGCCTGCATGATACTTTTCACGCGATTGACCTGGCGACGGGCGCGCTGGCGTGGGAGGTTCCAAACGTTGGCGGCACATCCTCAGCGGCGATCGCCGAGTCCTTGGTTTACGTGGGGGGCGACAACAGTGGAAAGGTCGTGGCAATCAATGCCGAAACCGGTGACCAACAGTGGTGTTTTCAAACCGGCCGCGCCGTTATGGACCTCACCCACTATCTGCGAGGCGGCAGTGCCGTGCTGTCGTCGCCGGCAATCTCCGGCGACCTTATCTATGTGGGCGCCAACGACGGTATGCTCCATGCATTGGATCGCGAAAGCGGCCAGAGTCGCTGGGACTTCGACTTCGGCGTACCCGTTGTATCTTCTCCGGCAGTCTCGGGAAACACCGTCTATGTCTGCGCGCTCGATGGCAATGTCTACGCGTTCACTCAGTCACAGACTGTGGCCTGAGCGTGAAAGCCTGGGCATGCCAAGGTGCAGATACGACCTGCGAAACGAACTCATTGCTTTGCCAGTCCCGATGGCGCGTTGGTTCCACTGTACTCGGTACCGACATATTCGACCAACTGGAGACCGCAGCGATGTCATCGGACCGCAGATGTGGTATAGTCCCCAAAACCGAAATGATTAACAAGAGCCACTTCAAATGAGACACATTTCCATCTGTCGCTGCACGCTCCTTGCCGGCGCATTACTGCTGTGCCTGCACGGGCCTGCATTCGGTGAAAACCTGATTCCCAATGGTGACTTTGAAAACGAGATACAGGTGAATCCCGACGAGCCCTGGCGGGATATCGGCCCGGGCCGGTGGGTGTCCGGCAAAGCGATCACCAAGGTTGGTCCGGACGGCGTCAACGGCACGCAGTGTCTCCATATGAAAATCGAAAAAGGCGGCTGGCTGGCTTACAAAGTCTCGGATATCGAACACGGTGCCTGCTACAAGATCACATTCTCCGTCATCTCCGAGGACAAGGGCTAGATCATTCTCCGCGGTGAAGGAGGTATTCCCTGGAAGGTGCGCATCGGTGAGCGGGAATGGTACGATTTAAGTGTGGTGTTCGAAGGAATGACCGAAGACGGCAGTATCCCGGTGGTGTTCGAGTCCAAACATGGCGCTGCCGTGCGAATCGACAACCTTTCGCTGCGCAAAATCCCATGGCCGGTCGTGCGCGGCCGGGTGTTTCACGATCGCAACGGGAATGGAAGCCACGACGAAGGCGAGCCCGGGGTGCCGGGGGTCCAGGTCAATGGTGCCTCCCATGTCAGCAAGTCCCAAGCCGACGGCACGTACGAGGTGAACGTCATCCCGCGCCGCCACGTTTACATGACCAAGCCTGCGGGGTGGCGGCTGGGCGGCAAATTCTACCAGCGACTGCCGCGTGACATCCCGGCGGATTACACCGTTGATTTCGCCTTGATCCCCGACCCCGACGAGCCGCAGGACGATTTCAGTTTCCTCACCTACAACGACATGCACTTGCGCGTGCCGACCCCGGAGGATGCGGAAAAGCAAAGGGAGACCACCAGCCCGGCGGATATGGAACGGGGCATCGCGTTGTTGAACGCCATGTACCCCAAACCGCAATGCGTCATCGATATCGGGGACATGGTTGACTGGGGCGACGACGACATGTTCAAGGCGTATGTCGAACGCATGCCCTTGTTTGAGATCCCGTTCTGGCCCGTGGTCGGGAATCATGAGAAACGGCGCACCGGCCACGATGAATTGGAGAACTACGAGAAGTGGGTCGGTCCGCTGAATTTCTCCTTTGACTACGGACGCTATCATTTCATTTGCCTGCGCTTTGACTGGACGCCGTACAAGGCGGCGTGGCTCGATCGGGACCTGGAACTGAACAAGGACAAGCCGAAGCTGTTTTTCTCCCACTACGTCAGGAGCTGGAGCCTGATCGAGCGCATGTCCAAGGCGAACAAAGCGCTGGCTGTGTTCTCCGGGCACTGGCACGCGGAACATGCCTTTCATTGGAACCAGATGGTCTATCAGTCATCGACCTCGTTCATTCGCGCCGGCGGTTCAGCGGTGCCCGGCGCGTTCAAACACGTGCGCCTCAAGGAAGACAAGCTCGAGATCAGCATGCGCATAGTCGGGTTCGACGATCATTTGCAGCTCATCTATCCTGCGGCCGGTTCGACCATCGGTGCCGGCAAGACGACGCTGAAAGCGAACGTCTATGACACCGCCGCGATCGTCGATCGCGTGGATTGTGTTGTCAACGGCGGCGAACCGCTGGGCAGTCGACGTGGACTTGAAGCCGGGTAAACACCAGGTGAAGATGACGGCCATCGCCGGCGAGCAATCCTGGTCGGGTGAGGGGAGATTCACCGTTGCCGCGGCACCTGCCGTCACGCCGAAGGTGGGAACGTCGTGGCCGACCTTCCAGGCCAACAGTCAGCGCACCGGAAAAGCGGCTGACGCCGTGGCACCGCCGTTACACCTTGCCTGGGTTGCCAACACCGGTGGGCGAGTCGGCTTTTCGTCACCGATCGTTTATGACAACCGGATTTACATTGGCGTCGAGGACAGCGAACGGATGGATCGCTCCGGCATCGTGGCGCTGAACTCCGAGACCGGTGAAGAGATTTGGCACAGCCACACCGATGCGTCGGTAAAGCACACGGTCGCCGGTGCCGAGGGCAAGGTGTTCGTGGTCACCTCGAATGGGGAGATCGTTGCCTTCAAGGCTGACACCGGCGAAAAGCTTTGGGGAGAAGCGTTGACAGCAAGCTGGACGCGCAAGATACAAATGCCGATGCTCGTGCATGACGGCGTTCTGGTGACCGGCACAGCGCAGGACTTTGTCGCCATCGACATCGAGACCGGCAAGCGCCTGTGGAACCATAAACTGTTGAAGCGCGGCACTGATCCCGGCTACCCGGTCAAGGGCCCCGCCGCCGTAGGCGACCGGGTCTTCGGTGTCGTCTCCCCGTCGCCGAATCTGCACGCCTGGAAAATCCACTCCGGCGAGGAGCTATGGGCGACAGACACGACACGCAACTCCAACCTGACGTCGAGCATCGTGCTTTCGGATGGAAATCTGATCATCGGCGGCATGGGTGGCATTCTTCACATGAACGCACAGGATACCGGCGACCACGTCAACTGGGTTAGAACCGGTACGATCTACAGCTTGCCGGCCATGGATGGCTTGCTGGCCTATACCTGTGACAACCGTGAAGGTAGGGTAAAGGCGGTCGATCTTGCCAACGGCGAGGTAAAATGGACATTCCAGACAAAGGATGCCCTGGCGCCCACCGTCCTGCACAAGATTCGCGGCCCGTCGATGATCGCCAGCCCCGTGCTCTCCGGCAACACCGTCTATGTCGGCGCCGATGACGGCTGGTTCTACGCCCTGGACAGCGCCACTGGTGAAGCGGTATGGTCGCACTACATCGGCGTCCCCGTCACCGCGTCCGCAGCTGTCTCCGGCAACGCCGTCTTTGTCAGTGCCCTGGACGGCAACGTTTACGCGTTTGTGAAGGATTGAAGGATTGAAGGATTCAGTCCTTCGATTTCTTCAATACTACAACGCGGAACTGGAAGGGCTCCATGACAAGCGGTACGCGGGTCGTCGTCTCATCCTGCGAGAACGGCAATCTTTACCAGGCCGATTTTTGTAAAGAGATGCTCGAGCAGATGCTTGCAAGATTCTTCAAAGGGCACGTTTGGACGTCGCGGCACGTGGGAAATATCGTGAAAATAATCTCGCACCGGCTCGTGTCCTTATCCTGGTGAGGATTCCGGTATCGTCAGCGTTCGCAGTCAAACGCTTCCCAGCCGATATAGTTCCTGCCGTCGGCCGTCACATTGGTCCACAACCAATTGAACCAGCTCTGGCCGCCGATGCCGCGGACCGAGCCATCCATGTAGGCAATGTTGATTCGTCTGTCCTGGTGACCGTCGAACAACATGCCCTGGAAAAAATGATCGGCGATGAATGCCTTATGGGCATCCGCGATATCCTGTGTGTCGCCGTCTCTGCTGGTTACTTCCGACGACAGGCGGGTATTCAGCAGCAGGCATTTATTGCCTGACGTCATGTCGTCCCGCTCGAAACCCAAGCGCCAGGTGCCCCGGTAGGCGTAGCTTCCGTAGACCAGATCGTTTGTGCCCCAGTTGTGCCAGCCGCCGTCGCCGTATTGGTCTTCCCTATCATATGTGATTTCTGTGTTCAACGGGCAGTAATAGATGTGACCATTGTCGATGTACTGTCCCTCATACAGCTTTCCCAGTCCGTACGGTGCCATCGGGTTCGGGGAGCAGCCGGCCGGCTCTTCACCCGCGAGCACGTGCGCCTTGTTGTGGCCGATGGCCGTGTCGCCGCAGGAGCCCACGTTAATCGAGTTAATGGGAAAAAAGTCCTCATTGTCGTCGGCATACAACGCGGTGGCGAGACCGAGCTGCCGGAGCTGCCCGCCGCATACCGCGATCTGCGCGTTGGTCTTGGCGCCCTGCAGTGCCGGCAGAAGCATGGCTGCCAGGATGGCAATGATTGCGATAACCACCAACAATTCGATCAGCGTAAACGCTGTTTGTAAACGTTTTACTCTAGAACCTGCCATGGTTCTCTGCCTCGGCGCGGTGTGGTGGCAATCACTGCTGTGCCCGGATCTCGATCCCAGTAAATTATAGGCCAATTGACAACGGGATTCAAGCTGAGGTTACTGGCGCTCGCCTCACTCACTCCGCAGCCACGTGCGGCAATCGATGGCTTACCACTCAACCGCAAACCGGGTGCGCGTACCGACGGGAATGCGCAACGGTGCCCCGTCTCGACGGTCGACAGATACAGCGAGCCCGTCAACCAGCACCTCACGAATCTCACTGCTCGCCGCGACGGCGGATAATTCACACCAAAGCCGGTGGCGAAAATGCCCGGTTCGTTCGATCGGCGCGAACAGCGTTCCCGTCAACCGGTTCCGCGTCAAGCTCAGTTCTCCATTCACGGTAGCGGGTCTGGTTTCTGTGACTGCTATGTCCCCGTCGCCCTTGGCGCCTTCCGGATTGTCGCATAAGGCCCGCAGCGTCCAGCGTTGCGCCAGCGTCAACCCGCCCGCTGTGCAAAACGTCGCATGGGCGTTGTCCTCGTCGCAACACGCCAGAAACATTTCGGCGTCGGTCTCGATGACCCTGGATTCGACCGCGCCGTGCCCCGCACAAAACGCCGAGCCATCCCGTTCCCAGTTAAAGGTCACGCCATCCGGCGCATGCTGTGTGTGAACGCGTTCGCGGATGGCCTGGCCGTCCTCAGTCGGTTCATGCGGAATCAGCAGACTGCCGATTATGACCGCTTCATTGACCGCGACCGGAGTCTTGCAATAAGCCACGGTCCGCTGAAAGAAGGTGTCTTCATCCCAGACGCAACCGTTAAACTCGCATGGCGCCTGTGATGTCAGATCAACACCCGTCGGGCTCGCGAAAATCGCGCACAACCCGCCGGGTGTATTGGTGAACCCGGCATCGAGCATGCCAAGTGACAGGTCCACCCAATCCGGGCCCTGCCCCGGCACAGTCTGCGTGTGAAACAGCGGACTTGCCAGCAGTTCACAGCGTCCAGCCTGAACACGATCGATGACGATCAACACGCCAGTGCGCTTGTCCAGGAGAAACTCGCGAACGATCCCGGCGTCAAGACCGTAGTAGTTGGTCGCTTCGATGCGGGCGAGAGCAGCCGAATCACCGTCGTTAAGCAGGGGCACGCGGAACTGATGGCCGGGATGAGAATGGTTACTCATTTTGTAATCAGCCACCGGCTTGGGAAAATCACCGGTCGGCTGAACGTGAAGCAGGTTGTGATATTCCGGGCCATCCTGAAAGTAACCGGAATCATAGAGGCGTCGTGACCCGCCGTGCGTGTACTCGACGATGGCGCCTTCATCCGAATGCCCCAGGGCCAGTCTCGGGCAGAGGTTGACACAGACATAGGTCTCGTGCGCCGGGCCCCGGCCGCGCAGGATCAACTTGTCGGCCCAGCGTTCCCCGGCATCGCCGGGACTGTATGCGTCGGTGCCGGAGACGGACAACCATCGTGCCGGCAGGGAGCGGTAAGTGATCGCACACGACGCACCCGGATCGACCGGTGCGAGACCGGTATCGCACCACTGCAATGCGGACGCCAGGTAGGCAATCATGTGCGATTGATCACAGATCTTGACGTGTGATTCCATCATCCCCAGCCGCGGCTCGACCTCGCGCCAGGCGATGTCCGCCAGCCATACAAATCGTCCGTCCCCGAGGGTTTTCCCGAAGTACTCGTACACCGGCAGCCAGCAGACAATCGGCCAGGTGTAGCTTTGGCCGCTTGCCGGCTGAGTTCCTAAATGGGAGGCCCGGCGGACGAGCTGATCGAGGAAGTCACAGGCCCGGCGTTCAGTGGTCAGATCGCAGCGCTCGAGCTGGCAGGCCAGTGCCACACAATAGAGAAAGTTCGATTCATAACCGCTGGAATCGATATTCGTGGACCAGCGTCGCTGCCAACCGTCGTGGTACTGTTTGAAAAACGTCCGCCACCGTGACGCCTCCGGATGCTCCGGGAACATCGCGGCCAGGATGCCGGCCGCTACGCCGGTGCCGAATATCTGGCCGTAGCTGCTGGCGATGAACTCCGATGCATGGTAAACCGACTCGAGCAGATCCAGCGAGTCGCGGAACATGGCAAGCAGCGTCTGATCGATCTCATCGCCCAGTGTCCCGGGAACGGATCGCAGCAGACGATACGCCAGAACGGCCGGTAGAATACTGTGGCTGTCCGCGCCGACCCCCGGGCCGTAGCTGCCGTGCTCGCGTGTCAGCCTGTTACACTGCAGCAGTAATTGAATGGCAAGATCGGCATCGCCCTTGTCGCCATCGCGACCATAGAGACAGGCTGTGGCCTGGGCCATGGAGGCCGACGGTAAACCGATATGACGGCGAAATGCCGGCCCCGTTTTCAATACCAGCGCTTCCGGTTCGCACCGGTCCACGGCGTCGCGCAACCAGCGCGCGTAACCCTCGCTGCGGTGTGATGAAGGCATGGGAAAGGCTCCGAATGACGAATGACGAATGACGAAGGGGAACGGGTGTTTGGAAACCGAGCGACCCACAGTACTATGTCATGAGTCTGTAAGAATGCAGCATGCCGGGACGCATCACCTGTTCCTGTCACTTCGACTTTTTCTTCGGCCTTGGGTATTTGGGAATTTTGGAATTTCGTCATTTATGAACCTCCTCCCACTTCACGATACGCCCGCGTTCGGCCCAGGCTTCATATTGGACTGGCTGGTCTGCGGGCCGTTTTATCACGGCTCTGCTGACTACGTCGGCGAGAGGCACCCGCTCGACCTCGGCTTCCTCGAACCATGGGGCGGGTCTGCCCGGATCAGGCCGGCTGACCAGCGCGGTTGCAGTCTGCGCAACCGACACCTGCACCGGCATCGAGCAAGGCGAAACCTATGCGCTCAGCGGCAGTGGGCGCAACAAACTTTACGCTGCTACGGTAAAGACCCGCGTCGTGGCGGCGGGCACGGGGGCAGAGGTGGTGGCCAGGGACTCGCGCAGCGGTGCGCCGATGCTTTGACCAGATCTTCCACCAGCGCCCACAATCGGGCTCGCGGTTATCCGGTTGTGAGCAATACGGGGTATGGCCCGCAAGCGTTGGCGCGACGAAATCCGCTCCAGCCTCGCTGGCGGCAATGCCCCCCGCCAGGGTGGCAACGTCCGCCATCACGGCAACGTCGTACCGCTCCTTTACTGCTTGCAGAAAGTCGCAACCGGTCAGACCATTTGGACGGACACGTTGCGTGACGTCCAGCGCGACGAGCTGTGCACCGGCGTCGATGAGCATGCCTACATCGGCGAAATCCTCGGTGATCAGGACCGAACCGTCGGGGAACACGCCCTTGGTGATCCCGATTACAGGAAGATCGACTGCTGCACGGATTACCGCAATATTCTCGCAGCCGGACCTGCCCGCCGCATACCGCGATCTGCGCGTTGGTCTTGGCTCCCTGCAGTGCCGGCAGAAGCATGGCCGCCAGGATGACAATGATCGCAATAACCACCAACAGTTCGATCAGCGTAAACGTTGCTTGTAAACGTTTTACCCTGGAACCTGCCATGGTTCTCTGCCACGGTGCGGTGTGGTGACAATCACTGCTGTACCCTGATCTCGATTCCGGTAAATTATAGGCCGATTGACAACGGGATTCAAGCTGAGGTTACTGGCGCTCGCCTCACTCACTCCGCAGCCACGTGCGGCAATCGATGGCTTACCACTCAACCGCAAACCGGGTGCGCGTACCGACGGGAATGCGCAACGGTGCCCCGTCTCGACGGTCGACAGATACAGCGAGCCCGTCAACCAGCACCTCACGAATCTCACTGCTCGCCGCGACGGCGGATAATTCACACCAAAGCCGGTGGCGAAAATGCCCGGTTCGTTCGATCGGCGCGAACAGCGTTCCCGTCAACCGGTTCCGCGTCAAGCTCAGTTCTCCATTCACGGTAGCGGGTCTGGTTTCTGTGACTGCTATGTCCCCGTCGCCCTTGGCGCCTTCCGGATTGTCGCATAAGGCCCGCAGCGTCCAGCGTTGCGCCAGCGTCAACCCGCCCGCTGTGCAAAACGTCGCATGGGCGTTGTCCTCGTCGCAACACGCCAGAAACATTTCGGCGTCGGTCTCGATGACCCTGGATTCGACCGCGCCGTGCCCCGCACAAAACGCCGAGCCATCCCGTTCCCAGTTAAAGGTCACGCCATCCGGCGCATGCTGTGTGTGAACGCGTTCGCGGATGGCCTGGCCGTCCTCAGTCGGTTCATGCGGAATCAGCAGACTGCCGATTATGACCGCTTCATTGACCGCGACCGGAGTCTTGCAATAAGCCACGGTCCGCTGAAAGAAGGTGTCTTCATCCCAGACGCAACCGTTAAACTCGCATGGCGCCTGTGATGTCAGATCAACACCCGTCGGGCTCGCGAAAATCGCGCACAACCCGCCGGGTGTATTGGTGAACCCGGCATCGAGCATGCCAAGTGACAGGTCCACCCAATCCGGGCCCTGCCCCGGCACAGTCTGCGTGTGAAACAGCGGACTTGCCAGCAGTTCACAGCGTCCAGCCTGAACACGATCGATGACGATCAACACGCCAGTGCGCTTGTCCAGGAGAAACTCGCGAACGATCCCGGCGTCAAGACCGTAGTAGTTGGTCGCTTCGATGCGGGCGAGAGCAGCCGAATCACCGTCGTTAAGCAGGGGCACGCGGAACTGATGGCCGGGATGAGAATGGTTACTCATTTTGTAATCAGCCACCGGCTTGGGAAAATCACCGGTCGGCTGAACGTGAAGCAGGTTGTGATATTCCGGGCCATCCTGAAAGTAACCGGAATCATAGAGGCGTCGTGACCCGCCGTGCGTGTACTCGACGATGGCGCCTTCATCCGAATGCCCCAGGGCCAGTCTCGGGCAGAGGTTGACACAGACATAGGTCTCGTGCGCCGGGCCCCGGCCGCGCAGGATCAACTTGTCGGCCCAGCGTTCCCCGGCATCGCCGGGACTGTATGCGTCGGTGCCGGAGACGGACAACCATCGTGCCGGCAGGGAGCGGTAAGTGATCGCACACGACGCACCCGGATCGACCGGTGCGAGACCGGTATCGCACCACTGCAATGCGGACGCCAGGTAGGCAATCATGTGCGATTGATCACAGATCTTGACGTGTGATTCCATCATCCCCAGCCGCGGCTCGACCTCGCGCCAGGCGATGTCCGCCAGCCATACAAATCGTCCGTCCCCGAGGGTTTTCCCGAAGTACTCGTACACCGGCAGCCAGCAGACAATCGGCCAGGTGTAGCTTTGGCCGCTTGCCGGCTGAGTTCCTAAATGGGAGGCCCGGCGGACGAGCTGATCGAGGAAGTCACAGGCCCGGCGTTCAGTGGTCAGATCGCAGCGCTCGAGCTGGCAGGCCAGTGCCACACAATAGAGAAAGTTCGATTCATAACCGCTGGAATCGATATTCGTGGACCAGCGTCGCTGCCAACCGTCGTGGTACTGTTTGAAAAACGTCCGCCACCGTGACGCCTCCGGATGCTCCGGGAACATCGCGGCCAGGATGCCGGCCGCTACGCCGGTGCCGAATATCTGGCCGTAGCTGCTGGCGATGAACTCCGATGCATGGTAAACCGACTCGAGCAGATCCAGCGAGTCGCGGAACATGGCAAGCAGCGTCTGATCGATCTCATCGCCCAGTGTCCCGGGAACGGATCGCAGCAGACGATACGCCAGAACGGCCGGTAGAATACTGTGGCTGTCCGCGCCGACCCCCGGGCCGTAGCTGCCGTGCTCGCGTGTCAGCCTGTTACACTGCAGCAGTAATTGAATGGCAAGATCGGCATCGCCCTTGTCGCCATCGCGACCATAGAGACAGGCTGTGGCCTGGGCCATGGAGGCCGACGGTAAACCGATATGACGGCGAAATGCCGGCCCCGTTTTCAATACCAGCGCTTCCGGTTCGCACCGGTCCACGGCGTCGCGCAACCAGCGCGCGTAACCCTCGCTGCGGTGTGATGAAGGCATGGGAAAGGCTCCGAATGACGAATGACGAATGACGAAGGGGAACGGGTGTTTGGAAACCGAGCGACCCACAGTACTATGTCATGAGTCTGTAAGAATGCAGCATGCCGGGACGCATCACCTGTTCCTGTCACTTCGACTTTTTCTTCGGCCTTGGGTATTTGGGAATTTTGGAATTTCGTCATTTATGAACCTCCTCCCACTTCACGATACGCCCGCGTTCGGCCCAGGCTTCATATTGGACTGGCTGGTCTGCGGGCCGTTTTATCACGGCTCTGCTGACTACGTCGGCGAGAGGCACCCGCTCGACCTCGGCTTCCTCGAACCATGGGGCGGGTCTGCCCGGATCAGGCCGGCTGACCAGCGCGGTTGCAGTCTGCGCAACCGACACCTGCACCGGCATCGAGCAAGGCGAAACCTATGCGCTCAGCGGCAGTGGGCGCAACAAACTTTACGCTGCTACGGTAAAGACCCGCGTCGTGGCGGCGGGCACGGGGGCAGAGGTGGTGGCCAGGGACTCGCGCAGCGGTGCGCCGATGCTTTGACCAGATCTTCCACCAGCGCCCACAATCGGGCTCGCGGTTATCCGGTTGTGAGCAATACGGGGTATGGCCCGCAAGCGTTGGCGCGACGAAATCCGCTCCAGCCTCGCTGGCGGCAATGCCCCCCGCCAGGGTGGCAACGTCCGCCATCACGGCAACGTCGTACCGCTCCTTTACTGCTTGCAGAAAGTCGCAACCGGTCAGACCATTTGGACGGACACGTTGCGTGACGTCCAGCGCGACGAGCTGTGCACCGGCGTCGATGAGCATGCCTACATCGGCGAAATCCTCGGTGATCAGGACCGAACCGTCGGGGAACACGCCCTTGGTGATCCCGATTACAGGAAGATCGACTGCTGCACGGATTGCCGCAATATTCTCGCAGCCGGACGCCCGGATACCGACAGCGCCTCCCATGGCAGCTGTCCGTGCGAACAGCGCCAGCAGCTCAGGCCGATTAAATGGATCATCTCCTTCCGCCTGACAGGAGACCGATCAATCCGCCTCGAATTGCATCAAAATTTTGCATTTTCCTTTTGGGCTGTCCTAATTAATCTGTGAATTGTGCCTTTTGACCCTGCGTAATTAGATCATCGATCAGGCCTATGCAAATCGACGTAACTGGAACCGTACACACAAGCACTGGCATCCCGACCGGGGACGTCCTGGTATCGAACGGTCGCGAGGTCGTGCGCACGGACAGCGCTGGCGGGTTCCTGTTGCCGGCCCGGCCGGGCGACTTCGTCTTTGTCACCGTGCCGGCCGGTTATCGGGCACCCGCAGGCTTTTATCGACACGTGCCGCCGACGGCAACGGGCGGCTCTATCCGATTCGACTTCTGCCTCGAGACGTTTCCCGAACAGAAACAGGATGACTTTACTATTGCACATATCGGCGATGTCCACCTGCACAACACCTGGGGTGGTTTCGAGCAGCCGGAAGAATCCGAACAGGCTGCAATCGCAGCTTGTGCCGAGATCAACGCGCTGCAGCCGCGGCCCGAGTTTGCCATTTGTACCGGCGACCTGCCGACACGTGGATTTGCGGAGGAACAGTACGCCGCTGCCGCCCGGGTTTTTTCGACGCTCGACATGCCGTTCGTCTACACGATCGGCAATCATGAGAAGTGCGGCCAGGCCGAGACGTCTCAACTGCCCGTGCACTATTTCGGTCTCGCCGAGCATTATTACGGGCCACCGCAGTACGGCTTCGAGTGGGGTAAATACCATTTCATCTCCATCGACATGAACCGTATCAACGAGTGCTTCGATGAGCACCCTGTGTATCGTGGCGAGTATCGGAAGTGGGTGGAGAATTACCTGGCACAGCTTGACCCGGAACAACCCAAAATCGTCTCGATCCACACCTTCAGAAGCAGCGATGATACGGCATTCCTCGATACTCTGGTGGAGGCCAATGTCATCGCGATCATCGCCGGTGATGAGCATCTCAATTACCGATACGAATATCGTGGTGTGCCCTACATCTGCACGTCGTCTTTCATCATGGCGGGACAGGCTGGATCGCCGCGGGGATTTCGTGTTCTGCATCTGCACGACAGTGTCGTTGCCACGCGCACGGTCACTGGCGGTGTGCAGCGGCATCTCGCCGTCGTCCCCTCAGCGGACAGCCTCGAGGTTCGTGCTTACGACACATCCGCCCGGGTCGAATCCGTTACCTGCACATTGGCGAACGGCGACACGGTTTCACTGCAACCACGTGGGAAATGGGGTTGGACCGCGGCCCGTCCTTCAACGGAAGAAACGCTCGGCCGAATTTCCGCCTGCGCGGACAACGGCGATTCCTGGGAAGTATCCGTCGACCTGATGGCCGGCGACGAAGCCGACGATCCGGCACCGACAGAAAGTTGGCCGCAGTTCCTGGGGCACCCGGATCGATGCGGCGTTGCGTCCAGTGTACTCGAGCCGCCGCTGGTCATCGCCTGGTGCCGTTTTCTCGGCGGCGACGTCTGCCTGTCGAGCCCTGTCGTGCATCACGATTCCGTGTGCATCGCAATAGCGGACGACGACAACGGCAGGCAGCAGGGGCTGGTGGCGCTGGACAGCGTGTCCGGAGAAATTAAATGGCATGCCAAGACGACATTTTCGATCAAGCATACGCCAGCGATTTTTGAAAACACCGTCGTCGGTTTGACCGAGCTCGGCGAGTGCGTGGCGGTCGAGCTCGAGACCGGCGAAAAGCTCTGGACCCGGTCGTTCGGCTCGCCGATTTCGACCCGCGTCCTTTCCTCGCCCCTGGTCTCCGGCGGCAAGCTCTATGTCAACGGCGGCGGTCCCGTGTTCGCCTGCCTCGATCCGGCCAGCGGCAGGGAACTCTGGCGTGTTGATGATTTGCCCGGATACAACGTGTTCTGGCAGCAGCAATGTCCGTCGCTTGCCGATGCTGTGCTCTACGCCGGCAGTGGCGTCGGGATTCATGCGCTGGACGCTGAAACAGGCGCAACAATCTGGGAACGCACCTTGTGGGAGGGCGCCTTTCGAATCACCACCACCCCGGTGGTCGGTCGGAATTATCTGCTGTACGGGTCGATGGACGGCACCTACGGGACGATCGACCGGGCCACCGGAGAATGTGCCTGGAAGAACACGACGCCGAGCAGCGAGAAATACTCCCACAGGATTGTAACCGGCTCCGCAGCGTACAAGGACGGCGTGTTCTACATAGGGTTGGGAAATGGCGATGTGGTCGCACTCGCGGAAGATACCGGTGAGGTTTTGTGGCGAATCGCGACGGACATGGCAATATATACAGTCGGCCATGCCATGCGTGACGAACCGGGGGTTTGTGCATCGCCGGTCATTTCCGGTGGTGTGCTCTATATTGGCGCCAACGACGGTACCCTGCGTGGCATTGATATCGCCGATGGCACATTGATCTGGTCCTGTTCGCTGGGTGTTCCCATTACTTCTTCACCTGGCATCAGCGGCAACGTGCTCTATATAGCGAGCGCCGATGGGCATATGTACGCGTTCACACCTCCCCGGGGATACAGTAAATGAATGACACGTCGCGGCGACTGGCGCCGCCGGATCATTTTGACGAGAGCGCGGACCTGGTCATTGTCGGTGGCGGCGGCACCGGTCTGGCGGCGGCTGTGCGTGGTGGCGAGCTTGGTGCGCGTGTGGTTCTATTCGAAAAGAACCCGCACCTCGGCGGCACAACGGGCATTGCGGTCGGGTCGATGACGGCGTGCTGCACGTCGATGCAGAAGGCCGAGGGTATCGAGGACAGTCCCGAAGCCCACAACGAGGATATCGGCAAGTTCCATCCCGGGCTCGAGTCGCGATCGAACAACGAACTCCGGCTGTTTTTTACCCGCAACTCCGGCGCCACCATCGAGTGGCTGCGCCGCCTCGGTGTGCAATATCACGGGCCCATCTCCGAGCCGCCGAACCGGGTGCCGCGCATGCACAACATCGTGCCGAACGCCAAGGCGTACGTCGCCGTCATGCACCGGCACGCGATGCGGTTCGGTGTCGACATCCGCATTGATTCATTGGTCGAGGCGCTATATCTGCAGGACGGTCGTGTTTTGGGTGTCCGCGTTCGTACTGCTGATGGCAAATACGTGAGCGTCAAAGCAGAACGCGGTGTCGTGCTTGCTACCGGGGATTTTTCCTCGAACGTCGAACTGAAACGGCAGTACATCTCAGAAGCGGCGGCTGAAATCGAGGGCATCAACCCGATGGCGACGGGCGAAGGTCAGCTCCTCGGCATTGCTGCCGGTGCGGCGCTGCACAACATGGATGTCATGCTCGGTCCGCAGATTCGCTTTGTGCCGCCGCCGCGACCGCCGTTTGCGCAGATGCTGCCGACGACGCCGTTGGCTGCGAAGCTGATGTCGCTGGCGACCGGCCTGATGCCGTCGTTCGTCTTCCAGCACATCGTCAAATCACTGCTGGTGACCTGGCAGCATCCGGAGCCGATGTTGTTCGAGGCCGGCGCCATCCTGATAAACAAGTCGGGTGAGCGTTTCATCAACGAGCTCGACGAGCCGGCTTACGGCATTCCTACGCAACAGGACAAGGTCGCCTGGATCATCTTCGACCAGACGATTGCCGAGAAGTTTTCGGCGTGGCCACACTATATTTCCACAGCGCCCGGGATATCGTACGCCTACGTCAAGGACTACAAACGCCTGCGCCCCGACGTCTATGCGGAAGCCGATACACTGGCTGCATTGGCGTCGCAGATTGGTGTGCCGGCCGCGGGCCTGGAAGCGGCCGCAGCGAAAAACGATGGTGATGACGCCTTTGGCCGCGAGCATTTCGGCAGTGGTCTCGGGAAACCGCCGTTCCACGCTCTGGGACCGGCGAAGGGATGGATCGTGATCACCGAGGGGGGACTCGCGATCAACGACAAACTGCAGGTGCTGGACAACGATAACAGACCGATTCCGGGGCTTTACGCCGGTGGCACCGGCGCCCAGGGCGGCATGATCATCTGGGGCCACGGGCTGCATATCTGCTGGGCTGTCACCAGCGGGCGACTGGCGGCCGAGAATGCTGCAGGATAGAAGTTTGCAGGAGAGTGATGGGTGATGGACATTTTACATTTTTTCCGGTTGTGCGTAATCTCCGCAACTCTTTCCATTCCGGTACTCCGACACGCCAACATGGCATGATAAGGTCGCTGTCAAACCATGAATGAAGTCAAGATCGCCATTGTCGGAGCGGGGATGTTCGCGGACTGGGTCCACTACCCGTCGTTGATGGAGATCGATGATTGCCGTATCGTGGCGATCTGCGATTTGCTCGAAGACCGGATGCACCACATCGGCGACAAGTACAACATCACCGATCGCTTTACTTGTCTGCAGACGATGATCGACACCGCGGCGCCGGATGCGGTCTATATCATCATGGCACCCGATGCGCTCGAGGAACCGGTGACCCGCTGCCTCGAACAGGGGCTGAGTGTCTTCGTCGAGAAACCGCCAGGGCTGACTTCCCAACAACTGCGGCGATGGCTGGAGCTGGCGGCACAGAACGGTGGCAAGACTATGGTCGGCTTCAACCGCCGCTTTGCGCCCCTGATCCGCGAGGCCCGGCGCATCGTCGAGGCGGAAGGCCCGATCACACTCGCCGTGGCGCAGTACTTCAAGAACTTTGCAGCGGCGGCAGAATGTCCCTACAACCCGGAAATCGCCCACAGCATCCTGTTGTATGACACCATCCACAGCGTCGACCTGCTGCGCTGGCTCGGGGGTGAGGTACGTACTGTGCAGAGTGCTGTCGACCGGGTGATTCATGATTACCAGAACAGCTTTCACGCGTTGATCGAGTTCAGTCGTGCGCAGGGGGTGCTCCTCTGCAACTTCGCGGCCGGCGGCCGGGTCGAGCGCTTCGAGATTCATGGTCACGGCATCAGCGTCTTTATCGAACCGCCCGGCACCGCCCGGGTAGTCGCCGGCGACGAAGAACGCGGCATTATCCGGACAAGTGAACTCACCGGAGTTGCGGAATCCGCAGTGCAGGCGTGCAAACTCAAGGGCGACGGTGTTACGCATCGCATCTACGGGTACCTGCAGGAGAGTCAGCATTTCATCGACTGCCTGCGCCATGACCGGACGCCTGAAACTGACTTTGCCGAGGCCCTCAAGACGATGACATTGATCGAGGAGATTGCGGGAGTATGAAACTGGGATTCTCAACTCTTGCCTGTCCGAACTGGACTGCCGAAGAGATGGCGGCGCAGGCTGCCGAGTGCGGTTATGATGGTGCCGAGCTGTCGCCACGCCACCAGCCTTCCAACTTCGCGCCGAGCCTGGCGCCGGAGGACCGGCGCCGTCTGCGTCAGTTGTTCGCCCGCCACAATCTCGAAATCGCCATGGTCAACGCCTACAGCGACTTTATCGAAGCGGAGCCGGCGGTGCGCGCCGCCAATGTCGCAGGTGTCAAGGAGTTCGTTGATCTGGCCCGCGATCTGGGCGCGCCGAGGGTCCGTGTCTTCGGCCAGAATGCGGCCAAGGCGCTGCCGCCGGAGATTCCCCGCGAGCGCTGCCTGGACTATGTCGCAGCGGCGATCTCGGAGATTGCCGACTATGCGGCTGACGACGGCATCGAGATCCTGCTGGAAACGCACGACGTGTTCTGTGAACCGGATCTGGTGCGTGAGCTTACCAGCAGAACAACGGCCGCCAACTTCGGTGTTATCTGGGACCTGACGAACTCACTGAGCACGGGCAAGACGGTCGAACAGGCGTTCGCGGCGGTGCAGGATCATCTGCGGTTCGTGCAGCTCAAGGACTACGTCGACACGACGTGCCTCGAAGGCCCGTGCCTGATTGGTGCCGGTGACGCGCCGATCGCCGCGGCCCTGGCGCTGGTGGCG
>CAJWLW010000038.1 GCA_913042885.1 uncultured Lentisphaeria bacterium | reverse complement strand
GCGACTGGGTCGTTAACGGTAATGAAATTTATACGGCGCTCCCCGGCAACGTCGGCATCGGCACATCGTCGCCGGGGCGTCCCCTGCACCTCTTTAGACACAGCCAAGTCACTTTCAAACTTGAGCATGGTGCTACCAGCCCCAATGGGTTTATTATCCAAAGATCCGGCCTCGATACCTACATGGGCAATGAACACCCCAGTGGCCATATTTACCTTGGTGCAAAAAACTTCGCAACTGGGTCTACAATCGTGCTTCAAGACAGCGGTAACGTCGGTATCGGGACAGCGGAACCGGCTGCGAAGCTGGATGTGGCCGGTACGGTCACCGCCGTATCCTACGCCGGGAATACCGGCCCCGTGGTTCTTGAGACGAGTGGGGCTCAGAGAATGGTCGTTCTCCCCAACGGCAACGTCGGCGTCGGCACATCGGAGCCGACTCGTGAGCTGCATCTCCATAAAGGTGGCAGCTCAGTCACTTTCAAAATGACGGCTGGAACGGCCAGCGGCGATGGGTTTATGATCCAAAGAGAGAGCGGTGGTGATACCTGGATTGGCAGTCAATCCTCCACCGGGGGTATTTATCTTTTCACTAAAAACGGCGCAACTGCGTCTACAATGGTGCTTGAAGCGGGCGGCAACGTCGGTATCGGAACAACGGAACCGGCTGCGAAGCTGGATGTGGCCGGTACGGTCACCGCCGTATCCTACGCCGGGAATACCGGCCCCGTGGTTCTTGAGACGAGTGGGGCTCAGAGAATGGTCGTTCTCCCCAACGGCAACGTCGGCGTCGGCACATCGGAGCCGACTCGTGAGCTGCATCTCCATAAAGGTGGCAGCTCAGTCACTTTCAAAATGACGAATGGAACGGCCAACTCCGATGGGTTTATGATCCAAAGAGACGGCACTGATACCTGGATGGGCAGTCAATCCTCCACCGGGAATATTTATCTTTTTACTAAAAACGGCGCAACTGCGTCTACAATGGTGCTCGAAGCGGGCGGTAACGTCGGCATCGGGACAACGACTCCGGGAACCAAGCTTGAAGTTGCCGGGCAGGTAAAAATTACTGGCGGCGATCCCGGCGCAGGTAAAGTCCTGACCTCCGATGGTGATGGCCTGGCGTCATGGGAGACGGCCAGCGCCGGCTCGCAGGGACCGCAGGGCGAGCAGGGGCCGCAGGGCAAGCAGGGCGCGGACGGTGCCGCCGGTGCGGACGGTGCCGCAGGCCCGCAGGGGGCGCAGGGCGAGCAGGGCCTGGCCGGCAACGACGGTGCCACAGGCGCACAGGGGCCGCAGGGGTCACAGGGGCCCGGCACGGCTTGTGTCAATTGCGACGACATCGAGACGATCGTCTTCAACGCCGTGTGCAAGCTGGGCGCGGACCTGACCAACTTTGCAGCGGTTGCCGATTGCGTCGACACGCTTGGCCAGCTCGCCTTGATCGGCGTCAATGTCTGCCCTGGCACGTTCGGCGACGACGCGGATTGCCTGGCGTCCATGCTCAGCAACACCCAAGGCCTGATCGACTCGAAGACACCGTAATAATCGGCGAAGACATTTCAATTCCTACGCCCGGAAGTCATATTTTGGCTTCCGGGCTTTTTATTGGTGCCAATAAACCAACAGGATATAATCGCCATGAACCGAATGCTCGCACTCATCCTATTCTCCAGCTGCGTTGCCCTTCATGCACAGGAAGTCGATGACCTGGAACCGGTGGTTGTCGATCCACCGAAAATCATTGAGGGTTACGATCAGACAAAATGGGGGCAGAGCCCTGCCGAGCTGCAGATGGTGGTCCCTGGCGCACAGCTGGTGAAGGAGAAGCGTGGGTACGCCCAGTATGTTGCACCCGGCGACGGCACGATCACGGAGATCCGCTATCAATTCCTCAACAGTCAGCTTTTCCACGTCCGTTTGACAATGGATTTGCGTGAGGATAAGACAGCAAAGAAAGATCCGGTCGGTCTCAAGCTGATCCAGCATACGGTGACCGAGAAATACTTCACTGATCCGGGGATCGTCAAGCTGTTGGCTACTGCCGATATTTCGATTTCGGTAAGCCAGGCCGAAAATGCCACGGCATACGTTATCTACTACAACAGCACCATCCGCAACCAGATCGAAAAGGCCCAGGCCGATGCCCAGGCTGCCAGGGAAGCCAAAGCCCTGGCCGAACGTGTCGGCGACCTGGATGAACTGAAGGCACTGGCCGACCGCGACGCGCTCTGATTCGCGTCGCGAGCGAATGTCGAGCAAGGTCCGGCAATTCTTTCGACAACTTCCTGGCCGCGCTCGACTTGTATGTCCGCAACAACCACCTTCGCTCCCTCCTCCGCGCAGAGCTCGGCAGCAGCTTCACCCATTCCCGAGGCACCACCGCCGATCCAGGCAATCTGTCCGTCCAGTCGTTTCATAATTTCATAACTCCAGAGTATTTGTTACGGCTACCCAACACCTGAACCTCAATTGGATTCGGGATCATCAACGGCAGCCTGGAAGTATTGAGTGGCGGCGGTTTTCTGAGCGTCGTAGATACCGGGTCGACCGGTCGGGGGAGGCAGCGGGATTCAAACGGGCAACTTCTCCAGACGCGGCTCGATCGTGTCGGCGTGAAGACAGGTTTAGCATTAGGTCTTATCTGCCGGTGCAGTGCGTTACGGTCAGCTGGTGCGTTAGTCGGCAGGGCGAGGGATTGCCATTTCGGGCGCACCAAAAGGCGGCCCGCTGGCGGCGATTGTACGCCTAGCACGTGACGCAGGCGCATCTGGGCGCCGACGATGGACTTTCTGGATGCCCTTTGCAGTGCCGCGGTTCATCGGGGCTGCGAGCAGGCCACCGAAGAATCGACCGCATGAATGCGGCCACGACAAATACGCAAGCGTTCATTTTGCAGGCTGCCATACACCGTGGCGCCTAATCGGCCATTGCCGACCGACAACGCCCGAATCCGATCCTCAGCGGGTTCGCTGTGCCAGAGGGTGAGGTTTGAGCCGTTCATAATACTTCTATTGAAACGGTTGCCTACCGTTCGCGAAACACATCGGCGAACTCGTCAAGACGAACGGTATCGCCGAACAACAACGGTGCGCAACCCTCCAAATCGAAGTTGAACATGGCCCGGGTCGCGAGGTCCACGTCGATGTCTGCCACGACAAGGGTCTCCTCTTTGAGCGGCGCCTCCGCATGCACCCGGCCATCGGGCGCAATGACCAGCGACTGCGAATTCTGGTTCGGCACCAGGCAGGCGTTGCACGAGGCGAACCAGATTGTGTTTTCCGCCGCCCGCGTGGTGATCATCGCGTGATGAATGGGGATTTTCCAGTCGTTCGGCCGCGTCGTGTTGTTCTGCGGGTGGAACACGACCTGGGCGCCCTGGGCCACGCACTCGCGTGTGGTCTCGGGAAACCGGAACCCCTCGAAACAGATCACCACGCCGATGCGGATACCGAACAGATCGAACGTCTGGAATGTCTCGCCGGGCGAGTAAGCCACTGCATCGAGGGGCGTGAGCCGGGCCTTGTGATGGGCACCCAGGATCTCTCCCGTCTCCGAGATGACGAGGGCCGAGTTGTACGGCTTGCCTGCCTCCGTGGGGGTCTCGGTACCGAGAATACAGGCCATCCCCAACCCACGGCAGCGGTCGGCCACGCACCGATGCAGGCCATCCAGCTCGGTCGCCGACACCACTGTATCGGGCGTCGAGATGTCCACCCGATAGCCCACGGTCTGCGTCTCCGGGAAACAAAGAACCTGCACGCCTGCTTCGCCGGCCCGTGTCAGGAAGCGGAAGATCGTCTCCGCGTTACGGTCCAGCCCGTCCACCTGCTCGCATTGGGCGAGCCCGATCCGCAGCATGTTCATCGCTTGTCCTCGATATGCAGGTATTCATTCTGCAGCGCAATTTTCCGGCAGGGCAATCGAGCAGTCGTCGCAACCAGCGGCAGGCCCGGCCAATTGAGGGAATCGGGCGGGCCGGACCGCGAAACACAGGCTTTGTCCATACAACTACGCGGGGAAACCCGTATGGAAATCTGCATTCAATCTATTCCCGGGAGCCACCATTGTAAATCGGTGAATAACGGTGCGTACGAATTTCCAGATGCGCCGGCCCCTGTCGTGGCTACAACTGACAGATATGTCAATGTCGCCCAGATTGTGAGCTTAATGTAACCATACGTTGTGGCATTTGGTGGAAGTGACCCTAAGTTAGGGCCCGTTACACTCTGAGAGAATGAGTGGATTGGCAGAAGATTATTTACGGAGGCTCGACATCAGCATAAAACGACTCACCCCCCCCGAGCTTAACGCTGATGCAGTAAGGCGGATCATCCCCTTTTTGGTCATTGTTGTCGGCCTGATTTTTCTGGTGCTCAATCTGCGGATGTACCGGGAAATCTCGGCCGAGCAGGTCGGAATCAAAGTGAACTATCTGTCCGGGAAACAGGAGATCATCACCCAGCCGGGGATCAAGTTTCACCTGCCGATTGTGCAGGAGATTTTCATTCTCGACAAGACACCGAACAAGTTCGTCATGGAAGGCGAGTATGATCTGGGCCCGAACCGGGTCCAAAAACTGACCGTGCGCGCCATGGACGGCAGCACCTTCTTTTTCGACTCGCTCGAAATCCAGTACCAGATCCTGACCGCCGAAGCCGTACACGTGCTCAACGAATCCGGCCCTGGTGAGGACTTCAAGCAGTTCTGGATCCGCAGCATGGCGCGGTCGGTGTTGCGGGATGAGTTCGGCCGCTTCTCTGTCGCGGAAGTGACCGACCCAACCAAGTACGGCGTCGCCATCGAGACTGCACAGCGGCGCCTCAATGACATGCTCCAGCCGCACGGGCTTCGCCTCGTCCAGTTGATCTGTCCGAAGCCAAAGTTCGATGCGGCCTACGAAAGGGCGATCGAACAGCGCAAAGTGGCCAACCAGGAAGTCGAACGGCTGAAGGCTCAGCGCGAGAAGCTGACGAACGCACGGAAGACGCAACTGGCCAGTGTCAATCGCGAAAAGGAAGTGGCCAAGCAGGAATTGACCGGAGATCTGGAGTCGGCCAGGCTGGCCGCGGAACAGGCTCAAATCAAGGGCGAAAAAACAGCGGACGCTTATCAGATCGAACGGATAAATGCCGCTGCGGCAGTGCTGCGAGAGGCGGAGATCCAGGCGAAGGGCTTCAACGTCAAGTACCGGAACGAGATCGACGGCCTGCGCAAGGAGATCGGCGCCTACGCCACGGACGGGCGCGGCATCGTCTGGCGCGAATACGCCCGCAAGATTGCCGAGATGAAGATCGATGTTATACCGTACCAGCAGGACCCTGCCCCCGACCGCCTTGAGATCGAAGGTGTATTTGATCGGTTGAACCGGTCTGCGGGAGGTGCGAAATGAAAAAAGTCCTCTATACGATCGCCGGCCTCGTCCTGATCGCCATTCTCATCAAACTGGTGCTGCTCGGCATGTTCTTTAAACAGGTGCCCGTTGCCAACTTCGGTGTGAAACAACATCTCTTCGGCGCCGGCGGTGTCGTCGAAAAGGACTTTCCCATGGGCTATCATTTCTCGTTTCGCCCGCTGTTCCGCTGGCACATGCTTGACAAGCGCATGCACGTGATTCACTTCGTCGGCAAGGATACCGCTCAGCAGCAGGAGTCGAAAATCATTCGCAAACGCAAGACAATGCACATTCGGACCCGGGACAACAACATCGCGTATCTCGACGTCAGCGTGCTCTACAGCATCATCCCCGATGAAGCTCACCAGATCGTCAAGGACGGCATCCAGAGCAGTTATCAGGACCGCGCACAGTCGACGATGGAAGGCGTGTTGCGCGGCGAGCTCGCCCAGCTGACCTCGGAAGAGTATCAGGACACCGATAAGCGCACGGCGCTCCAGAGCACCACGGTAACCGTCCTCAACACGGCGTTGGTAAAATTCCATCTCAAGGCCGAGTCGATCCTCATCCGGGGCCTTGAATTCCAACCCGAGTACGAGAGCAAACTGCAGGACAAACAGCTGCAGAAACAGCTTTCCAAGCTGGAAGAAGCGAAGCTCGGACAGTTCGAGGAAGAGAAGGTCACCAAGGGCATGGAGAAAGAGATCCAAGCCGCCGTGAAAATCGCGGAAGCCGAGTGGGACAAGCTGTTGCAGGAGTTACGCAGCACCAACGAGATCGCCATTGCCAAAATTGATGCTCAGACATTGTTGTACGTCAAGACAACAATGGCTGAAGCCGATCGCGCCTACACCGAGTCCGAGGCGCGCGCAAAGCTGTTGCTGCAACTCGAAGAGGCGAAACGCATCGAAGGCCTGACCGCAGCGCTTAGTGAGCCGGGCGGCGATTACTACAACGCCATGCAGGCTATTCAGGGATTGCAGTTCAATCGCATCATCGTCAACTCGAACCGTGACGGGGCTGTGGATCCGCTGAGTATCGAGGATGTTCTCCGTCGCCTGCTGCCGCAGAAAGAGGCGGGGAAATAGCGCCCCCCTCAGCCGGCCGGACAAGGCGCCAATGCCCCGTTGCAACACAGGGCGATGGTTGTAGTGAACTCGGACCTTGCCGGAGACCAGTACTACTGGTCGTGAAAAGCAATTCCCTACCAGTTGTTTGTCTGCCCAACCTCACCGCAGTAGCTTATCCGCCATGAGTATTCCCAACACTGACGTCCGCGATATCGACGTCCCTTCCATTGTTGCTGCAGTTGTCAACCCGGACAAATATGGGGCCTTCGACCAGATGCTCGAGCAGTCCCGCTTCTTCGAGACCCTCGAAGCTGTGCGCGCGCAGTCGGGCAAGGCGAAAGACGACTTCCTGATTGCCATGAAACCCAACTTCATGATGACGATCAAAACCGAAGACCCGCCCCTGGTCTACACCGACCCCCAGCTCGTCGAACACTGGCTCAACAAGCTGCGCGATGCTGGCTACACCCGTTTGCGTGTGGTCGAGGCCCAGAATGTTTACAACCTCTGGTACCGCAACCGCTCGGTCAATCACGTTGCACGCGTGATCGGTCTGAACAGCGACGGCTACGCTGTCCACGACTTGACGAACGAACAGTTCCCGTATGATTACGGCGGCGTGCTGGGCGACCATTTCGTCGGTGCATCCTGGCGCGACGCGGATTTCCGGATTTCATTCGCCAAGAACAAGACACATGACGTGTCGCGCTGTACCCTCGTGATCAAGAACACCTACGGCTGCCTGCCCGCGGTCGACAAGTTCAAGGAGTACCACGCCAAACGTGAAGTCGACACCTCCACGGTACAGGCGTTGAAGCACTTTCCGGTGCACTTCTCGGCGATCGATGCGACATGGTCCCTTGACGGCCCGCTCGGATACAAGGAAGGCTTCGACGTCATCAAGGACGCGGCCGGCAATGTCATTCGCGAAGGCAACGTCCACCAGACCAACACGGTGATCGGCGGCCGCGACCTGCTTGCCGTCGAATACGTCGGCATGAAGAAAATGGGACTCGACCCCGCGGACGACAAACGCTTTTACAAACTCGCTGAGGAAGCCTTCGGCGAACGGGACTTCGAATGGCTCGGCAGCCACGCCGTCTACGACGACTGGCTTAACGTCGGCGAGGCCACCTGCGATGTTCTGGACATTGGCGAGGAGTTGGGTACCATCAGCCATTTCTTCGGCGAGTCCATGGCGCACGTCGATACCAACCTCTTTCCACAGCGCAAGACTACGTGGGTCCGTAAGTTGATGCACTATTTCGGCCGCAAGCTCTTCATCAAAAAGGTCCGCAACCGCAAGGGCGAGCGGGTGGTGGGGAATTGATCACGAATTGCTTCCTGTGGCCGAGTCAGTGCCCGTCTATGGTGTTAAGGAACGTTATCATCAAACCCGCGTCCTGATTGGCGTTGAAGTATGCGTCATTCGGTTCATTGAACCACCATTGCCCCGTTGCAACACACGGCGATGATTGTAGCGAGCCCAGACCTTGCCGGGGACCAGTACAACTGGTCGGCAAAAGCAATTCCCTTCCAGTCAGCAGCTCTCGAAGCTGACCTCACTGCTGCGCATCAAGACCAGGGAACGTAGTAGTACCGTGCGATACCGGATCGGTTTCAAGACCGCAAGCGGTAATGTTATCCAAGCCCGACAGTTCGCCTGGCGGAGGACCCGAAGCACGAAATGATCGCCGAACAATCACCTTTCTGTCTTGCGAAACAACCAAGTAGTAGCATTATACAGCGTCATTAATTAGGAGGAACTGTCATCAGTAGCCTCGAGCACAGAGTTGCCGTCGTCACCGGCGCTGCCCAGGGGATCGGCCTGGCCACCGTTCAGGAATTTGCGCGGCGCGGCGCCATCTGCACCCTGGTCGACATCAATGCCGACAAGGTCGCTGCGGCGGTGGACGCCGTCAACGAGATCGACGACCGTGCCGGCAGCTATGTCCTGGATGTTGCCGACAAGGACGGGTGGGAGAAAATGAGCCGAGAGCTCTTAGAGCGCTTCGGCACGATCGATATTCTGGTCAATGCCGCCGCTACTTACGATGTCGTTCCCTTCGAAGAGCTCACCGAGTCGCAGTGGGATCGTGTATTTGCCGTCAACGCCAAGGCCGTTCTGTTCGGCTGCCAGGCCGTGGCCGGCGCAATGAAGAGACAGAGGAGTGGACGGATCATCAACCTCTCCTCGCAAGCGGGCAAGACCGGGGGATTGCTCGTCGGGGCCCACTACTCGGCGTCCAAGGCGGCCGTTATCTGCATGACGAAGACCTTTGCCTCAGCCCTTGCCGCTCACAACATTACCGTCAATTGCGTAGCTCCGGGCATCATTCAAACCGATTTCCTCAAGGGTCTGTCCGGCGTCGAGAACTTCTTCGAGAGAATCCCCCTGGGCAAAATGCCGGGAGAGCCTATCGACGTTGCCAAGGCGATCGCCTTCCTGGCCTCCGACGATGCTCGCTATATCACCGGTGAAATCCTCGATGTCAATGGGGGCTTGCTGATGGATTGACCGGCCCTCGCGCGTCGCAAGGCCATCGTCCGCTTCGGCACCGGGCCGGACAACATCGACCAGGCTGTTGCATTTCCTGGCCATCGGTTGTACCATCCCCCCCCCACACACACACGCGAAAAAATCAAAACCCATCGGCAGAAAGACAAATGACAGCCGCAGATTTACTGGTTGAAGAGCTCCAGGCTCGAGGCGTCCCTTTCGTGGCAACGCTGAACGGCCACGGTCTCGATCCTTTTTATTTGGCCTGCGACCGGGCCGGGATGCGCTTGATTGACGTACGCAACGAACAGGCGGCCAGCTACATGGCGGAGATTACGGGACGGCTGAGCCGCACCGTGGGCGTCTGCGCCGTAAGCGGCGCGGTAGCGCACGCCAACGCGCTCACCGGTGTGCTGAATGCCTGGTTCGACGGCGCGCCCATGCTGCTGATCACCGGCATTGAGCCACTGCAGAGCCTGGGCTGGGGCGAATTTCAGGATTTCAATCCCGTCGCCATGTCGGCGCCGGTGTGTAAATATGCCAGGCTGCTCGACGTGCCTGAACGCGTTCCGCAACTGGTTCACGAGGCGTTTGCAGCTGCGACCAGTGGGCGGCCGGGGCCGGTTCATCTCTCCCTGCCCATGGATGTCGCGGCGGCGGAGGTCGATGCCAATGCGGCGCCGAGAGCACATGTGCGCAGCGGGACGGTGCGCGTCGATGGGGCAGCGACTCCAGATGCGATCCAGCACGCCGTGGACCTGCTGCGGCAGGCCGAGCGCCCGCTGCTGATAGCCGGCAGCGGCGTATACTACGCCCGCGGCGAAGTGGCATTGGCACAATTCGCCCGGCAACAGCAGATTCCCGTCACCATACCCATCTGGGATCGCGGCAGCATCCCGGAGTCAATGGCAGAATTCATGGGTGTCATCGGCGCCGCTACGGGCGGGCCTGAATTGCTTGCCGACGCCGACCTGATCCTTCTGGCCGGCGCAGAATTCGATTATCGCGTCGGCCATATTTCGACGCCCGCAATTGCGGAGAGCGCCACGGTCATTCGTATTCATGCCGATGCCGGGCGCCTTCGACAGGGCCTCGAGGCACACATCAGCATCCAGGGCTCGCCGGCCGTCGTCCTCGAGCAATTGGCGGCGGCGTGTGACACTGCGGATTGTCCACCCAGCCCAGAGTGGCTGGCGGAGGCGCATCGGCGCCTGGAAACGCATCGGCGTAGCTGCCTCGACGCTGCAAACCAATTGCCGGCGGGTATCAACGGACGGGATGTCGTCGTCGCTATCGGCGAGGTGCTGACAAACGATACGGTATTCGTGGTGGATGGCGGCAACATCGGCCAATGGTGCCATCAGACGTTGGTCACCGATCGATATCCAGGACACTGGATAACCGCCGGTGCCAGCGGCGTTGTGGGCCTGGGTCTGCCCGGCGCCATGGCGGCTCGCGCCCTTTATCCCCAGCGGCCGGTCATTCTTTTGTCCGGGGATGGTTCGTTTACATTTACACTTGGGGAATTGGAATGCGCGTCCCGGCAGGGGCTGCACTTTGTTGCCGTTGTCGCGGATGACGAACAATGGGGCATCTCGGTGACTGGCCACGTAAAACAGTACGGCCGGCCGCTGCACTCCATCCTGGGTCCTACCCGGTTCGACAAGGTGGCCGAAGGTCTCGGCTGCCGCGGCGTTCGGATTGAAAAACAGGAAGAACTCGTGCCGGCGCTGCGCGAAGCGCTCGCAGCGCAAGCCGTCACGGTGATTCAAGTGCCCGTCGTACCAGGCACGCCGGCAGGCTGACCATGTTAAATGTCGGTGTAATCGGATTGGGTATGATGGGATCGCTCCACCTGGACGTGTACGGCGGCGCGACGACGTGCGCATCGTGGCACTGTCCGATAAGGATCCCATGCGGTTGTCCGGGCAGGGAATCGTCAATTCCAACGTCGGTGATCAGATCCCGGCATGAATGAAGATTCACCGGATGGCAACCAAAGGCAATGCCGGCAACGACCGGATTGTCGACCACATCATCAACAGGGGTTAGATCAACTTCGCGATCGCTGGGACCGTCGGAGTCATGTCGATTCAAAAGCCGGTCCTCTGCTGGTCGGTCAGGATAAAAAGGATACAGCGATTTTTTTGGCGTGCATCATTCGCCGGATGACACTTTTCCCAGAATAAATCGTATCTGCACATACGACTTGAGTAGGTACAAATTGGCGTTGATCAGCGGTTCATTCTGCACCCGGCAGATCGTCACTGATCGTCTGCTGAGTCCATCAGATACGGTTCGATCTCGACAAAGTTGAAAGACAGCTCCTGCCCAATCGCCCCGTTCGGATCGCTTTCGTCCGCCCAGTCAGAGATTGTAATGCCCGCCGTTTTTCCTTTTGCACGAAAGACTAAGAAATGATAATTGAACCAGGCCTTGTTCTCGTAATTGAAGCCATGGGCCTCGTGCGAATAGCAATTGTGAAACACTTCCCGGAAGCATTTGTCGGGGATGACGTCGACATTGTCAAGACGAATCGAAACGGCATGTTTCGCTTCCGTGCCCAGGTTGTTACGGTCGGAGGTGAACAGTTTGACCGAGTAATACCGGCCTGGCTCCAGGTC
This sequence comes from uncultured Lentisphaeria bacterium, assembly GCA_913042885.1. Next base: position 12,785 of record CAJWLW010000038.1, on the reverse strand, counting down.
GCCAATGACCTGTGACACCGAATTGGGTTTGGCCGCGACGCGTTTCATGGTCAGAAACGTGTCGCCCTGATTGTCTTTGGGGTAAAACAACATCAGCCATCCGTACCCGTCCATCGAACCGGTCGTGACGCTTCCTTCCGCAGCAGCTGACACGTCCCAGCCGTCCGTGCCGTCCTCGAAATTGGGATTTGAGACGTGCGTGAGCGTGTACGGATCCACGGAAAGCATGTCGGTCTTGCCCTCGATACAGTAATGGCGATAGAGGTGCACGGCCCAGCGCAGGTATTCTTCGTCGGCGTACGCCGTCAGATACTCCATCACGCCATAGAGGCCTTTGAACGCAGGGTCATTGGCAAGAATATTGAACTGCATGTCCATGTACACTTTGTAATTAGCCAGGGGATACTTGCTCAGGCTCTCGTTCGGCGCTGAGAGCAGGCCAAGGACGATGATCGCATTCCCGGCGGCTCCCGGCACTACGGCATTGAGCCGGGTCATGCGATCGCTGAGCCGCTCCTTGAGGAAGGCGCGAGCCTCGGCTTCGGTTGGGCGCTCGTGCAGATAGGTCTCGTACGCAAAACGAACACCCGACTTGGTGAGCGGCGCAAGGAAATCCCGCAAGCCCTCCGGACTGCCGGCGACATACGGAATAAAAACCCGGTCCCCGATCTCTCCTTGAATACGGCTCAGGGCTGAAACCCATGCACCGTAGTTTTCGCGTCGAGCCGGGTAAAATTCGTCCGCAATGACGCCGTCCAGCTCTGGACCGCTGAGGCCGCGATGCGGGCGCCAGAAATCGTAGGCCTGGTCCGCCGTCACCTTCTCGCCCCCCGGCAGGCCAATCACCGGGCATTCGACAATCCAACGGCGCCCCATGCCACGCCACTCGCTCTTCTCCCGTTCATAGCCGCCGCGTCGGGCGCCGACGATCGTGTTGATGTTGTCGAGCATGCCGATCCGTTTCAAATAAGCCCAATCGTACCGTGGATAGGCCTTGGTAATGGCGCTCATGGGGAAGTTCGCGTAGAGGATCTCCGGCATGGTCCGGACAATCAGGCTGTCCAGGCGCGCACCGTCCGCCACGGTGACTTCGACGGTGTGTTTGCCCGCGGAAAGATAACGCATCACTTCCAGGGGCTTTCCATTTATTCCCTGGTGGATCACGTGGCCGTGGCTGCCGTTCTCGGCAGATGCATCAATCGCAAGAGCGATGCCGTCGGAGGTCCCGGTGCCGGTCAACGCCCGGAGAAAGATCCAGCCGCGCCGCGGGTTCTCGAAGTGGTAAGCGTCCGCCGCGGCGGCCTTACCGGCCTCGATCCGCAAGAGTTGGGTGACGAAGTTGTTCAACGCTGTATCTCCAAAAGATCTGGTGCCGGCCACGAAGACCAGGATCACCAATAGCGGGACAGGACAAAAGTGTTTCATGAAGAGGTCTGATTCCTTTTTTCAAAGGGGTTGAAACTTCTCAGGTCGCATGAATCCGACACCGCCTTCGCGGCGGGAAGGAGATTTCGGGCTCGGTTTTGTAGCCGACTGAACACGTTCACCCATGACCAAGGAGATGGGGTCCGATACCGGAAAAACGACAACCAATCTATCGTCTCAACCCGATCCGCCTAACCAGATTCGGGATTTTTTGTGGTGCGTATCAGAAATCTTGATTCCATTTCGGCGAGGCGTTTCTACTCCTGGCCAGGCCCGATTTCAATGGTCATTACTTTTGCCGCGGAGGGAGCCAGGAGGGACAGGTTCCTTTTTTTCGCCCAGGGAAAAGGAAGGTGGGTGAGCAGATCCTGGCGAAAGCGGTCACGGCTAACGTGTGATGATCTTTTCCCGCGCGATTCCTGGTCTAAAAGCGACCTGCCCACACATCCAGGCGGCACTCCGCCTCCCGATCCAGTGGAAACAACGGCCGCCGCACTTTCTGCCAGGGCATCGACGCCAGATTGGCAGACGCCACCCCGGGCATATCCAGGTAGAGGACCGCCTCGGTGATCGGCGCAAAATTGGGCCGGAACGAACCCGGGCTCTTGATGCTGACGATCTCGTAGTCGGCTGGCTCCAACCCGGCGCAGCGGTAGAGATTGGGTTCGCTGCAGAACACGGGCAGGCGACCGGCCAGGATATGGGTCCGGGCGGCCTTGAGCACCACAGCCCCGCCCATGTCATGTACCGGGGTTCATTAAGATACAGGTAAAATTTTATGCCGTATTTCCGGGCCGTTGCTGCTTGTCGGCAAAGAAGTGCATGGAGGAATAGCATCCCCCATCACTCCAAAGGGAGGACTACGCGGAACCCGATATTGTTTGACGCGTTGCCTGGGGCGGAGTTGAACCGGGCGCCGCTGCCGGCGATCCAGAACCTGGTGTTGTTGCTCCACGAACCGCCGCGCAGCACTTTTGTCAGTTTCTCTTCGATGCGGGCGGAGCCGTCGGTCGGCGCCCCCTCATACGACACGACGAAATCGTCTGCGCCCCATTCCCAGACATTGCCGTGCATGTCGTACAGGCCCCAGGGATTGGGCCGCTTCCGGGCGACGGGATTGGTCAGCGCCTGGCTGTCGGCATCGGTCCATCCGTGCGCCCACCCGTACTGCGCGAACGCCCCACGCTCATCCCCGAAGCTGTAGTGCGTCGTGGTACCGGCGCGACAAGCGTATTCCCACTGAGCTTCGGCAGGCAACTGGAGACCGGCCCATTTGCAGAAGGCAGTCGCGTTGTGCCAACTGACCCAGACGACAGGAAAAGTATCGGCCTTTGACATCAGGCTTTCGCCGCGCCAGTGGCGCAGATACAGATCGTAGGCCGGATCAGTATCACCGGCACCATCATATGACGCTGCTTCGACAAACTTGCGGTAAACGGCGTTGGTGATTTCCGTTGTACTGATGTAGAACGGCGATTCGATCACCACCTCATGCAAGGGTATAGCGAATTCGTCGAGCCCCATCGTGAAGCGGCCGGCCGGGATGAGAGCCAGCTCGATCCCGGTCTTCACGTGGACAATGCTGTCCGCGTAGCCGTGCGGGCCTGCCTTCGCGTCAGCGGCTGCGACACAGCCGTCGGGGACTTTGGGTGCGGCCTGGGTTGCGACAGCGATCGCGGCGAGGAGTATCGTGATGCGAGTCCTGCCGCCACGGAGCCTGAGTCGGTGGGGCGTGCTCATTGCAGCACCTCCAGCTTCAGGGCGATCAACCCCAAGGGCTCGATTCGCAGCTGCGCCGTGTCCTTGAGAAGGGTCAAGCCTCCTGCTTCGCTCCATCGCGACATCCGCATCGGCGTTTCCGCCCGATCAATTGTCCAGGTGAAATCGTAGGCGTTCTCTTTGTCGTAGTTCAGGAAAAACACGCCAATCGTACCATCCGGCGCTTGCCATGCCGACCCTTCAACCAGGGACACCGTGAACGGGCCGTGCATGTCCTTTCTGGAAACCGTCGGGATGTCGCCTTCAACTCTCGGGGGTTTGAGCATCTCGCCATAGCCCAGGTACGGCGTCGCGAACTGCCAGCGACACTGCAGAAGAGACTTGTAGAATTTGCCCGAGCTCAGAAAGGCAGCATGTCGTTCGGGTGGACTGTTGTCCGAAAGGTTGAAACCGGTCACGCCAGCCATGCCCAGCTCGGTACCGTGCCAGCCGTTCTGACAACCCATGAGCCACCAACGTCCCAACATGACCGGATCGACATTGTTGTAGATACCGCCGTAGACGTTGGTGTAGCCGTGATAGACCGCCAGGAACAACGGCGCCGTAGAGCCGGACTCGCCGAGAGAAAGGAATGTGTCGTGGACATCGATGCAGAATTCACCGATGCCCTCGCCCGTGATCATCGCCTCGGGGTTGCGTTCTTTGGCAGCAGCCCGGGCCCCTGCGTAAAGATCGTGGACCGCTTTTGCCCAGAAGTTGCCGCCACAGATGGGGTGGCCGTGCTCCGGGTTGTAACAGTCACCCCGGTGATCCGTCAGGAAATCGAAATAAACCCCGTCGGCGCCATATCTCCCGACCAACTCGCTGGTGATGGCCGACAACTTCTCCCGCCAGATCGCACTGCCCGGGCACATCGTCGCCAGCGAAGAGCCACCGCCGTAGCTGGTAGTGATGTTCAGATTCCCGTCGGCCGACATCCAGATCGCCCCTCGGCGCTCGGCATCTTCCATGCGGTAGCTGTCGGTATCCATGTCCCACATGCTGCCGTTGACGTAGGGCACGACCCGGACACCGTTGGATTGCAGGCGCTCAATCGCCGCAGTGAACCCTGCCGACCCAAGCTTCGGCGGAAAATACTCCGGATACCGGTCATCCAGGTGCCTGGTGAAGAAATAATTGTAAACATGGGCGACCATCGTGGGGATTTCATAAAATGCCTGCTTATTCAGTTCGTCCTCGATATCCTTTTCATGCTGCAAATATCCGATTGACCAATACGGCGCTTTGATCAGCCATTTCGGGTAGTCCGCACGTTCGTGGATCCGCCCCTTGGCGCACCACGGCGCGGTGATCGCCCACTTGCGATAGATTCTGGCTGCGTCGTACCAGTCGCCGCGGAACGGGCCGAGGACGACGTGTCCGGGCGAACGATAAGTGCGCACCGGCCGGTCGCCGCCCCAACCCAGAACGGCATGGACAATAGAGAAGTTCAACGAGTCACCGGCGGCGGCCCAGGACAGTTGCTTGCGACTGGCAAGGCCGTCTTCTTCGCCGAAATAAAACCCCAGACCGTCGCCAGTCAGCGCTGTGAACTGCATGCCGGGGGGACATTCGATGTTGTGAACTTTGCTGCTCAGTAAAGGCGACGGCCGCTCACGCCCGAACCGCCCAGTGTCCAGGATCGTGTCCCGCTGTGACTCGGGCGACAACGGCTTGATCCCCTTGACGACAGGGAACGCGACAGAGACGAATCCTGACGGTTTATCTTCGTCAATAGTTGCCTCGATACGACCGCGAAGCAGCGCCTCGCCAACGCCCAGTCGCAGCACCACGTCGACGGCAGCGTGTTCGGACCATTCAAAAAGCAATTGCCCGCCAGCCGCGTCGGTGTTGAACGTCACCGTGCAGGGCTGTGCGTTGTTGGCGAAGGAAGCCCCGCCCGCCTCCGTCTTGACAGTGGCCTCCCACAAGGTCGCGTGCACGGGGTCAATGCTCAGGAACTCACGCGAGCCTGCGCGGTCATAGATGCTCATCAGCCCGGCACCGTGTTCCGGCCTGGCAAAGAGGTATACCGCCTTGTCATTGCCGAGATACGGGTGCCCGAGTACAAGTCCTGCCAACCCCGATCCGGTCTGTGCGAGTTCCGCTTCGCTGCTGTTGGCGTTGAGCGCCTGCTCGCACGACTCGATGGCGCTGAGCGTTTCTCTGAACGATCCTCCCGTAATTTTTTTCCCGGCCGCCGCAGCCCCGCCGCGAGCCAGCGTCATGCCGACATGTGCGACGGCCCAATCCTTGCCCGAAAGCTTGTCCAATGCCCGTTCTTTCACGTTCACTATCCGGGTGACAGCCTCGAGCCGCGTTGCCAGTGTTGAAAAGTGGACCTGAACTGTCGGCGGCGCCGCCAGGATCTCGTGCCAGCGCTGGACGGTTCGATCTTCCAGCGCCTGGCCACCCGGGCCCCAAAAGATTGCGTCCTTCCAACGATAGGCGAGCGTCGTCATTGACGCCGTGCCGCTGCGCAGATATTGCAGGTAATGCTTGCCGCCGCCACCGTCGTAGGCTCCGGGTTGTGTTGCGGTACACATGGCTATCAACAACTGCTCGTTATAGACCGCACCCCATTTCGCGCCCGCAAAAAATCTCCCCGTCTGCTCGAGCCTGCCGCCACGACCGTCCGTCGCGATGTTCGTGAAGCCAGCCCCACCAGTCCCCATTTCAATGAAATGCAATGATTTCCACTGCTGTGCAAATTCCTGTGTGACCAGCGCCTCGACGACGGTAATCGGCAGCCCGGCGTAATTGGTGAAGCGGTAAACGGCACGCGGTTTCGACGGTGGCTGTTCGCCGTTGACCCCCAGGTACACGCTTGCCGTCTCGATCACGACACGTAGAGGACCCGCGGCGGTGACCTCCATCCGTTCGGCTTCATGCGTCGGCAGGTAATAGGCGGTGCCGTCATAGACCTTGTCGTGCCACGACAGAGCACCGGTTGCCTCGGCGACGGTCACCCGGCTGATAAACCCGCCAATCTCACGCTGGTGTTCCAACGTGATGTCGCCGTTGTTGACAACCAGGGTGTTCCCGCTGGTCGCTACGTCGATGGCGGTGCCAGGCGTGCCGATGACGGGGGAGGTATCGAAGCGCAGCAGGAACCGTCTGGTTTGGCTGGCTGCCAGCGTTCCCGGGATCCGCCAGGAAACCGTATACATGCCGTCGCCCGTGGCACGGTCGACCTGATGTTGTACCGGTTTGGCGCGCCGGCCGGCGTACTCGATGATCGCGATCTGGTCGGGTTTGCCGGGCCACCCGAGCAACCGGGCCGCCGTCGCCAGGTCCAGTGTGGCCTCGGCAACCCAGCCCTCCACATCCACCTTGCCACCCGTGACGTCGAGACGGATGTCGTCTGCTGCGGCAACAAAGGCGGACAGCAACACCGCGGTCGTCGCAACCGTTTTTTTTACGCTGGATCGGCACATGACAGGCAGGCGGGTGTTCAGTGGGAATGGTGCATTGAATGACGCAGATTAATAGTTGCTCAGGGGAAGTCAAATACCACCAGTGAATCCGATCTTGCGCATCGAATCGTATGGCCGTAATACCCGCGCAAGATCAGCAGGATTGAAGGTTACTGGTTATCCGCAAGCCAGGCGAATGTCTGTTGCGGCAATAAAAAATTGGGCGGCCAGTTTTCAAACCACCCTGAATGGGACGCGTCGGGATCGGAAATCCACCCGACGTGTCCGTCCCAGTAGCCGGCATTGAATCCGACCTTGTGGATCGAATGCCAGGGCTCGACTGGTATGATGCCCAGCGGATAGGCATGAATATCCATCACGGCGGAGAGATTGCTGGCAAAATCCCTGGCAGTAATCTCGACAATGGTCTGGCCGCCACTGACCGTGCCCAGGCCGCCGGAGACCCTGTAGCCGGTGCGGACTCGATAGACATATGAGCTGCTGGAATTCTCGGTCGGTGCCTTCGCTATAAAACTTTCCACGTGTTCTTTTTTGGATCGACCGCTTGTATAGGGGAACGGTGTGGACGGGCACCAGAACACCTCATGTGCCGGGACATAGCCCTCGTGATAGAGAAGGCCGATACCAGCCGCCATGTGATTATAAACGAGTACGATAGCCATGGTTTCGTCGTAGGTCGGCAAAGAAGGCGGGCCGTTGTCAGCTTGCGGCGGGATCATCTGAAAGTCATCATGATAGGAAATCAGCCCGATCATGATCTGGTTGACCTGGTTCATGCAAACAGCGCGCCAGGCCTGTTCCTTGGCATTCTGCAGCGCCGGCAGCAGCATGGCCGCCAGTATTGCGATGATCGCAATAACGACCAGCAGCTCGATGAGGGTAAACACCTGTTTTTTTCGGCGCATCGCCAGGCCTCTGCACGTGCGTGTGAGTGAGCATACGCTCGTATGAGAGCTAACCTTGAATCACCCCGGAATCAAGCAGCGTGAGCGGAACCGAAGAGATTGACCATTCGACAAACTCATGGACTTCATCAGGCTTATGACAGCGTGACAGGGGATGGTCAATCTTCCCCCTTATTCCTCCAGACCAACGGTACGATCTCCTCATCGTCGAGGACGTCGCCGATCTTCCAGCGCGCTGCCTGTTCTTTCGAGAGTATGTTCTGAACACCGTTGAACGTCGACCCGTCCGGCATGTAGATGCAAGCCATCGCCCGCCGCGAATGCGGCGTCATGTTGGGACCGGCGCCGTGGGCCAGCAGGCCGTTGTGGATGCTGGCCGAGCCGGCTTTCAATTCAATCGGCACCGCCTCGATCTCACGCCATTCGGGATAGACATCGAACAGCGCCCCCACCTGCGGCCCGAAGCCGGCGTTGCGTTCAAACTCCGCGGTCTTGTGGGTGCCCGGGAGAAAATACATGCAGCCGTTTTGAATCGTGGCCGCGTCCAGGGCGATCCATACCGACAGCACATCGCGGGAATGAAAAGACCAGTTCGGGCCGTCGACATGCCAGGAGGTCGGGTTGGCCCACGGCAGTTTCTGCAGGGTGTGATCGTGCCATATGCGGAAGCCGTCGACCCTGGCCAGCCGGCACAGCATCCTGCCGAGCTCCGGATTGCGGAAGCAGTCGGCGATCGTTTTATTGATCTTCCACAGATTGATCCGCTGCAGGAAGACCTTGCTGTAATACGAGTCGACATCTTCATAATCGTCGTTGCCTTCGACTGCGAGTCGCTTGCGGCCTATCGCTTCGACCGCATCCGTCACGGCCGCGATCAAGTCGGTCAGTTCGCCGGATGAGAGAAAATCATCGACAACGACGAAGCCGTCGCGCTGGTAGTGGTCGATCTGCTCGGGTGTGACGGATGTATTCATAGGGGGGGATAATGTTTGATGTTTGAGGGTTGGAAGGAAGAATGTTCGAGGGTTACGTGAACGCAAACACGTATCGCGCCTTGTCCAATGGAAAATCCGGCAGGGCCATTCTCATCAAACATTCTCCAACACCAGTAACCAGTCGTGACATTCCGGCGGCAGCGGCGCAGTCCATGAACCGTCCTCGGCGGGCTGTACCGCGCCGATGTCGAAATCCTCACCGGTAACCGGATCGAACCAATACGCCGTGTATGCAACGGCCGGCTCGATACCAATGACCGGGCAGGCATTCCAAACCATCGGCATGTAGACGATTCGCAGTTGCCCGGGGATGCCTGCGGCTACGGCACAGTACGGGACATCTGTCTCTGTGTTCGATATCCAGTCGGGTCGATGTTCCAGTTTCCACCACGGGAACCGTCGCATGAACTGTCCACCGAGTCCGACCTGGCGGGAACCGGGCAGCTGCGATGCTTCCCGCCAGGGCATGTTGCCCCAGCAGCGACCGTGGGGCGAGCGGCCATACGGTGCCTCGGCCGTACTCATCTGCCAGATACCGTTGGCCCCGTATGTGTGGCCGGCCGTGCCGCGCATGACGGCGTGATAAAAACACAGTCTTTGCACGTTTTGCCAGGCGCGGCCGAGGATGCCCTCATAGTTCATTTCCGCTTCGATGACCGGCATTGTGGGGTCGGCGCCAACCGCCTCGGCGACTTCGTCGATGAGTTGCGGGACAGAGGCAATATCGCTGTGCCCGGACTGCAGCATTTCGAAATCCATCAGGCCCGGATCTTCCACCTGGGCCCGCCCGGAACGGGTCGGGTGAATAGTGATGAGGTTGTTATATGGATCGATGTTGCGTACACCAGCCATGACTTCGGTCCAGCCCTGTTTCTGCAGCACGGCATCTGCCTCCTGCGATTCGGAGAGGTAATACGGCATGACCGCTTCGCCGCACATGCACCACACAACCGGGTACGCACCGTAGCGGGCCACGAGGTAGCGCCAGTAACGCTTGACGCGGTCCAGCCCGATGATCGGCAGGTAGAACCCCCACATGCCGACGATACAGGGCATGAGCCCGGCCTCGACGAGATGGGCAATCTTCACGTCGGCATGTTCGTAATACGCCGGGTTGATCCTCTCGAAATCCTCGGCAAACGGAAAACCAGCTTCGTTGCGGCCGCGCGGGTCCCGGGCATCCATGTCGGGGAGGGGGCCGGCGATGATCTGGATGACATTGAAGCCTTTCGCCACACGGTCGTCTGTGAGTTCCTTGAATCCTGCGGGCCAGTCGAGGCGTGTCGTCAGGCCCATCCACCAGGTATCGCCCGTCCAGAAAAAGGGGGTGCCGTCGTTGTGCTCGAAATGTCGCCGATCGTCAGCGATGCTGAGCCGGCCGTGACGCAACAACGCATTGTCGCCGTCGTACGGTTGCACCGTGATCGTTCCGGTCTGTCCATGCAGACCTTCGTCGGTATCGACGTTGGCCTCGGTCACGTAGGTGTAGTCGCCCGGATCATCGCCGGCAAACCGCACCTTCCACACGTTGTCACCAGCCCAGAACGCCGGCACGCGAAGTTGCTGGCCGTCACCGGCCGAGACGAGCATGTCGAGTTCGACGTCGTTGTACGGATCGCCATACGCCACGGCCGAAGTCAGGACGATCTCGATAACCTGGTTTTGCTGGATTTCACTTGCCATTATTCACGTCATCAAGAAGATCCTTACCCCACAGATGGAGACGGCTTTGTCATTCACAGGGCATCTTTATTGTCTATTCACTCGTGCAGGGTGAACGGATGCTCATCGATTTGCGAGAGCGGAACCGTGTCTTTCAACGTCCTGTACCTCATGGCTGTCGAACCGGGGATACCTGCACTGTACCGCTTATCTATCCTGTACGCCACCGTTTTCGGCAGCACCGCCGCCACCGACCAGTGGAAGAAGCCGTCAGCGTCGGTGTGGCTGTGCCAGTTGTTGAGCACGACACACGCCCCGGCAATCGGTATCCCTTCGGCATCTTCAACGCGCTTGGAGACCTTTCGGCCGGCTTTCATGCTGAAGTCTTGCGCTTTGGCCTCTGGCCCGACCTTGATATGCCGGTACTGCGGGGCGTAATCGTCGGCCTCAACCGTCAGGACATACTCACCGAGCTTGACGGACGCAAAGCGGTAGTGCCCCTCCCCGTCTGTCTGTACGGTCGGATAGTCATTGGCCTTGTTGATCGGTCGATATCCCAATACCGGGATGCCAACTGTCGTGGGGCGACGGCCAAAGTGGTCCATTGTGTCGGGGTCCTCCAGCCAGGAATCGAGGGCATAGCGGTTGGGACCGCATTCCACGGCTGCGCCCGCAACCGGATTGCCTTTCTGATCCAGGATGCGGCCCTGCAGCGTCATACGTGCCGGTGACACCCTGACGCGCTCGACGGTGATCGGCCACACTTTCGTGCCTTCCTCGTCGTTGCCGATTACTACCAGCCCGTTTTTGCCAACCTTGACCATGTCGAACTGCCCGGTAACACTCGGTCCAGAGCCCGTTCCCGGCGCTTCAGGTGTCGGCTCGAGCTTGCTCGGGTCTGTCACGAACTTTGAGAAACTGACACGGTTCTGCCAGGTCCGGCCGTTGTCGAGGCTGAAAGCCACATGGCAGCCGGGACGGCCGTATTCAAGGGCTACCACGCCGTTGTCAAGTGCGAACACTGTGGGCTGGATACACATCAGGTGCGGCATCGTCGGCGTCGGCGTCGTCCAAGTCTTGCCCAGGTCATCCGACCAGCACACGTACAAGGGCTTGTATTCACCCGGGAAATGTGCCAACTGCTTGCGCAGTACAGCCAGCAGCTCGCCGTTCGGCAAGAGCGTGATGCTGGGCTCGCAGGCACCAACATACTGCCCCGGCAGTTCCGGATTGGGATCCTCGGGCGTGTAATCGATGGTTGCGTAATAGTGCCACGTGCGAGCCCGGTCGGTCGAACGGGCCACGTAAGAACGATGCTGGATGTCACCTTTGAACTGACCGTACATCGGCATTAGCAGCTCGCCGCCGGGAAGCTCGATGACCGGCCCCTTGGACATGCCCGGGTTCAAAACATCAAAGCCCGGCGCGTGATCGGAGACATACATCCTGGTTGTCCATGTTTTCCAACTGTCAGAATCAAAATTGTCGTCGCCTTCATATACGGTGTCTTCATACCATCCGGGCTCTCCGTCAATTGGAACATTATCTGTACGAAACTTGAGCACACCGCCACTGCTCAACCCGATGCTCATCGCTCCGGACCAATTGGCTGGTGAGTCGATCTCCTCGCCCCAGGTGTAACCGCCGTCTTTCGAGACGCGATACATCTTGACCTCTTTGGGCGGCTTTGGATAAAGGGCAGCTACTACTCCCGTTCGCGACACGATCAATTCCGAGGTATTCTGATGGCTCATCGAGGTGAGCTTGGTTGGCTCGCCGACAGTGATTTTGAGTAGTTCGATTTCTTCGGCCGGGGGTGTGCGGTCCCGTATGGGCGGGGCAGCTGCGCCGTCCGGGTCGCGCGAGCAACCGGGTAAACAGGCCGTAATGCACAACGTGATTCCTGTTGCCCAAAGTCGATAATGTCGCATCTTAATACCACTTTTAAGGCTGATTGAGCAAATGAAGGTGACACGTCTGCCAAGCGGTTACAAGCGTGATGATTGATACGAGCGCCTTAAAATCCAGTCCACCGTGAGCGATATCATACTGGAGCCACGATAGTTGCGACACAATTGATCAAGCCGATTGGCAAGCCAGGCAGCTATGCCCATGCAGCCGGACGCGGCAAATAGAATCGCGAACTCACGACGACCAGTGACGACGTGATCATGACCGAATTTCTGACGCTGGCAGGTTCTCGTGCCGCGTCCCTGCTGGACGTCCGGGTTAAGGAGCAAAAGGGAAATATTTTTCCCTTGCAATTGCCTGCAAAATTCCTTATACCAGTACAGTTAATTGGCGAATTTGTCGCGGTATTCGATGTGAATACGCAGATTTGTCCGAAGATTCACGTTTCAACAAAGCAGGAGTTCTCATGGCACGCATTTTCTTCAGCCTTACAATCGCGATTTGCGTAGTGGCATTGTGCATACCGGCTTCTGGCGCGGAACTATGCCCTACTACCCTGTCCCAGGGCGGACTGAATAAGACCGGCTCGACCTACACCCTCCACGACAGCGTCGGCGGGATCGGCAGCGCCACGGTAACCGGCGCTTCCCATCAGGCCGCCGGCGGCTACATCCCGCAGTTGATATCCGGTT
>CAJWLW010000037.1 GCA_913042885.1 uncultured Lentisphaeria bacterium | reverse complement strand
TGATTGCGGCAACCCGCGGATCGTCAATGACCTCACGCCAGTCGGCTGTCGCACGCTCGAATCCGAAACGTGATTGACCGTCGAGGGCACGCTCTTCCGCCTCATCGGCGCAGACGACCAGTTGCGGCCGGATACCGCTGTCGGCGAACCGGTCCTGGATCTGCCGGTACGAACGGCTGTGCACCTGTCCCATCCAGCCCATACCGATGACGCCGATGCCGATTTCACTTGCCATGATCACACTCCGATATGATTGTCAAGAAAGGGGTACAACCGTACCTTCGCGAGCGGCGCGATACAACGCGACCAGTGCTGCTATGTTGCCGCGGCTGCTGGCCAACGAGATGACCGGGGCTTTGCCATCGAGAATAGCTCCGACCATGGCTTCGACTTCATCGCTGTACGGGTTGACGTTTTCGTACCGCAGCCTCTCGGTTACCTGCTCAGTCACATTGTCGCCGAACATGGATTTCGACGCGTCCGGTGAGACGGTGGTAATATGCAGATGCGCCGGCTCCCCGATGTTGTTCAGCCACGGATGATCCAGCTCGATCCTGCCGGCATTGCCGATGATCTCAGCGTGCCAACGCGGCAGTGTCGCGAAACTGCAGAAGAAGCGGCCGCTGACGCCACCCGCGAAACTCAGCAGACCTGTCAGGCTCAGATCGATGCCGCGCGCATCCGTCGCCTGAACAGCGGCGACCGCTGTCGGCTCGGCATCCAGCACGGTCCGTATGAAACTGACCGGGTAGCTGCCCACATCCCAAAGTGACCCGCCGCCCAGATCCGGCTCCAGCCGGAAGTCGCCCGGGTTGTCCAGCACGAATGTGAAGGTGCCGTTGACAGCCCGCACCTCGCCGATCACGCCTGAGGCGATCAGCTCACAGACATTCGCGGTCTGCACATGGTAACGGTACATGGCGCCTTCCTGCAGAATGACGTTGTGCTGCCGCACGGCCGTGTCGATGTGGTCCACTTCTTCGGTCGACAGTGCCAGCGGCTTTTCACAGAGGATATGCTTGCCGGCGGCGGCGGCCTGGACACACCACTGCGCGTGCAGGCTGTTGGGTAGCGATATGTAGACCGCATCGATGTCCGGGGCGTCGAGCATTGCCTGATAGCTGCCGTAGGCCTTGGGGATGGCCCACTCGCTGGCATACGCATCCGCCTTGCTCTGCGTCCGGCTCGCAATCGCGACGAGCTCGGATCGTTCGCAGGCACGCATCGGCGGGATCAGGCGTTCGTTGATCCGGGCCGTGCTCAGGAGGCCCCATCGCACGTTTTGTCGGCTCATTGTGAGTTTCCTTTCAATCCAGACCTCAATGTCGAATGAGATGGATTAAATCGTTAATTTCCTGGTTCACTGCATTGCCTCTCGAGGCTGAAGATCTCGAAATGTATAAAGCCCCGGGCATGCCCGCAGGGCAGGGCGACAGCGACTCAACTCAGCCCGTCTACCGCTCCGTAAGCGCTCCGTCGAAAGGCTCGATGCTCATCTCATAGTCTTTCCAGTAATAGCGCAGCTCGGTCGAATCCCAGTCTTCATACACTTCCTCCCACGTGAGGACGTCACCATGCGGTCTCACGGTACTTTGGACGATCGGCTGCGAAGCAGGCTGATAACGGTAGTCAACCGACAGGCGGATCTGATTGTCCGTGAGGTTCGGCAGGGACTTGTGTACTGTCTGGTTGTGAAAGAACAGGGCATCGCCGATTTCGAAATCGGTTTCAAACCACTCCTGTTCAACCCCGTCAAGAATCACTGCCCGGCCGCCGGCGCCTGTGGACGGGCGCGTCGACAGTATACCCAATTTGTGCGAACCCCGGAGTGTCGACAGCCCTCCGAGCTGGCGCGGACAATTACCAAGCGGCATCCAGAGCGAGTAAAAGGACTCGGAGCCCTGAATATAAATGTAATCCTGATGTGGCGGTGTCGGCACGTTGCATTTCGCGGGAATCATCAGGCGGCCGATGTTGCGGGGGTGCGCAAAGACGGCCTCGCCGAACAACGTCTCGAGCATGCCGATGATTGCCGGATGATGCGACAATTGGTGGAACGCTTCGAGCCTTTGAACATCCTGATATCCAGCCATCGAGACACCGCTGGCTTGTACCGGCTCGATCTCATCTGCCGAGGGATCTGCTATACCGTCGATCAACGCCGTGCCCGGCGCAATCCACCCGTGCTTGTCACAGACTTGTAGAAACTGTCGCCGCAACGAAAGAATCGGGTCCGCTGGAACGAGGCCGCGAAAAAAAAGAAACCCGTCTTCGTCGGCTCGCCGGCGAAGCGCCTGCGGATCGTCGAGTAAATGATTCAGGGGTTGCATTTTGGATGATTTTACCATTTGCTTTCTCTCAGATGTTTGCCATTTTTTACACAGCATCAAACTTGGTTCGCCAACGATTGGTCGTCAACTAATTCCGGCGAAATACCGATTTTGATAATCGTTCGTTTTATCTGCCGCAAACCGAAGGTAAACTCGCCCGAAACTTTGAACTATTGATATCGCATGCTGAACACAGATCCGAAGCAATTTCCGGAATACGGCTACTGCCTCTATCGTGACGTTTTCGACCAGGTGCAAGTGGAGAAGATGCAGGATGTGCTGCAGGTTGCGACATTGTCAGGCGTAGACGGCCTGCCGAAGTCCTACAGCGAACCGCACACAACCGATGCGTTCTGGCTGGAAACCTGTATTCACCCGCAGTTGCTTGACGCTGTCGAGTCCGTCCTCGGGCCGAATCTCATTCTTGTTTTCTCGAGCATGTTTATCAAGCAACCGCGCGACGAAAACACGGTGTGCTGGCACCAGGACAATACGTACTGGCCCAGCGTCCACGGCACCGATGTGGCTACGGTATGGCTGGCAATCGACGACGTTGCCCAGGAGAACGCGCCGATGCAGTTGATCCCGGGTTCTCACCAGGGGTATCGCCAACTCGCGACGGCGAAGGCCGGCGAGAAAGAGTGGCTGTCGAAAAAGGTGGAGATTACGCCGCAGCAGGAAGCGTCGGCTGTCTCAATGACTATGAGCGCCGGCAGTTTGTCGATTCATGATTCCCATCTCATACACGGCGGCGGGATCAATCACAGCGACCGGCGGCGCGCCGGTTATACGATCCGCTTCTGCAGTACGGACACTGCCTGGGTCGATGTCGAAGAGCATCCCATACCCGTATACCTCGTGCGCGGCGAACCCGGTCTGCGCGGCGAGGATTACGCCGATCTGCGGCCTTGAGCGAGTTGGTTTTCTTCGTTATTATCCTGTCCTTCGTGGTGGGACGTCTATTGGGCTACTCCAGATAACGCGTCGGCAGTTCGGCGCCGGCAACGCAGTTGAGCTTTGCCAAGCGTACCATCTGGTAGACGTTGACGCGAAAGTCGGGGCAGGTACTGACCAGGCAATAGGCATCGGTGGGTGTGAAGCCGTGTTCCTGCACCAACCAGTCGATCAGGTTGATCGTTGCGGTTTCGACAGCCAGCTCCAGCGGCCGGTAGGCGAACACCGAGACGATCGACTCGGGCTTGGCAATGCGCATCCATGGAATGCTCTTTCCTTTGATCAGTTCGAGATTCAGACGGACCGTCGACTGGGTCTCGGCCGCTGTCCCGGTGAATTCGGTGTCGCCCTGGCTGGCATGGACGTCGCCCAGGTAGAGCAGGGCGCCCGGGTGACCGACGGGCAGCATGATGCGATTGCCGACGGCCACATCGCGACAATCCAGATTGCCGCCCCAAGCGCCCTGTCCATCGATGCTGGTCACCACCTCACGGTCCGGTGCGACGCCGATCGTTCCGATAAACGGCGTGATCGGCCACGAGATGCGGTCGTTGAATTGCAGGGTGCCGCCGCGCGTCGTGCCGTCCTCCCCCGGTGTGTGCTGCATAATCCGCGTCGTGTATTCACCGGCAAGTTCCGGATACCGGCTGGATTCCCCGAGCGGCCCGCGCTTCGGTCCGACAGCGATCCACGAGTAGTCGCCGACCAGGATATCCTCGATGGTGATCACCAGCGTATCGCCGCGCTCGGCGCCTTCGACGAATATCGGGCCGGCGATCGGATTGGCGAGCGGCGGATCGACATCGAAGCCGACCCGCAAACCGGGAATTGCCTTGTCCGCTTCCGTCTTGAAATAGCCGCTGCCGGCGTCATCCGTTTCCACTTCGAAGGTCTCCCCGCAATCGACACGGAGCAGCGGTTCGTCCTGGTGGTTAAAGGTGAATTTACCGGCTTGATCGCGGGTGATTCGTTGCATGTGATATCCTGCCGTGGTTAAGATGCCGAAGATTGATTGACAGACTGCTGACAGAGCGCCTGTCTCGACCGTTGAGATCGGCCTGGCGCCGCAATGCAGCGTCGACAAACCGTCGAAGCCGACATGAGCCATAGGCCGACTTAAACCGTAGGCTGTGAAAATAAGACAGTAGTTGGACAAATCTCAAATTTAATCCGAGAATTCTGCCGAAGTGGGGAAAGGGGGTATGCCGGCGTGCTCCGGCACGTTCATAATTAAGCCCGAGCAGGAGGTTGAAGGCAGCATCTTCTGCCGTATCGTTACAATTATTGCTGAACTGACGGCATATTCCGTGTGCTGCAGAAACACCCAATTGCACAAAGGCCACATCAACGTGCAGATCGTCATGCCCAAATTGAATGACGCTGGTGACGACGGCCAGGTCGATGAACTCCTCGTCGCCGTCGGCGACGAGGTAGGCGTCGGCGACGCGGTGATGACCGTGGAGATGGAGAAGGCCGTCATCGAAATCGAATCGCCCCACGCCGGAACGGTCAAGCATATCATCGTCGCTTCGGGCGACGTCGTGGCGATCGGCCAGCCGCTGATGGATCTTGAATAACAAGAACCCCAATCACTGATCGCCGACCATGAACTTCACAGCCGATGAACTCAAGCGGATGTACACCACGATGGTGCTGATCCGCAAGTTCGAACAGAACACGATTGAAATATTCGCCGAGCGCATGAAGCGCGGTGACTTCCCTGGGGCGCTGCATTCCTCGGAAGGTCAGGAGGCCATTGCCGTTGGCGTATCGAGTCAGCTTCGTACTGACGATTACGTCTTCAGCACCTACCGTGGCCACGGTCACGCCATTGCCAAGGGCATCCCGATCAACAAGGTGGTTGCCGAGGTGCACGGTCGTGCCACCGGTACATCGCGGGGCTACGGCGGTTCGATGCATCTGTTCGACAAGCGTATCAACTTCATGGGCGGCAACGGGATTGTCGGCGCCGGTCTGCCGCTGGCTCTGGGCACTGCCTATGCCGCCGTCAAGCGCGGCACCGACCAGGTCACCGCGGTCTACTTCGGCGATGGCGGGGCCTCGCAGGGCGCCTTCCACGAAGCGATCAACATGGCTGCGATCAAGAAGTACCCGATCGTCTTTATCTGCGAAAACAACCAGTACGCTGCCACTACCCACGTTTCCGCCAACTGCCCGATCGAAAATATCGGTGACCGCGCAAAAGCCTACGGCATTCCCGGTCCGGTAATTGACGGGAACAACCTCTTCGAGGTCGCCGATACGGTTGGAGCAGCTGTCAGCCGCGCCCGTGGCGGCGAAGGCCCGACATTGATCGAGTGCAAGACCTGGCGGCACCGGGCGCATTGTATGGTGATCCCCGAGCATCGCCCCGGCAAAGATCGCAAGCATTGGGCGAGCCGCGATCCAATCGATCACATGCGCGATCACCTGACAGCCGAGGGCATCGCCGATGCCGCCGCGATCGAGCAACTGGATGCCGACGCCCAGGAACAACTCGAGGCTGCCGTGGTGTTCATGCAGGACAGTCCGTTCCCGGACCCTGCCGAAATTGCCGAGGTGGTTTATGCCGACTGAAGCAACTGCGCTGCGCAAGCTCAAGCCGATCGTGGCCATGAACGAAGCGCTCAACGCTGCCATGGCGGCGGACGATGATGTTGTCCTTTTCGGCGAGGATATCGGTGCCTACGGTGGCGTCTGGGCCCTGAGCAAAGGGCTGCAGAAGAAATACGGTGAGATCCGTGTTTTCGATACACCGCTTTCGGAGTGCGCTATCATGGGCGCCTGCGCCGGTGCAGCGATGGCCGGGCTGCGGCCGGTGATCGAAATCATGTACGTCGACTTCATGACTATCGCCATGGACCCGCTGGTGAACCAGGCGTCGAAGATTCGCCTGATGTCGGGCGGGGCTTTTGATCTGCCGATGACGATCATCGCGCCGTGCGGCGCCGGTACCTGCGAAGCGGCGCAGCATTCGAACTCGCTGGAAGCGTGGTTTCTCAATACCCCCGGCCTCAAGGTTGCGATGCCATCCACGGTGTACGACATGAAGGGGTTGCTCACAGCTGCCATTCGCGACAACAACCCGGTCATGTACCTGTGGCACAAGGCGCTGTACGACCTCGAGGAGGAAGTCCCCGAGGGTGACTGGATCGTGCCCCTCGGCGAAGCGGCGGTGCGGCGGGAAGGCGAGGACATCACCGTTGTCGCCTATTCGCTGATGATGCACCGCGCGATGGAAGCCGCTGCCGAGCTCGACGGCCGGGTCAGCGTCGAGATCATCGACCCGCGCACGCTGCATCCGTTCGACCTCGATACCGTGCTGAGGTCGCTGCGCAAGACCGGACGCCTGCTGGTCGTGCACGAATCGCCGGTTCGCTGCGGCGTCGGCGGTGACATTGTGCGGCGGGTGTGCGGGGCCGGTTTCGAACTGCTGCGGCAGGCACCGCAGGTCGTTGGCGGCAAGGACTCGCCCATCCCCTTCTCGAAATCACTGGAGGATGCAGTGATCCCGCAGGTGAGCGACATTCGAGCGGCAATCGAGGCCATGGTTGAGTAGCTTTCGGTTCAGCGTCCCAATCCGTTGCGATTGCACCAACAAGGAATTGAAATGAAAGCCACCCATGTCGTAGTGACCGGCGCCAACGAAGTCGAGCTACAGGATTTCGAGATCGACAGCGAGAACCTTGGACCGCACCAAGTCCTCATCGAAACCGAATGCACCTTCATCAGTGCCGGTACCGAGCTGGCGAACTACGCTGCCGTCGAGCCCCTGGTGTGGGTTCCGGGTTCCTGGTGCTGCTACCCATATCGACCCGGTTACGGCAATGTCGGCATCGTGCGTGCGATTGGATCGGCAGTGACAGCTTACGGACTGGGGCAGCGGGTGTTTTCACACGGCGGCCATGCGGCGTTCGTGATTGTGGATCTCGAGACAGAGTTGTTGATTGGGGTTCCCGACGCCATCGCCCCCGATCTCGCGGCAGCCTCGCGCATGGCCGGTGTTTCACTGACGGCCCTGGTCGTTGCGGAGCTGGTCGGCAATCCGTGGGTCGTCGTCTACGGCCTGGGGGCCGTCGGCAATCTGGCGGCGCAGGCGTTCAGCATTCGCGGCTGCAAGGTCATCGGCGTCGATCCGGTTGAGCGCCGTCGCGACCTTGCCCGCGCCTGCGGGATCCAGCACGTCATCGGCGGTGAGTCGGTGAATGTGCAAACCGAAATCGAGGCGCTGACCGACGGTCAGCTGGCCGCTGTCACCGTGGAGTCTGTCGGTCACAGCGCGGTCGCCATCGAAGCCCTGGCGGCGACGGCCGACTATGGCGAACTGATCCTGCTCGGCTCGCCGCGGGCTTCTGTCGAGACGGATATCACCAGGTTTTTGTCGGACGTACATCGCAGGGGCGTCGTTGTTCGCGGTGCGCTCGAGTGGCGCCTGCCGATGTACGATGTGCCGAACATCCGGGGCTTTTCACAGTTTTCCAAGCAGCAGATGATTTTCGAGTGGATTGCCGCGGGCAAGCTGGATGTCGCGTCCCTGGTGTCGCATCGCATGAAGCCGGAGCAGATCAAGGATGCCTATGAAGGCCTGCTGAAGAAGCCGGGAACCTATACTGGTGTAGTTCTGGACTGGAAGTAGAAGCGAGTTGCGGAAAGATTCCAACTCAATCTCACGGAGCATATGACTACTCGCGAAAAAATCGGACAATTGCTGCATATCGGCGGCGTCATCGGTGGCATCGGTGCGGAGGACGAGGATGTCTGTGCTGCCATTGCCGCTGGAGAGGTAACCGGTGTTTATCTGGGGTATCCGCACTTTGCGAATCCTCAGGTGGCTGCCGGTATTTCCGCGCACCTGCAGGGACTGGCGCCGCGGCCGCTTTTCATTGCCGCCGACTTCGAATCGGGGCCGGGTTACAACTGTGCCGACGGCTGCGCGCATCTGCCGTACCTGATGGGGCTGGGAGCGATCGACGATCCGGAGACGACGCGATGCGCCGCCGAGATCACGGCGCGCCAGGCGTCGGCGATGGGCATCAACTGGCTGTACTCGCCATGCGTCGACGTCAATCTCTGCCGTGACAATCCGATCATCGGTATCCGCGGTTTCGGTGAGACCGAGCCGCTGGTCACACGCATGGGGCGGGCGTTCATCCAGGGGTGCCGGGACGCGGGCGTGCTGTGTACAGCCAAGCACTTTCCGGGCACGGGAAACACCGAGACGGACACGCACCTCGGACCGGCCCGCGACCTGGGAGACCTGGAGACCTGGGAACGCTCTACGCTGCCGCCGTTTGCCGCTCTGATTGAGGCCGGCGTGCCGGTGGTCATGACCGGGCACGCGTGGGCGCCGTTCCTTGACCCGCACGAGGGTGCGGCAAGCTTTTCGAGGCCGGTGCTGACCGGTATCCTGCGCGATCGTCTCGGTTTTGACGGCCTGATCATGTGCGACAGCCTGATTATGGAAGGCGCTGCGCCGGGCACAACCATACCCGAGCGCTGCGTGATGGCGTTCGAAGCCGGCTGCGACATTCTGCTGGCCAGCTATGATCCCGGTACCATCGACGCCATGTTGCAGGCACTCGAGTCCGGGCGCATCACGATGGACCAGATCGAGACTTCGATAGGGCGCATCGAACGGGCACGCCAGTGGCTGGCGGAACAGCCGCGCGGCGAGATCCTGGCGGCTGACAATGAGCAGGCCCGTGCGATCGGTCGTCGCACGGCGCAGATCAGGCAGGGCGGCGAGCAGCTGCCGCTGCAGCCCGGTGACTATACCTGCCTGGTGCAGTGGCGTAACGACGAGGCACGGTTCTTCACGCGGGAGCCCGGGGTGCTGGCCCATTTGCAACATGCCTTGCAGCGGCATGACCCGACGGCGCCGCTCGTGCCTGTTTCACGCGTCTGCGCGGAAGCTGAGCATGAGTGCCTCCTGTCGGCGGCGGCCGACCGACCGACGACCGTGCTGGTGGCGATCGTCAAGAACTATGCAGGCGACCCGTATGCCGGCAAGTTCACCGACGGTGCAGTGCAGCTCATACATAAGCTGACGGACGCCGGCAAGCACGTTGTCGTGGCTCTCCTGGGCACGCCGTATGTGGCAGACCAGTTGCCGGCGTCCTGTACATTCCTCTGCGCCAGTGGCGACTCACTGGGCTGTGCCGACGGACTGATCGACTTGCTGACGCTGTGAGCGCCGGCATCGCTGTGAGCGGCCTCGGCGTGATCGGGAGAACTGACACCTGACACCTGCTGCCGATCTGCCGTCCTGCTCCGGGCTGCTGAAGATGGAACACCCGGTGACCTGTGGCGTGCGATAATTGTGGGCAATTCGATTACATTACCGCCCTGTGATCTCAACCTGGCCAACTCAAATGCACAATGCTCACGTGCTTGTTCTTGTGATTCTGCTTTCCCAGCCTCGAGCCGTGTTCGGTGAGGCGACGCCGGTGACGGTGGCGGTGCACTCCGAGGTGCCGGCTTTGCTGGATTGGGCTCATGAAACCCGGGCTTTGCTCGTGACGTGGTATCCTCGAATAGATGATCTGTTGCGGACGAAGGGGTTTACCGTCACCCACAGAATTTCGCTCAATATCGAGAAATCCGACGAAGGCGTCGCGGAGACATCGGATGATGTCATTACCGTTTTTTCTCACTGGATTGAAAAGCATCCGGCCGATGTCGGATTGGCGGTGCATGAGCTGGTTCATGTCATCCAAGCCTACCCTTCCGCCGAGCCATCGTGGGTCACTGAAGGCATTGCTGACTATATCCGGTTTGCGATCTTTGAAGAAAAACCGCAGTCATGGTTTCCAATACCGGCGGAAGAACAAGGCTATAAGGCGGGTTACAGGGGGACGGCTGGTTTTCTTTTGTGGCTGGAATCGGATACTTCGCGGGGGATCGTCAAGACCCTCAATACCGCCATGCGCCGTGGCACGTACTCAGACGAACTCTTCAAAAGCGAAACCGGGCGTTTGCTGGACGAGCTTTGGCAGGCCTATCGTGATTCGCGATAGGGTATTGTCACACGCTTCACGAGATCAGTTGAATGGATCATTTCGGCAGCATAGGACCACTGGCCTGTATGATTTCAGAGGCTAATCTGAATTTTGTCAACGTCAATTCACAGATGCGCCGGGGCAAGGAATCGATCGACGCATTAACCGCAGCTATCCGATTCCGAAAACCAGTAGCTGACCTATGAATCTTTACTCTCTCCTGCAGGCACGCACGGCAGCGCAGGGGCCGGTACGAGTCGGACTGATCGGTGCCGGTAAATTCGGCTCGATGTTCCTTGCGCAGGTGCCGCATTCTGCTGGCCTGGAGGTCTCCGCGATCGCCGATCTCGACCCGGACCGAGCCTGTGCGGCATGCCGTACCGTCGGTTGGCACGATGATCATATCGCCTCGGTCAAATTCAGCGATGACGCGGCAGTTCTCATTGATCGGGATGACGTCGATGTCGTCGTCGAAGCGACCGGCAGCCCGCAGGCAGGCATTGCGCACGCACGTGCAGCAATCGCTGCGCATAAACCCGTCGTGATGGTCAGCGTTGAGGCGGATGTTCTCGCCGGACCGTTGCTGGCGAAAGAAGCGGCTGCTGCGGGTGTCGTCTACTCCATGGCCTATGGCGATCAACCGGCGCTGATCTGTGAACTGGTGGACTGGGCGCGGGCCTGCGGCATGAAAGTGGTTGCCGCCGGCAAGGGCACGAAATACCTGCCGGAATACCACAACTCGACACCGGAGACGGTGTGGGACTACTATGGCTTGTCCGCTGAAGAGGCTGATGCCGGCGGGATGAATGCGCAGATGTTCAATTCGTTTCTCGATGGTACGAAGTCGGCGATCGAAATGGCCGCCGTTGTCAATGCTGCGGGACTGACGGCACCTTCCGCCGGTCTGAGCTTCCCGCCGTGCAGTGCCGATGATCTGCCCCGGGTCCTTTGTCCCGAAGCGGATGGCGGCGTGCTGAGTCAAGCGGGAACGGTCGAAGTGATTTCCAGCCTCGAGCGCGACAGCCGCGTCGTTGAACGTGATTTGCGGTGGGGCGTCTTCGTCGTTTTTGAAGCGCCGACTTCGTACACCACAACCTGTTTCCGTGAGTACGGTCTGTTGACCGACGCCAGTGGCCGGTACGCGGCGTTGTACCGGCCGTACCACCTGATTGGTATGGAACTGAATATCTCGATTCTTTCGGCAGCGCTGCGTGGTGAAGCAACAGGTGCCGCCACTGGCTTTCGTGGTGATGTCGTTGCCAATGCGAAACGCGATCTCGCAGCCGGTGAACTCCTGGACGGGGAGGGTGGGGCCTGTGTCTGGGGTAAACTCCTGCCCGCCGGTGAAAGCATCGCGATCGGAGGGCTGCCGATCGGGCTGGCTCACGGCATCGAGTTGACGAATGATGTCGCGGCCGGACAGTTATTGACCTGGGACGATGTCACCATATGTGAGGACGACGAGACGTATCAGTATCGACGACGCATGGAAGAAGAATTCGGGAGCCACCGGTGTACTGGCAACATTGTCACCCCATAGGACGCCGGGGTGGTGGCGTAATGGAAACGGTGTAGCTGCGTTTGAAATTGATACTAAACAAACTTGCCGGGATTCATGATGCCGGCGGAATCCACTACCGACCTCACGTTGCAGAGCAGGTCGTGAACTTCCCCGAGGTAGGGCTTGAGATACTGGCGCCTGACGTAGCCGATGCCGTGATGATGCGATATGGCGCCGCCGCCGGCGAGGCACCGTTCCATCGCGACATCCCAGATTTCGAGCAACCGTTGCTCGGCCGCGTCGTCATCCTCGCATGCCCCGATGAGGATCAGATATAAGGAGGTCCCGTGCGTGTACGCGTGGGAGAAGTGTCCGAGCACCTCATCGGCGAGCGGCACGAGTGCCGCCTTCATGTCCTGGTACAGTTGGCCGATTTTGTCCCAGCCGCTTGCTATCTCGATCGTTTCGGCGAATCCACCGGGGCGGTCAAGGACGTTCTCGACGGCGGAAAAATCGAAACGGCGTTCCATCCAGGCTTCCACAGCGGCGCCGCCGACCGGCGTACCGTTGTCGGCAGAGCAGACTTCCACACAGGCGTTCATCTCCGTTGTCGCCATTGCCGACGTGCCTTCGCAGCCGAGAAAAAGCACCGGCTGCCGGCTGCTCGCGTCCTTCATCGCGTGCGGTGCTTCATCTTCGTCGTAGAGGCGCAGGACAAACGGCCTCAGCCCGTGCTGCATTATGCGCCGGATCGCATCTATGCCGTCGGTGAGGCGATCGAACACAACGGTCTCGTACAGTCGTTGCTCGGCCAGTTCGAAGACTCGCATAGTGACGTCGACGATCACGCCCATGGTGCCTTCCGAACCGATGAACAGATGGCGCAGGTCCGGCCCGGTTGCACTGCGCGGCGTGTCCGGCATTTCGATGATGCGTCCATCCGGCAGGACAACGGTGAATGACACACAGAGATTTTCGATGCTCCCCCAGCGGCTCGAAAATTGACCGCTCGCGCGGGTCGCCAGCCAGCCGCCGACGGTCGAGCGGTCGAGGGACTGTGGTGAGTGATTGAGCGTCAGGCCGGCGGCGTGCAGTTCGGCTTCGAGGTGATGCCCCATTTTTCCGGCTTCGACGCGGACGGTGTGATTGATCCTGTTGAGCGCGATTGTCTTGTCCATTCCGCCGAGGTCGAGAGAAACACCGCCTTGCGCCGCGAGCGGTGCGCCGGTGACGGCGGAGCCGGCGCCCCAGGGGGTGACCGGCACGTTATGTGCCGAAGCCCAGGCGAGCAACCGGCTGACGTCATCCACCGATGTTGGTGTGACAATCGCCTCGGGCTGCAGCGGCGCTTTGTTCTGCCGTCGCCACTTTACTGCAACCGGCCAGGCGTCATAGCTATGTGCCGCCAAAGCATCGGGATCCCGTGATACACGGTCGTTGCCGAGCAACGTTGCCAGTTGTTCTATTTGGGCGTCGGTCATGGCAGAAGATCACGCTGGGCGAGTGGGATTACGATCGGGAGATGACAATCGAACAACTATGATGAAAGCATTTCTACTCGAAGCCGACATCCAGCATCGGCACGCGCAGATTCTCGACAGCGCGTTTTTCGGCAGCGACCGGGGCTTTCTCGGCTGAGCCGAGTATGGTTTCGATCCGCGCGATGCTTTGGACCATCTGTCCCAGCATCTCCGGTGTCATACCGCCTTTGTGATCGTCACCCGGCATATCGACATGGTAGGTGAAGTGCTTTTCGATTACCGTGGCGCCGAGTGCTACAGCCGCCAGGCAGGCCTCGATACCGTGGTTGTGGCAACTGTAGCCGATGGGATGGTCGGGAAAGGCTTCCTGCATCGTGACCATGGCGCGGAGGTTGACGTTTTCGTCTTCGCACGGGTACTGACTGGTGCAGTGCAGGAGATAGAGGGTTTCGATTTTTGAGAGGTGCTCGATGGCGGTGCGAATTTCATCGATCGTGCCCATGCCGCTGGACAGGTAGACCGTCTTGACCTTGTCCGCGCGGTTGTCGATGTCATCGAGCAGGTCATAATCGACCAGGCGGCTCGACGCTACTTTCAGTGATGTGCATTTCATCTTTTCCACCAGAAACCGCGTGGTGCTGATGGTGAAGGTTGAGCTCAGGAAACCGACGTTTTTTTCGGCACACAGTTGCTGCATTTCGAAGTGCTCAGCCTCCGGCATCGCGACGCCCTTGAACCAGTCGTACCATTCGTGGTCTTTGCCGAAATTTTCGGCTGTGTACGTCTGAAACTTTGCGTATGTGGCACCGTGTCTGGCTATTTCCTCGACCATCCCACGGCAGACATCCCAGCGGCCGTAGTGGTTTTCGCCTACCTCAGCAATCACGATTGTTTTCATGTCGGTTCTCCTGGTTGCAGTTTGGCTGAATATAGTCGGACTGTCAGTTCAGTTCTACGTGTTTTCGTCGAGCTCAATCCCCGGCCACCCGGATTTCTCACCCTGAATGCGGCAGAGCCGCGATCGAAGCCGGGGACTGCCTGGTGCATTTTGGGTTCGGCAAAAACCTGTGCCTGCATGCACAGCTTGTAACTGTTGGCCCTTAATCCCTATGACCCAATCCCTCCGGGCAGTGCGTGTATGCCGCCGTCACTCGATCCCTTCGACAATGTAGGCGAAGTGTCCGGGCTGACTCCAGTTCCCGTTGCCGTCTACGGCGCGGGCATGCACGTACCACAGGCCGTTCTCGGGGAAGGCAATGTCGACGGTTGCATTCGCTGCGGCATTGATTCGCGGTGGTGGTGACGTGTTTGGATCACGGTCCATTGACCAGGCGAAACCCGACACCCCGGCAGCGTCGTCCGCGGCAAAGCGGAACTGTGCCTTTGGCGGGCCAGGCGCCTGGAGCTGCACGTCATCGAAATAGTATGCCGTCTCTATTGGCGGCCAATTCTCTCCGGCATCTGCAAATTTGAGGTGCTTGATAGCCCAGTTGCTGACTGGCGAGCTGTTGTCATTGCCGTTCTTGGCTGCCCCGGTTCCAGGTTTCACGCAGTTCATGATGTATGGCCGGAAGTCAATGGCGGCCGCGTGCCATTCGTTGTCCAAGACGAAATCCTCAAGTGTGCCTGCTATGACGTTGTTGTCGGGGTAGACGAATGCGTCTGTCAGCTTGATCACCATATTCTCACGGATGCGATTCGGGTTGAGGACATGGGCGAGCAGATCGAGTTTGGCCTGCGGCGGAAACCGATAGCGAAATGTCAGGCAGGGATGTTTCGCGATATCGACAACGTCTTTGAAAATCGTTATACTCGCCGAATGTCCTTCCTTCTGCGCCGTTGATCGTGAGACGTAGGTGCCGAGCGTTTCGTCATATACCTGTCTGCCATCCATGGCCGGCTGGCCGGGCTCGAACGTATAGCGGCAGGCCAGGTCGGCATCCACCCACTCCACCGTGGGTGCCAACGGCGGTTTGCGATCGAGCTGTCGATCAAAGGTAAACGACCACTCCCTTGGCCGGCCGTGATTGCCCACCAGGTCGTTCACTGCCGAGAGCCTGACGGCAAGCGCATGACTCGCGGGACGCTCAGTCGGCCAATGCCCCGTGGCGAACCAATCCACGGTACAGGTGCCAGTGGCAAGATCGAGGTCCACACCGGTGTCGCCCGGGCGGCAGGTGCGGCCGTTGACTGTGAATTCGATGGTTTCCGGATCGAAGCCACTGTGGTTGTCGGAAATCTGCACAGTGAAACGGGTTTCACCGGTTCTGCTGTCCGGTGGCGGCGAGACCTTGCCGATCCTGGGCGGGGTGTTGTCGATGACGAACGGGTAGCTCGACGTCGGCCCCCAGTTGCCGGCATTGTCAAAAGCGCGAATGTGAAAGTACCGCCGGCCTTCCCGGAGATTGGTGAAGCGGCTGGACCCGGCACTGGTCGCCGGGGTTTTATCGGCGTCGGCATCTGCGTCCGAGCTCCAATGCCAGCTGTAGCCGCCGATGCCGCTGAGGTCGTCGGCCGCCCAGTTCAGTTCGAAACCGTCACCGGTGCTGCTCGAGCTCGGGATCAGTGAGAAATTGTCGATCCAGATCGGGGCGCCGGCGGAGTTGCTCTTCCAGCCGAAATCCTGGAAGCGGAGGGCATCGATGGTGAAGTGGTTCTTGTGGTACTCATGCCCGTACAGCAGGCGAGCGAAGTCGACTTCGTAATGGCGCCACTTGCCATCGGGTTCTGGTGTTGCGAGGCGCGTCAGGACAGTGGCGTCGTTGAGCCAATCGGAATCGGTCAAGCCGATGCGGTATGTTGTGCCGCCGGCACGCAGGAGCAGGTCGGTGCGTACCGGCTCGGTCATTCTCATGTCGAACGACACGACAGGGAACCGGCCGGCGGCAAATGGTTTGATCTCGTGGCGGGCGCCGGAGGCCCTACCCAGCGCCGGGGTGACCAGCTTCAGACTGTAGCCGCCGGTTGCCGCCTGCGTCGGATCGCGGAAGAGCTGCGCGCCGCCATTGTCGAAAGACGACCAATTGTCCAGCCCGTATTCGAACGTGTCCCGCACCGGCACTTCTGCGATCCGCACCGGCGAGGGCGGGGTTTGGTCGAGCTTGGGATCGAACGAGAGCCGCCATCGACAGAGCTGCTTCAACTCCGGAGCTGTCAGGGCCAGCTCGGCGACGACGCTGTCGCCGGCGGCATAGGACGTGCCTCGCAGGGCGGCGGCCGGGTCGAACGACAGAACGCCGGTGCCGGGGTCCCATTGCAGTTCCGGTGAGCCTGGTTTCCAGGTGCGTTCGCCCACTTTGACTTGCAGGGCCCACAGCGGCACGCCGAGGCTGCGGTTGAAATGGACACGCAATGGGGTGCCGCCCCAGGCGGCGTTTTCATCGGGCTCGATTTGCGTCACCTGCAGGTCGTCGCAAGCCGCGAATCGAAGATCATGCGGCGCGCCCGTTGCATCGTCGATGACCGTCAGTGCATACTTTCCGGCTTCGGGCAACTCGTACTGTACGCTGCCTTCGAACGGCTGGTCTCGGCAGACCTCGCCGCCGTCTTCGCGACTGATCGAGAAGCGGCCCTTGACCGTACGCTTTCCGTCGTCGACTTTCGGCAGGATCTCGATTCGGCGGTCGCCGGACGACCAGATTTCGAAGTTGTCGATGTCGAACACGGCTCCGGCGGGATTGCCACCGTAACCCGCCCGCAGGTAATACCCGCCGCGGACGCCGAAATAGAGCGACTCCAGTTTGAGCGACGTGTCGTTGGGGCGTTCAGCGGCGAGGATGTCGCCGAGCGGGAACGAAACGGTGTGCCATTGCCCGTCGGCCGGGGCCGGGAGATGGCCGAGCGTTTTCAGGCGTTGCTGTTCGTCGACCGGTCCCGTCATCCGGAGGACGTAGTGCCGGCCGTCGATACGTGCGTGCAGGTCGACTTTTACCGACGTCTCCATACGAATTGCGAACGAGAGCTCGGCGGCGCGTCGGATATCCAGTGGTGTAATCGGCACGTGCAGGTCAAAGGCGCCGCCGGAGACCGGGTTGGTCGCGCGCAGGGAGCCGCCCTCGACACCGTCGGCACTGTAGGAAATGCGCGTGTCGGTTTCACTGCCGGTGCGTTGCCACGGGTGTATTGCGCCGGGCTGATCAAATGAAAATCGGCAACCCGGGTGGGTTGGCGAAGAGAGGGACAACCCGGGACGTTCGGCGATGGCCCGGGCGGGTGGGGGCTTCACTTCCGCTTCGGTCTCGGGCCGGAATCGGTGGCGCTGGGTGTACGAAATTTTCGTGCGCGCAATGACGATGCCGTTGTCGACGGTCCACAGCCCCAAGCGCCGCACGTCCAGTGGCTGCCGGTCATTCCACTCGAGGATCAGCTGGTTGTCGGCGTATAGCTCCAGCTGCGATCCGCGCCGTCGAATCTTGACATATACCCAGCGTCGATGGAGGTCGAGCGTCGAGGGTTTTCTCAATTTAGTTGACGGCCAGATCACCGCATCCGAAACGGCGACGATTTCGCCGTTTCGGAGAATACAGGTTCGTGACGTGTCCCATCCGGAGATAACGAATGTGTACCCGTCGAACACGTCGCGGTCGCCGGTGCCCAGGACCGCATTGATGTCGCCCGGCCGGGTGTATCCGACAACCCCCCCGCCGTAATACCGCATGCCGGCGTAGAACTCCAGTGTGAGGTCGCCGGTAAAGCTGTCGCGGTGCCAGAGCGCGGCGAGTGCGTCGCTTTCACCGACCATGTATGACCAGCGCGAATCGCAATCAAACTTGTTGCTGATCTCCCATCTCCCGAGCTTGTGCCAGTCGGTCGGGACACGATCGAACTGATAGTCCAGGACATTTCCCCGTTGTAGGTTGACCTGCTGAAGCATCGCCTCATCCGGCAATTGCAGACCGAGCCGCGAACCGCCGGCCTGGTAGGCGGTCAGTTGTGTTGCCAACCAGTCCTCGTTACCGCTGCGGATCCAGACATGATTGCCGTCGCGGTGAAAGGAGATGGTTTCACCATCCTTCGGGATTGCGACGTCGTTGGCAGCCAGTTCTTTCCCGAGATAGGCCAGACGAACAGACAGCTTGTCGACCAGCGGCTTGAACGATGCGCTCAAGCCACCCAGCCAGACACGCGCGCCGCCAGCGTCGCGACAGGCCGCGGCCGGCAGGCGCAAGGCAACCGGGCCGTAGCAGTCGCTCTTGTGCCACAAGAGTGCCGGCGCAGTCTGGTTCGCGGAGTGGCGAACCCACTGTCCTGTCGGTGTCGCCCACTGGTGCATGTAGGAGTCGGCAGCGAAGACGTCATTCTTGATCGGGCGCTCGAATTTGCGTTCATCCGGACCGTCGATCACGAGGCCGGAAAATTTTACACTGCCGTTTTCGGAACTGCCCACCTCGATGCCACCGGCCGGGATGCTGAGCCCCGGCTGCCGCAGCAGCAGGCCCGCTTGCAGATCGCGAACGATGACGCCGTCGTACTCGTTCTCAATGATCAATCGAATCGGGGTGTGTCGTTGATAACCACCGTCAGCCGAAACGACTGTCCCGGTCGCCGCCCCGACACTGGTCAATATCCGTCTGGCTCCCGGCGCCCCGGGTGGCCATCGAAAGGTCAACCTGCCGCCGTGCTCGGAGCCGAAGTTGAGAACGATGTCATCGCTGCCGTCGGCGGTAACGGTCAGCGCGACGCGTGCGGGTGCCGGACCGGCAATTGTAAACCGGGAACCGCCTGATTGTTCCAGCAGCGGTCGCAGCGGTGCCGGCCGGACATCGATATCGTCGAAGTCGACTGCCCCGTCGGCGGCGTACATGCCGAAGCGCCCGCCGGTACAGCTTCTGTCGACGGCATCCAGGATCGGTGTTCCCTGGAGTGTTGCGATGATGCGCGCACCGTGCTGCTCGACGCCGATCCGGTACCACTGCTGGCGTTGTCCCTGGCAGTATGTCTCTGCCAAAACGGTTCGGCCGTCGGGCCGAACGCGTTCGATCGCGAACCGGCAGGGCGCCATCCAGGACGCATTCGACTCCCAGAGCAGCACGAAGTAATCATTGGCGGCGCGAGCGCCGAACACGAGCCCGCCGCGACCGCCTTGCGACCGCACGGAACCGGACACTGCGAGATCATCCCAGAACTCATGACCCGCCATCACCATCGCCTCGGGTGCGCCGGTACCTCGAAACACAAACGGGTTGGCGCTGCGCGTGGAGTGGTTCGGGTCGACAGCGTCGATGTTCGTTTTGTCGATCGCCGACTGGATGCGCCAGTTGCCCGCGACGGTATCCCAGATGCTGGTCGGCGAATCCGGCAGACGCATGAAATCGTCCTCGAACCTCATGTCCTTACCGGACACCGCCTGGAGCCAGGGATCGTCTGCAACAGCGCCCGCGACGCCGGACCAGCTTGCATAGCCGCCGTTCCCGGCATCGTCGTTCGAGATACGGAACAGCAGCCCATCGTTCATGTACCCGGAGAGAAATCGCTGGCGCCGTTTGATGGTCAGGGAACGTATTGCATCGTGAGGATGGGGCAGTTCGCCATTGGTGACCGAATCCACTCCTGTTCCGTTCAGCCGTTTCAGATTCCAGGTGCCGCCGGTGATTTCAAGTACCGTGCCGCGGTCGTCCCGCAGCCCCCATGCGAAAGCGCAAGGCGTCGCTGCAGACTCCTTGACCGTCCATGTAAGATCGTACGCCGGGCGTCGTGTATTGCCGTCGTCGCGAAATGATCGGCCGCCGATGGTGATCGCCGAGGCGGTCAGGGGGGCGCCGGCAATCAGCACCGGCAGGAGGTGGCAGGCGATGCATTTTGGTGTAATTCGCATGTTTGTATTCGGTTAAGGTTATTCCACAAAAGGTGATTGCGGATCGGTCGTGGTCAAGCAATGGAATCGGACCCTGTCCGAATTGGTTTCCGGGTCAACCGTGAGGCGTTGAACATCGGCAATATGCCGGTGCACCCGAGGCACGCCCGTACCGCTTGTCACGATGAAGTGCGGCGTTGGGAAAAGTCCGCTTGCGGAGGTTGGCGACGGGGAGTTCCAGGCCGGCATCGACTGCCTGGCGCGCGCTGCGAAACACTATGTCGTGACCTGTCTGCCGGGCCCCGGGCGATTTGTTTACGTACTCGCCGCAGGGCGACAATGCGGACAGGAATTGGCAGGTTTCTTGGACAATTACGATGCCTGCTCATCGGCGTGCTCCTGGCATCTCAGACAGAGCTCGGCGGCCTTGAAGGTGTGCGCCTGTGTCATGGCGTTCTCGGTGCGATTGAGACAGTCCAGAATGAGTTGGCCGAAGTATGGATACCCGACCTGGCCCGCAAGCTTCATTTCCTGTTCGCCCTCATCGGTGACGAGGAACAGTCGTTCGCCGCCACCTTCCCGGGCGACGTCGATGTATTTCCGCAACTCAATGAATCCTTTCGTACCGAGAATCAGCGTCCGGCCGTCACCCCACGTGCGCAGGCCGTCGGGAGTAAACCAGTCGACCCGATAGAAGAACGATGTGCCGTTGTTTCCGACCAGGTGCGCCTCGCCGAAATCCTCAAACTCCGGATGCTCGGGGTTCGCGAAATTAGCGACGCGTGCGCTGGCGACGGTGGCATCCACAGCACCGGTGTAGAACAGGAACTGTTCACACTGATGACTGCCGATGTCACACAGAATGCCACCTGTTTTCGATTTGTCGTAGAACCAGCCCGGTCGCCCGTCGGCGCCATGCCGATGCGGGCCGAAACCGCTCAACTGGACCACATCGCCAATCACCCCGTCGCGGATGAGGTCGCCTGCGAACACGGCACATTCCACGTGCAAACGCTCACTGTAATAGACCGCGTACTTGCGTTGCGTCTCTGCAACGGCCTGGCGTGCGTCTTCGAGTTGGTCCAGCGTCGTGAACGGGGTCTTGTCGCAAAAATAATCCTTGCCCGACTGCATGACGCGAATGCCCAAGGGGCCGCGGTCACAAGGGACCGCCGCTGACGCTACCAGAGAAATGTCGGTGTCATCAAGAATCTGTTCGAGGCTGTCCGCGATCTGGACACCCGGGTAATCCCGACAGAAACCATCGACCTTCGCCGGGTCCGGATCCCAGACGTACTTGAGCCTTGCACCCGCCTCCAGCAACCCGTTGCACATGCCGCTGATGTGTCCGTGGTCCAGTCCTGCTGCAGCGAACTGAAAATCCCCGGGCTCCACCACTGGATTGGGCTTGCCTGTCGGGGCGTAGTTCATGCCGTCATTGGCTTCACTCATGTCTCATGTCTCGTATTCGAATTGGCAAGCTGATCAGCCGACGAATCGATGCACTGCTTCAGCTACGGCACCCTCGTTATTATTGCGCTCGGTAACATAATCGGCGGCTTGCCGGGTCGCCACGCTGCCATTGGCTACCGCGACACCGATCCCGGCAGCGGCAATCATCGCGGTGTCGTTGTCGGCGTCGCCGATCGCCAGGATTTCGTCGGTGGAGATGCCGCAGTATTCGGCAAGGGTCGGCAGCGCCGCGCCCTTGTTGACGCCGGGCGCCATGACTTCGAGATACATCGGTTCGGTTTTGAAGATTGCGGCGCGCGCGCCCAGTTCATCGACGAAGCGGTCGTAGAGTTGATCACGGAGATCCGGCGCGGTCAGCAGGATTACTTTGCTGGGGGCGCAGCCATCGAATTGAGCCAGATCGGTGATGTAATATTCGGCGCCGGTGTGGCGGCTGTACAACGTCCTGAAGGGTTCGCGATCGCCGCCATCGTCGGCATACAGCCGGTCGTTGTAGAAAAAATTCAGCAGGTACCCCTGGCTTTGTGAAAACTCGATAAAATGCCGGGCCACATCGGCGGGCAGCGGGTTGTCATAGATGACCGGGCGCCCCTCGGCGCGGGTCCCGACGACGCGGCCGCCGTTGTAGCTGATCAGGGCGCAGTCCATGCCCAGCTTATCCTGAATCGGTTCGATCAGCGGCGGCATGCGGCCGGAGGCGATGGCTACGGCGACGCCATTCGACTGCGCCTGGCGCAAGGCGTCGATGTTCTCAGGCGGAATCTGCTTCTGATCGTTGAGCAGCGTACCGTCTATGTCGACGGCGATCAGGCGAGGTTTCTTCGCTTCTTGCGTCATGCTCCAATATACGCCGGATCGGCGGGGCTGCGCTGGATGCTGGACCGCCGTCGTATAGGTGTATACCAGTTAGAATAAGGGCGATACCGGAGAAGACATTTCGACGTTTGACATTTGATGTTCCGGATATGCAGGACGAGGAATTTTCTATCGGTTCACGTAGCTGTTGCCGGCAATGTCTTTGCCGCGGACGAGCCAGGTTGGATGTTGCTTCACCGGCATCAGAAGTTTCAGTTCGGTGCTGAAGTAGCGCATGGTGTAGGAGCATCGGCGTTTCCGGCTTTTGTTGCCTTTGGCGCCGTGGATGATACGGGCATCGTGCAGGGAGCATTGGCCGCGTTCGATTTCCAATGGCACGGCGTGCGATTCGTTGATCATGTCTTCGCTGATGCCTTTCGAAAAGAGTGATTTCTCATCGTTGTAGTCCTCCAATTCGTAGTTCGGATCGTTGAAATGCGTGCCGGGGATCACTTGCATGCAGCCGTTTTCCAGAGTCGAGTCGTCGATTGCCAGCCAGACGGTGACGATCTTGTCCATCGGCTCGATCAATGGCTGCCAGTAAAAGCGGTCGTCGTGCCATGGCGTTATCACGTCGTCGCCGGGGTCTTTGCAGATGAAGTGCGAGCTGAAGAGTCCGATGTTCGGGCCGACGATGTTTTCCGCCAGATCGAGTACTTCGTCGTCGAGTAGCCATTGCAGGAGCCGCGGTTCCCACAGATGACATTGGTTGAGCCCTGCCAGGTTGCGCTCGTCCATGCCGATATCGAACGGCGAAGCCGCGTATTTCGCTTGCATATCGGCGACCGGCATCGCGTGCAGCTGCTCGAACAGTTCGGTCAAACCCGCCAGCTTGTCGCCCGCCATCACCTGCTGGTGATAGAGGTGGTAGCCGCGCTGGTGGTAGGTTTCGATTTCGCCCTGTGTGAGTAGTGGTTTCATGGCATCACAATACTACAGGATGTTGGAAAAACACGGTTTTCCCTGGACGCGGATACCCCTGATTTTAGCGGGAAAAGATTACTGGTACAGCTCGAAATCCCAGCTTTGAGAGATTAAATCACTTAAGTTCTGTTACCTCAAAAAAAGGATTTCCCATATGACTGCTGCGAGCAAACCATTTAATTTCATTTACGAAGCAGAGTGGAATGATGTTCCCTGTTCGGACTATCCGTTGACTCCCGAGCGATGGGTAGCGGAAAGCATCCGGCCGCTGGAGAACTCGCAAGTGGACACGCTGTTCTACAACCTCTGCTCGAGTGACGGATACGTCTGCGATCTGGACAGTGGGCAGATACTCATGGATAATTGCGAAACGCTGACCGATGCCTGGGTCTGGCGATACCGGGAGAATACCAAGAAGCTGATCGCCGCCGATGCCAACCCGCCGAAGCTGGCGGTTGAGCACGGTCACCGCCTTGGGCTCAAGGTCATACCGGTCGTCCGCATGAACGATATGCACGATATGTTTTACAAGGATGAAGTGAGTAGTTTCAAATTGGAAAACCCGCAGCTGCTGCTGGGGTATGGCAAATACAACGACTGGGAAAGAGGCGCACAACGCCATCCCAATCCTGAGTCCATTGAGTCCTTCACCTGGGGCGGTTTTGACTTTGCGCACCAGGAAGTGCGGGACCACAGGCTCGCGATCATCGAGGAGTTCCTGACGCGTTGGGACAACGACGGCGTATCCCTGGATTTCGATCGCGATCCCTGGTTCTTCAGGGAGGCCGGTAAAGAGGACAACGCCGCATTGATGACCGACCTTGTGCGGCGGGTTCGCGCCGTCGCCGACGACGTATCCAAAACCCGTGGTCGCCCGCAGTATCTGCATGTCCGCGTGATCCCCGACATGGACATTTGCTGGCAGCGCGGCATGGACGTAAAGGCCTGGGTCGAGGAAGGGCTCGTTGATGCCATCTCACCCGGCTGCGGATACATGACGTTTACCCAAGACCTGGAGCCGTGGCTGGAGCTGGTCCGGGACAAGCCCTGCTGGATCTACCCATGTAACAATCATTGGAAACTGCCGGAGATCACGCGGGCCTGGGCAAAGCTCATGCTCCAGCGCGGTGCTCACGGTTTGTATCTGTTCAACTGGGGGCACCTGCTCTGGGGCTTCGACAAGGATGCCAAGCCGACAAGCGCAAGTCAAGGCACCGTCTGGTACGATGAAGTACACCCCTGTTACTACGAGGTGATGAGGCAGATCGGCGAGGCCGGGACCATGGCTTTCGAAAACGCGACGTATAATCTGGAATCCGTTTCCCATGAGCAGCTGCCGGGAGAAGGTGGCGCGAACCGAAGAGAATCCCGCGCCATTGACGCGATCGAGCTGCCGATCGAGTTGACGGTTGGACAGCATAGCGTGAATCTCCCGTTTGCGGAAGATCTGAAGGGCGCCAATGAAAAGGGCCTGTCCCCGCAGATGACGCTCAGGCTGAAGATCAGTAACTACACGGCGCCCGATGAATTTGACGTGAGCATCAACGACCAGAAGATGGATATTACGACAAGAACCTCGAGATCCGTATTTATCATGGACAACGATACCTGGTTCGAGTATCCACTGTCAGATTCCATGATTGCCTGCGGTGACAACGAATTGACGTGCGACGTCCAGAAGCTCAATCCGCAGATGTCGGTCACGCCCGTATTGATGAATGTTGAACTGGTCGTGATCTATGGGGCGTGAGGATCGCAGGCACTGACTGTTTCTCTTCGTGGAACGCTCGTCCCCGGCCGTTTGATGTGGGACCTACAGTACCATTTTTCTCGATATGGCGTACCTCTGGGATTTCTGCGTTAGGTTATTCCGATACGACGGCCGAGGATGGCCGTTGCACTGATCCCGCCAGTGAAGTTGCAACCCGGGAACAAGGAGAACAGTTCCATGACATACGGCATATCGACGTCGATCCTGGGCCATTTGCCGCTCGAACAGGCACTGCGGCGGCTGGCTGCGGAAGGGATCGGGCAGATCGAGATATCGACCGAGCCACCGCACTTCTCACCGGGCGCGTACGTGCCGGCCGATGTCCGCGGCTGGCTCGACGAGCTCGGGCTCAATGCGCCGGTGGGCCACGCCTTGTTTGGCATTCCCAATTTCGCTGCGCTCGACGAATCTGAGCGTTCACGGTCGGTCGTCGATGTTGCAGCGTCCCTGGAGCTGCTGGCGGCGATCGGCACCGGCGTGGCCGTCGTTCATCCCACCGGGCACTCA
>CAJWLW010000036.1 GCA_913042885.1 uncultured Lentisphaeria bacterium | reverse complement strand
TTGTTTCTGCGCGCTTGTAAAGCGCCATCATCTGTGAACATTTAGCTCCATCCCCGACCTGGATAGTCCAGGCTCGGGCGTAATCAAGGGATCATCGATTATGACAACCAAACCGGCAACCATCCGTGACCGTCTATGGACCTGGGGCATGCAGGTCAACGCCTTGCAGCAGACCGGGAGCTTCGGCAAGCTTGGGTTCGACGACTCGACGCTCACCGTCGAACAGGCCATCGAGCAGACTGGTATCAAGAATGTCTACATGGCAGGCGGCCTCGAAATCAACGAGGAATCTCTGGCCGCAATGCCGTCGGCCGAGCGCATCGTCTGCAAGTGGTCGCTTCACACCGAGTTGGACGATAAAATCGTGCTGAACATCGACGTGGCGGAGGCACGCCTGCTGGCAGCCAAGCAGCTGGCGGCAAGCGACCCGCGAGTCGAGGGATTCCTGCTCGACGACTTCAGTACCGGCTCGATGGACGCGGGCGCATCACCGGAGCATATGGCGCGGCTGCAATACATCAACACGACAACGTGGCCGCACCTGCCGCTGTACGAGACCATCTACAGCATGACCCTCGAGCGTGACGGCCTCGCTGACATGATGCGATATGCTGATCTTCTGCTCGTGCCGTTGTGGCATTTCCCCGAGTGCGACACCATGCCGGCACGGATCGAACGCTGCGCCGAGCTCACCGGCAACAAACCGATGCTCGTTTGCCTGTATTTCTACGATTTCGGCAACCACCGGATGCTCGAGCGCAACGAGATGCAGCAGCAGCTCGATATCGTAGAACCACTGATCCGTGAGCAGCGAGTGACCGGCTTGATGATGTGCGGCACCTGCATGATGGATCTCGGTTGGGAATCGGTCGACTGCTATCAGGAGTGGGTCCGTCGGGTCGGCGACGATGAATTGTCCTGAAACCAGTTCCGTGAATCATGCCATACTGAACCATTGATCGACGCGCCAATCGGCCAGCACAAACGGACGTTCAAGTATCCGCGAAAAGATGCGAAGAAATTGCTGTTGTGCAAACTGCGTGCCGCCCTTACGTTTGGGCAAGCCGCCCCTATCGGATAGAACAATATGAAAACGCTTATCGCCAATGCCACGATTATCGATTGCACCGGCAACGAACCATGGCCCGGCCATGTCCTGATCGATGGCGATCGCATCAGCGCCATGCATACAACGGACGATCCG
The DNA here is from genome assembly GCA_913042885.1 of uncultured Lentisphaeria bacterium. The sequence continues at coordinate 24,807 of CAJWLW010000036.1, read as the reverse complement.
CTGCCGGCCGCTGACCGGACGATCGATGCCGACGGCGCAACGCTGTTGCCCGGCCTGATCGACTGTCACGACCATCAGACCTATCACAACACCTTTGGTCCATTGCCGATGCAGTGGCGTCTGCCGCGCGATGAACTGATCATGCTGTCGATGGTGGCGGGGTGTGATGCCATGCGCCACGGCGTCACGACCATCCGCGAAATGGGTGCCCCCGGCGGGACCAACCTGTCGATGAAACGGGCGCAGGCGGCCGGCACGATCGTCGGCCCGGACATTGTCACCTGCGGCTTGGCACTGTCGATCACCGGCGGGCATGCATACGAAATTTGTGTCGAGGTAGACGGGGTGGACGCAGTCCGGCACGAAGCCAGGCGCCAGCTCAAGAACGGCGCCGACTTCGTCAAGGTCATGGCGTCGAACGAGCAGCCAATGCCGGACCGGGAGGAACAGACTGTCCCGCAGTTTACTTTTGACGAACTGCGCGCCGCCGCCGACGAAGCGCACGAGGCCGGGGTCAAAATCAGCGCCCATGTCTGCGGCAGCAAGGCGATCGAGCGTTGCCTCGATGCCGGAATCGATTCCATCGAGCACGGGGTCTATCTCAACCGCGACCTGGCACAGCGGATGAAGGAACAGGGCGTCTACTACACGCCGACACTCGGGATTTACCGCGCCAACTGCGATCCACACTGGCTGCGCGGCAACGCCAAAGGTGCCTTCTGCGAGATCATTGTCGAAGCCCACAAAGCAAGCTTCGTTCACGCCCGCGAAGCCGGTTTGAAATGGACGATCGGTACGGACGCGATCGTCCCGATGGCCGACGAGATGGATCACCTGATCGAGGCCGGTCTCGATCCGATGACGGTGCTCTGCGCCGCAACCCGCACCAACGCCGAGCTGGTCGAGCGGCTCGACGAAATCGGCACCATCGAGGCGGGCAAGCGCGCCGACATGATGTTGGTTGACGGCCACCCGCTGGCGAATATCCAGACGCTGAAAAACGTCAAAACAGTAATCCAGTCCGGCGTCGTGTACGGCCCCGACCAACTGCTGCCCATGCTGCCGGCAAGCGAAGCACCACCGCCCCCCGACAACCTGCGATGATTCAATGATGGAGTAATGCAGTAATGACGTATTCCAATCGGTATGCACATGTGGCCTGGGCGTTGCTGGTCATCTTCGGCGGGCTCTCCGCAGCAGACGTGAGCGGTGACCAACAAACGCCGGCAGGAACCGGCAAATGGCCGGCCTGGATCGACAGCGACAAGATCCGCGGCGCCTTTGACTTCATCCACACGGACAATCGGGACCACCTCGCGACACTGGTCGCCAACGGCTTCAACACGGTCCTGATCAGTTGCGCCAGCGTCGATGTCGACAAGCCGGAGGCGATCGCACAGATGAACAAGCAGGCCGACTGGTGCGCCGAGCTCGGGCTGCATTTCTTCCCGAGCACACGGCTGTGCGGCGGGCCGCTGGAACTGCGTCACCTGGTTCCCGGCGGCCGCGCCTATGTGGATGGTACCGGCACCACGCTTACCAAGACCCCCTGCCCGGTCGACCCGGTGTTCTGGGATACCGTCGTCACCAGGCGTGGACAAATGGTGGCCAGGCAATCGCTCACCCACCAGATCGACGGATTCCTCCTCGACCCGGAAATGTACGGAGCGGACGCCTCCAACTTCCCCGGGTACTGCCTGTGCACGCATTGCTTTGACGAATTTTTCGAGCAACGCGAACTGAACACCGCAATACCGGCTGCGGCCGATCGGGCCGCCTGGCTTCAGCAGCAGGGCCTGCAGGCAGGCTTCAACGAATGGAAAGCGCGGCGGGCCGAGGCTCTGGCACGCGCGACCGAGCAGGCCATCCACCAGATCAACCCGGACCTCGTAATCGGCGTCTTTATGCTCGATGGCAACAACTGGTATTACAATGCCTGGGCCCGTGGCTTCGGTACTGCCGGGATGCCGGCATTGGCCATGTCGGAAAACACCTATTCCACCGGCGCAACACGGTATCTGGGCTGGACCCGCGAGCGCTTGAAGCAGCTCGGGGCGCATGTGGTCCTGGCACCGGGGATGTGGTTACGGCAATTCCCGGTGGAGAACATTGCCGGTCACCTGTTTTATATGGCCCAGGAGTCGGCCGGCTACTGGGTCTTCACGACCCTCGGCCTGTGGATGGAGCCCGAGCCGGTCCCGACCAACGACTATTCGCTGCCGCCGCCGCACAGCAGCTACCTGGACGCCTTCAGCCTGGCCGCTGCGGAGCTGGATCGCCAGGCACAGGAAGGTGAGCGCTTCGCAGCGAAGCTGAAACTCGTCCACATCCAGGGCGCCCCGCGGGAGAGCATCGCGGCAGCAGGCCTTCTGAGCCCGGCCCAGGTGAAGCTGCGAACGCTCAATCCGCAAGGCCGATCGCGCCCGTTGCCCGACAAGCCAACTCTTTACAGCGGCAGCGCTGTCTGCTACTTCCCCGTCGCTGCCGGCAAGGAAATAACCGGGATTCTGAGGAGCCGCCCGGGCGGACACCAGGAGAACGTGCCGGTGTACGCCGTGATCGCCCCCAGCGGTACGGTCGTGGCCGAGGGGGTCCTGCCGCTGAATGAACCGGTGCCGCTGAAGGCGACGGCACCCGAGACAGGGCTGTACAAGCTGGTGCTGGGAACCCAGGCTCACTTCTTCTCCGCCAGCCTCGATATGCCCCACGCTGTCGTGGCCGCTGAGGCAGTCCGAGTCATCCAGCAAGTCAATCGGATGTATTTCTACGTCCCGCCGGACGTCGAGCAGTTCCGCATCGAAGTGGGAACACCCTACGTAGCGGAACAGGCGAAGCTGTTGGTGTGGGATCCGGGTGGCAAAGAGGCAGCCAGCGCGGAGACCTTCGAGCTGCTGCCGGCAGTCGCGGAACTGAATCCCACCCCGGAGCAACGCGGCAAGGTGTGGTCTTTCCACATGCTGCCGACTTATTCGGCCAATCTCAAGTGGGACCCGCAATTGCCGCCCTACCTGGCCGAAGACCCCGAAGCATTGCTCGTACCGATTGAGTAGATCCGCTTACGATACGGGCATCGAAAAAATATTTCCGATGCAAGCGTAAGTGCCAACCCCAGTCCGTTTGGCAGTCAAGCATGACCGGTGCTCCGGAATCGGTACTGCACAGCCCGCATTCAACGGCCGGGCACGACTGTTCCACCATGAATTCAGCGGTCCTTGACGAACTGGATACGTCCGAATCGCCCGGGCAAGTGGAACGGGCCGTAGGTCGGACTCCATGATTGCACGGCCGACGATGAGCGGCAGACATTGAAGCCCCAGGTTTCCCCGTGCTTCGGCTTGGTCAATACCGCATCCTCGAACAGGATTCGGATCTCGAGGATGAATTCCGCTTCGGTCCGTTGGACGCCGACTTCAATCTCCGGATTCCAATCCAGATCCCCGAACTGGAACGCCCCCGGACCATAGTCCATGACTGATTCATAAGTGTCGCCGTCGGATGAAAGAATGAGTTGAGCGTACCGCCGACCGTCACCGGACGGATCGACAAACAGTTCCAGGCCATAATTCGCCCACGCCCGCGGATGATCACGGCCGCGAAGCTGTTCGGGAAGCACTGTGCCCTCCGGGATCGGGCATCGGGCCGCGAAGTAGAATGCCGTGTCATCGTGGCAGAGCATGAAAGTGTTTTCCGGACCGTCCTTTTTGCCAAACCGGTCGATCGCCATCTCGAACTGTGACGCCTCCTGCCACCCCGGGTCATCCAGGCTGCCGTCGAGCGTGATCTGTCCCTGACGCAACGGCACCCTGCCATTGGGCACCGGCGCCACAGCGTCGAGAAGTGGGAAGGCCGGCCATGCCGCGCGGTCGCCGGCCAGCAGTTTCTCCAGCCTCGCATGCATCGGCTTGAGCACGTCCCAGTAGGCGCTCGCCGGGGTGCCTTTCCAGCGGCCGTAGGGATTTGTCGTTTGCGGGCCGGTAGTGGCATCGGGATTGGTCACCAGTGCCCACGAGTACCAGGCCCACCAGCCGTCGGCGTACAGCGCCGCGAGCAGTCCTCGCTCGGCGAGCTGTTCCGGGCGGTTTTGATTGATCCACAGCCCGCCGATGTACAGGGCGGGCAAGCCACTCTGCTCGATGTACTGCAGGTTGCGCCGCATCGTGAAGGTCGGACCGCTCGTGTACTCGGACTCATCGAGTATGACGCAGGGCACCGTCGAGGTGCCGAACCCGCGGGTATTGCCGGGGAGGTGTTCCATGGTCGACGCGTAGCCGAGTATGAACGCGTCGTTGTGTGCCTGGCAACGCGCCCGTATGCTGTCCAGAAAATCTTCCGTTCTCTTGACCGCAAATCGGCTGTAGTGGCCGTAGACACCGATCTCACGCAGCCAGATGCCGCGCTGCGCCGCCGGTATGCTGTCGTAGATCGTATCGCCGTTGTCCGCGAAGACGTCCAGGTAGGCGCGAAAACAGTAGCTGCAAACACACGGGCCTTCATAATCGGAAAGGTCGGACTCGTACATCTCGGTGTCCAGGATAAAACCATCGGCGCCGGCCTCGGCGAATTTCACCGCCCAGCGGCCGAAGTGGCGTTCGAGATAGGGAAGGTCCAGCGGACAGCAGGTCTTGGTGGCCAGCTTGCCGGCCGGGTCCCGATAGCGGTGGTAAGGGTCCTGGTGGATCGTGCCGTAGCTCATTAAGACCCACACCGCCAGGCCAACCGCATGCGCTGCCTCGATGTTTGCCGGTATGACGTCCGTGAAATCCGGCATGTGCGACCGGTTCTTGTTGTCGGCACGCATGCCAAAAATCACCGTGTTGAATCCACCGTCTGCAAGAACTCGGGCCTGCGTTTTGTCGGTGTCGCCGTAGGGTTTGTGCAGGTCGGCAGACACCCACGCGGCACGAATCTTATCCCGCTTAATCCAGGCCAGCTTCGGGTGCAGTTTCGTCAACGGTTCCGGCTCAAAGGTGATGGGACGCGGATCGATACCGCCTTTGTTCGCTGCGCCTGCGCCGGTCGGCAGCAGCAGCGAACAGGCCAGCAGCAGCGCCAAGGCGCCCGGGATAGAGTTGACAAGATTCATCGCTCCGGTCGTGTTCACGGCATGATCAGTCATCACTTTTTCGATCTCCCTTTCGTCTGTGGTTTAGCCAAGGTCAGCCAGTCACCTCGTCAGGAGACGGCGGGAACCGCCGTCCCGTCAAAACTCTCCATCCAGCCGTTCCCAGGCATCGGGCCAGGACACGCTGCCCCAATCGTGGAATATGCCGGCGGCACTGGACAGGTTGACGAAGACCGCGTGTCCGTCCAGGAACAGTGTGCCGAAACCGGTCTCGTGGTCACCGTAGGTTGGATAGAGAGCAGCGTAAAACAGGCCGGCGTCGAACATGATACAGGTTGCCCCCGGATCACTGATCTTCCACATGGACCCTGCCGTTTGGGCGGCCCGCATCCAGTAGCTCATCCAGTAATTGTTGTTGGCATCGGGAAAATGGTCTTCGTAATTGGTGTATTTGGTCTTGGGACAGTAAAAGATACGCCCATCAGTCATATATCCGGCGAAGTAGAGCGGGCCGGCCCCCTCCTCGACGCCTCGAAAGCGAAGATGTCTGGCGTCTGCGTCAAGGCACCCCGGTGGGGTACACGTACTCGGGTAAGGCGGAATCGTCTGGTGATCTCCCATGTACATATTCCAGGCAATGCCGAGGTTCTTGAAATGGTTGACGCAGGCAATCCGTTTGGCCTGGTCTTTTGCTTTCCCAAGTGCCGGTAACAGCATGGACGCCAGGATCGCGATGATGGCGATCACGACGAGTAACTCGATCAGCGTGAAGCCGTGTTGATTTTCTTTTGAATTAATGAACTCACCCAACCCTAAGAATCAGGCCCCCACATACCGTTTTGATTATTCAGCCAGTCCGCAAAAGGCAGCCTGGCAGTATGACCGTCCGGAAAAAGATAGTTCCCCGAGTTGCGGTGGCGTTTCGGTGTTCCATAATTGAATGGATAGGTTGGAAAAACTTCATGATATGAATCCATTATCCCGTCACCGTCATAGTCCCGGTTTAACGGCCAATAGTAGGGTGACATGATGCCGTTATAGTTGGCATCGCCGACAAGAAAAACGTCTGGATCAGTCTTGGCCAGGCTCTTTCTTTCGTTCGGGGTAAAGTCCCACATGGTCATCACGTAGGGGACATTGGCGCCATAGGTGGGTTCATTTGGTGGCCAGTCGGTTGAAGGGCAGAACAAGTGGCTGTTGACTTTTCTGTCCCACCACCTTTTTGCGTTCCAATCCGGGGCGCCCGGGCTTATTCCCAGATAAGGGGCTGTCGCCGGTTGCCAGGCCTGTGGATAGCCGCCAGCCGCCCATGAAACCCCGTGCGGCAAGAAACCGTCGCTGTCGTCGGCGTACATAGCTATGGCGAATCCGGCCTGCTTCAAATTGCTCAGACACACCGCACTTCTGCCCATCTCCCTGGCTTGGTTCAGCGCCGGCAGAAGCATCGAGGCGAGAATAGCGATAATCGCAATGACGACCAGCAACTCGATGAGGGTAAACCGCATCATACTTCGTCTGCGCCATGGCTTCACCGGGCACGCCAGCAACTCGAACAATGAGTCCACATGAACGATGAGAGTGGCTCTACGCACATTTTTCTGTTCCATCATGTGCTCCGTCCCCCCAAAAAAAGCGAAATCATAGGGGAAGCCAGTGTAGTGCTTAATTCGACACGAATCAAGACAAATGTTCCTCTCATTGGTTGTCTTGCGGCAGCGGTAAATATGGGTGCGGATGCAATATTCATATCGCTATACACAAGAAAAGACTTGCAATTGGTTCAAAATTTCTTTACATCTATAAGCAGCCGTGCGGGAGCAGACGCGCAAAAACGCTTTTCTCGCTGAGACTGAAAAATTAAATCACCAAGTGGAGAAGGATATCATGAATCGCGCTCAGATGACTAAAATCTTGTTCACAATCGCCGTCGTCGCGCTGATGACTTGTACAGTGCGCCAGGCCGAGGCAGTCGTCGTCACCGTCGAGGCCAAGGCAGGCGATTACATCTCGTCAGACGCAACTTTCCTTACCGGCTACAATTGGGGTCCCGGCCCGGCCACGCTCGACATGCCGGATGGTGTTTGGACCGTGACCTACACGCCCAACTGGGTTTGGTACCACGGCGCGGACGTCACGGTAGAGGGCGGTGTTGTCACCAGCGTTGAGTGGCACAGCTACCCCGGCTGGCACAAAGTGGATGACACCACGATCTCCTGTGCCGGCGACGACGTCCTGATCAAGCAGCAACCCGGGCTGGCGGCGGTCTACTACTACGAACCGGGTGGCGGCAGCTATCCTGCCACTTGGGGTGGCGAGACCGGAGTCAGGATGTACGACGGGGCGTGGGAGTTCTACTCAAGCGACTGGACCACCTTCGCCTTTGGCGAGGTCGTCATTTCCGGCAATGAGGCGGTCAGCGTAAGCGGCAGCGACGCCGGCGAGTGGGTCCTCGACAGCAATGCCGACAACGATGGCCACGTCCTCTGGCCCGCGGCCAACATCACCTTCGAGTCGAACGTCGACGATAACGTTTCGGTCAACGGTGTGGTCAACTACGCTACTTCGGCGCTCGGCGTGCGGGAGGTCTTGCTGCCCGAGGGCACGCACCAGCTCTACTACAATAACCCGGCGATTTCCGCCTCGTCCCATGGTGCCGAGGTCGTTATCGACAGCAACCTTGCAGTCACGTCCGTCACCAAAAACTCGGCCTATCCTGCCTGGCATCAGATAGACGACTCGACGGTCTCCTGTCGTGGCGCCAACGTCCTGATCAAGCAGCAACCCGGGCTGCCGGCGGTCTACTACTATGAACCGGGTGGCGGCAGCCATCCCGCCAGTTGGGGTGGCGAGAGCGGGGTCAGGATGTACGACGGGGCGTGGGAGTTCTTCTCAAGCGACTGGGCCACCTACGTCTTCGGCGAGGTCGTCATTTCCGGCAATGAAGCTGTCAGTGTCACCAGCGACCCCGGCAGCGAGTGGGTCCTCGACAGCAATGTCCTCTCGCCCGCGGCCAACTTTTCCTTCGAGTTCAACGTCAACGATTACGTTTCGGTCAACGGTGTGGTCGACTACAGTACGGTGTCGCTCGGGCACCGGGAAGTCTTGCTGACTGCCGGCACCCACCAGCTCTACTACAACACCCTGGCATTGCAAACCCAATCCCATGGCGCCGAGGTTGTCATCGACGACAACCTTGTAATCACCTCTGTCACCAAAAACTGGGGCTATCCCGGCTGGCATCAGATAGACGACTCGACGGTCTCCTGTCGCGGCGTCGATGTCGAAATTATCCAGCGCCCCACCTACGACATCGTCTACTACTACGAACCGGGTGGCGGCAGCAATTCTACCTGGGGCGGTGAAAACGGGGTGCGGATGTACAACGGTGACTGGGAGTTCTTCAGCGCAACCTCATGGACACCGCCGCCGCCGTGGATGTGGGGCATGATCACTATTTCCGGCGACGAGATGACGGGCGTCAGCGGCGATTCGGCCTTCTACATGGTGGATGAAAACACTGTGGCCACGTTCACGGAAATCACCTGTCCGGCAGATGTCGAGATCGTCTGCGGTGAACCCGCGGATACCGGCACAGCCACTGCCATCGGCGGTTGCGGTAACCCGGCCGTGACCTTCAGCGATGTCGTCGCAGCCGATATCACCACAAGGACCTGGACGGCGACAGACGCCTGCAACGACGCCGACTCATGCGTTCAGGTGATCACGGAGGACGTGTTCGACTGCGACGCAATCAAAGCACAGGTGATCACCGAGTTGTGCCAAACCACCCCGGAAGGGTCACACCAGGGATTGCTGAATCTTACGCAGCAACTGGCCGATGCCGCGTTGGCCGAAGCCTGTGACTCCGACCGCGCCTCATGCGCAGCGGCGATTCTCCAGACCGTAACGGATGCCCTGCCGTAAGCGCTGGATCGATGGCGGGTGTGCTGACCAATGGCACCCGTCATCACATCTGCTCCTGACGTCCCCCCTCCCGCCTCTCTGTGCAACAGTTGTCCTCGGCCGCAGTATTAAGCGCCATATGGCAACGAATCCCGATTGTTGACAGCTTGTTTGCGGCAGGCGCAACCCACGTGAAAGTGAAATTTTCCTTGTTTGCGACAGGCACGGCGACCTGTGCGAGGGTAAACTTCCTCGTGTTTGTGGGAAGCGCGGCCAAGGCGACGGCACCCTCCCCACATTTGTATCAATACGACGCTGTCCGGAGCAGTCGCTACGTCGGGCAAAGCTCACCATGATCGAACTGACGCCATTATCCGAGGACTCAGCAAGCGAAGCCTGGGAAACCTATCAGGCCTGCGCCGGTGATGTTTCCTACTACTTCGATATCGCTGTCGAACGCTTCGCGGCATCCCTGTTCGAGCCGCCCCAGGTCCATCCCGCATCGTTCCACCATGTCGCCGAGGCATCGGTCATAGCCCGTGAAACCGGCCACCCTGTCGGGTGGATTCAGGCAGGTTATCTCGACGGCGTCGCGTCGGTGCCGCCAGGCGAGCGGGACGCCTTGATCCGCGGTGTGTTCGTCGAACCCGGCCGTCAAGACGTTGCCGATCGTCTGCTGCGCCACGCCGCCACCGCGCTCGCCCGCGACCCCTGCCGCAAGTGGCGCGCCTTCGAGCACAACTGCGGATACACATTCGCTGCCGGCATGGGACGCGGACCGCAGCGCATGACCGACGTCGTGCTGCCATTGAAAGCCCTGGGATTTCAAAGCGAGGAAGACAACCATGTATACGCCGGGGAAAGGCTCGAAGGTCGACCGCAACGAGACGACCACGCCGATATCGACATACAGTTTCTGCCCGGCGGCTGGTCCGAGGTCAACGGCTTTGTGCGTTGGGATCAGTTCTATTTCCATGAACACGGCCAGACTGTCGGCTACGCCACCGTCGTGCCGGTCTCGCGCTTGACCGATTCCCCGACCGAGGAGACGCTGTTCATGAAAGGGATTGCGGTGTCGCCGCAGTGCCAGCGCCGGGGCATCGGGTATCTGATCATGCGCACCGTCTGGGATCATTATCGCAAGCACGGCATCAATCGCATCCTGCTCAATACCGGCGACCAAAATTTCGTGGCCCAGAAGTTTTACCGCAACATCGGTTTTGAACTCACCGATATGATCACTTCATATGACGCGGAAAAGCTGACAATGGATTGACCTCACCGTGGCCGGAGCTCCCAACATCCTGTGGATCACAACCGATCACCAACGCACCGACGCGCTCGGATGCTACGGCAGCACCTGGGCCCACAGCCCCAATATCGATGCGCTCGCGCGCCGTGGCGTACGCTGTGCCCAGGCCACCTGTCAATCACCCTCGTGCACACCCTCACGCGCCTCGATGTGGACCGGAAACTATGTCCAGCGCCTGGGCACGGCAGCCTACGGCAAAGCACCTGAACCAACGGCGCACACGCCGCTGATCAGCCGGTTCCGGGAGGCCGGATATGAAACGGCCCACCTCGGCAAGTACAGCTACATGAACAATCCCGCCGCCCTCGAGTCCTGCTTCGATGTCATCGACTACGGGCTGCCGCCGGGCGGTTCACTGACACCGTGGTGCGTCCTGCCCGACGACATCCACGTCGACGACGATCACTTCATTCGCGCCCCGCACAATCGACTTGTCGTCGGCGGCGTCAATCCGCTGCCCGAGGATCAAACCTATTGTGCGGTCATGACCCGGATGGCCACCGAATACCTGCGACAGCCCAGGAGCCGCCCGTTTTTCCTGCGCTGGTCTCTCGATGTCCCACACATGCCCTTCGTGCCGATACCAAGGTTTCACGGCACCACAGACCGTGACCGGGTCGATCTCTCGTTACCAACCCAGGCAGAGTTGGAAAGTAAACCGAAACGCGAGATCGAGCACATTCGAAAATTCTATAATTTCCACGCGCTGACGCCTGAACAACTGCGCGAGGCTCGCGGCTGTTTCTATGACCTGTGCGCCGAGCTCGACGAAGCGATCGGCCGGCTGCTGCAGGTGTTGGCCGAGACCGGCGCCGATGAAAACACAATCATCGTGATCAACACCGATCATGGCGCCATGCTCGGCGAGCACGGCGTCGGCACGATTCGCACCTTCTATGATCCAGTCATTCAGGTCCCGCTGATCTGGTCGTGGCCCGGCCGGTTACCCGAAGATACCGTGCTGTCCGATCCGGTCGAACTTATTGACATATTGCCGACCCTGCTGGATCTCGCCGGTCTCGACGTACCGGCAAGCATCGATGGCCGTTCAATCTCCAGCCAGTTGCTCGGCAAAGCATCTGCACCGGACCGGCCGACGTTCAGCGAATACGACACCGCCTTGTCACCGATCGGCGGTGCCGACTGGGTACCGCCGGAGGCCTGCTGGCATCCGGCAGTGGATCGCCGCATCATGATCCGCGCCGACGGATGGAAACTCGATCGCAACTACGGCACCTCCGACTACGGCCCGGACGGCGCCCTCTACGACCTGCGCACCGACCCGTCGGAACTGGTCAACCTGTTCGACCATCCACGCCACCGGCCGCGCCAGGAGCAACTCGAACGCCTGACCTCGAACTGGCTCGATCAGGTGCAGGTATAGTACCCGAGCCGGCTCTGTGCCCTGTCCTTTAATTCCGTTACCGGCCCCGTCCTGCCAATCGGCCCCGTGCCGCCTCAATCCCCACTGCCGGCCTGCGATGCCGCTGCGACGAACTGCCGGACCCGATCGGCAGCAGTCTCGGCTGGGCTGTGCCGGGTGTCGGTGTTGACGACGACAACTGAGTCGGCAAACATCGAGAAATCCTGGCGCCAGTCCATCAACAACCGCGTGGCAATGCCGCAATCAGCGAAGCGCGCTCCCGTGTCAGCGGCACCAGTCAGGTCATCGGCGATGATCAGCAGGGTTGTCACGTTCTCACTCTTCGATCGTCGCACGGTACGCGATGTCCCGATCCAGCGGCCAGATCGGCCGCCGTATCCGTTGCCAGGGCAGCTGTGTCAAATTAGCCGTGCAGGCGCCGGGCATATCGAGCCAGAAGACACCGGACAGGATGTCGCCGTATGTCGTCTCCAACGTGCGCTGCGCCTTCACGCCGACAATCTTCATGTCGGTCGGCTCGATTCCCATGCAGCGAAAGACACCCGGATCCCAGCTCATCACGCGCTTGCGCGAACATACGATGTGAATGTTGTCACAACGCAGCACGGCCGCCCCGCCCATGTCATTGCGGAATCCACGCATGACTTCGCCCTCGTTGACCCACACACCGTCACCGAGCGCCACGACTTCCGCATCGATGCGAACTGGATCGCTGAACTGCGGCGCCAGCGAACCGCCGATCGACGTCGTGATCGTCGCCCCGACACCCGCTGCCGTCGCCGCGTCCACTGCCGGCGCATCGCAGATTGTAATCGCCGACGACACCTCCGACACCGGCAGCAACGCCTGCAGCAGCAGCGAACTGTCCCCACAGCCGCCGCCGCTCACGGCATCGCCGCCTTCCGAGATGACAATCGTACCGCTCATCTCACAAGCCTGCCGGACAGCGTCTGCCGGGGCCGTGAACTCCCCGCGGCATTCCTCCCGCCGATCCCACAAAAGCTGGGCGGCATGACAGGCCACCGCAGCAGCCGCCTCGTTCTGATCGGGATGCGCTGTCACGACAATCGTGCAGCCGTTCGTTTCGATATCAAGCCAGGGCTGGACAGGATAAAAGCTGCCGGCGAGGATGATGCCTGCCGCCTCAGCACCACGCAAAACATCGAGAACATCACGAAACGGCGGTTCGTCGGTCTCATACAACCCCGCCGCAAACAGTGCCGGCACCCGGACCAGGTGCCGCACCGTGTTCAAGCCATGCAGATGTTCGACAAAGAGACGGGCCACGCGCTCCCCCGTTTCGCGATAGTCGCGATGCGGATACGTCCGGTAGCCATCAAGCAGATCGACGTTGTCGACCATCTTCCGCGTGATGTTGCCGTGGCAATCCAGACCGATAACGACAGGCACATCCGGTCCGACAATACCCCGGATCGTCGCCAGGATCTCGCCTTCCGGGTCGTCAACGCCGTCCGCCAGCATCGCACCGTGCAGGTCGAGCACGACGGCATCGACGTCTGCCTGCTGCAGCCGCGTCGTGATCGCCTCGACAATCGCGTCGAACCCCTCCCGCACCAGCGTTCCGCCCGTCGGCGCAACGCCTGCGAGCAGCGGCACCAGCTCGATGCCCGGCTGCGCCTCGAGCACATCGATCATGCCGCCGACCATCATGCCGCAGCCGCGCCTGCAGGTCAGCACGGCGTCATCGAAAATAAAGTCGAAGTCGTCCCACTGTGTCGGCACGACACAGAACGAGTTGGCCTCGTGATGGATCTGACCAATAGCGACTTTCATGGCGGCTAATGTAGGCGGATTCACTACGAAAATCATCAAAAACACGAAGAATAAAAACGGCCAGGATCAACAGGATTGAATGCCGCATTCCCGGACAACGTGGCGAATTTTGTCGACGCGAGAGCAAGAGCGGTAACGGAATTATTGACTATTTATTCATCCCAGAAGCCGATGCAGCGCCGCATCGTTCGCTGCCAGCGTCAGGTCAATGTCTTCTTCGCTGTGGGCGAAGCTGATGCTGCCCTGCTTGGTCGGCAACGGGAAGTTGTAAATGCCGCGCTCGATCAGTTCGCGCCGGAACTTCGCGTCGAAGCCGAAGTCGTGGCTGCTTGCCAGGTCCCACCAGTTCACTGGCGCGTGATCCATGAAGTACGCGCAGTGGGCACTGCCCTGCCGGACGATCGTGGCGGTGACACCGTATTTGTCGAAGAGTATCTGCTGCCCGTCTTCCAGACTCTGTGCCAGACCGTCGAGATGCCCGTAAACATCCAGGGCCGGGTCCCGCAGTTTTTTCAGGCAGGCAATCGCCGCCGCAACCGGAATTGGATGGCAGTTGTAGGTACCGGCAAGCAGCACCCGCTTCGACACATCCTCACTGACGACCAGATCCATCAACTCGGACTTGCCGGCCAGCGCCGCAATCGGGAAGCCATTGGCGAAGGCCTTGCCGTACGTCGACAGGTCGCCGCGAATGCCGGTCAATCCCTGGAACCCGCCGGGGCCAGCGCGGAAGCCCGTCTTCACCTCGTCGAAAACCAGCACGAATCCATGGTCATCGGCGAGTTTTCGCAGGCCCTCGATATAGCCGGGCTGCGGCTTGACGACACCGATGTTCTGCAGGATCGGCTCGGTAATCATCGCGGCAACGTCATAGCGCGCCAGCATCGTTTCCACGGCCGCCAGGTCGTTGAACTCGACGACGTGTGCCAGTTCCTGCTCGGCTGCGGGAATGCCGGCAGTGATCGGGACGCGCGGATACTCGTCGCCAATCACCTGCTTGCCAAGCGCCTCCAAGGGCGTCATGACATTGAACGCAACGACGTTCTGATTGCCGTTGTAGCTGCCCTGCACGAGGATGACATGCTCGCGGCCGGTCGCTGCACGGGCAACGCGAATCGCCTGGGCTGTCGCTTCGGAGCCGGAGTTGAAGAACTGCACTTTGTCCGCCAGCGACACACACGACAGAAACAGTTCGGCCAGCTCGCCTTCGTCGCGGGTCGGGCCGCTGCCGTAGTTCGACAGGCCGGCGGCCATCACTGCCGTCACCGCCTCGATCTGGTCGGGATCGTTGTGGCCGAGGATGTACGGCGCGAAACCGGCGTGATAGTCGATGTATTCCTTGCCGGCGACATCCCAAAGGCGCGAGCCCTGCGCCCGTGCGAAGGCGATCACCGGGTCGCTCTTGCGGTTGACCGAAGCCAGCCCGCCCGGGACAAAACGGCTGTTGTGCGCCAGTACCGCAGCCGACGGGTCGAGGTCAAGCGGTTGTCTACTGAAGGTCGTGTCACTCATCGGCCGTTATTATACACGCCGATGCGCCGATTGCGTCTTCGCATTCAGTTCCCGCAAGGATTGATTTCCCGCAACAATTTCTTGAATCGGAAAGAGATTACGGGTGTGGCCCGTCACGTCACGGCCTCCACTATTGCTTGATACTCACGAATCCCCGATGCCAGAATCTGCTTGATACTGATGTACGGGAACTGCACGCCCGCGGCAATCAACCGGTCCACATTCTCTACCGACGATGTGGTGCCGGCGACGCGCCCGGCAGCTATGATGCGCGCCAGCGTCTCGTCGACCTTCGCAACCACTTCCGGGTGCCCGGGGTTGCCGAGATGCCCCATCTCCTGGGCCAGGTCACCGGGCGCCACGAAGAAAACGTCGATGTGATCGACCTCGAGAATGTCGTCGAGATTCTCGATCCCCAGCGGATCCTCGATCATCACCACGACCATCGTCTCGTCATTGGCTGTCTGATAATAATCACTGCGACCGTAACCGCGGCGTGACGTATAGGAACCACGATGCCCGATCGGTGTGAACTTCGCAGAATCGACGACCAGCTCCGCCTGCTCACGGGTATTGACGTGCGGCACGATGATGCCCTGGCAGCCGCGATCGAGAGTGCGGTAGATAGTATTCGCCTCGGCGCGACCAACGCGTACCAGTGAGGTGACACCCCAGAGATCACAGGCCCGCGTCAGATTGCCGATATCCCCGAAATCGACCCCGCCGTGCTCCGCCTCGAGCCACACCGCTTCGATACCCATCGACCCGACCAGGTCGAGGAACTCCGGACACTCGATGTTGCCGAGGACAGGAACCGCATCGCCGGCGGCGAGTTTCTTCTTCGTGTGATTGGTTCCCAGATGGCTCATGCTCAGTCTCCTTGCGTTCGATAATTCAACCAAGAACAAACCAGCGCATCGCATGGCGGCTGGTGCTCTGCTCAAACTTCATGGTATACGGATCGCACAACCACCTTGCCAGGTAACCGTCCGAGCGCGGCATCAGCCAGCCGAAATCCCAGCCGCGGCTCTCATAGCGCATCGGGATGCCGGGCTTGACACGCGGCAACGGATTCGACGACGCCGTCATCCGTTTCTGCACAGTGTGATTATAGCAGGCACCGATATGTACGAACACCGTATGATCCAGTGCCTGATCGGGATCTTCCGCCAGGTCGTCGCACAGCCCGCGAATCCCGACCTTCACTTCGCATCCGTCCGACGCCGCCGTTTCGAGTGCCTCGATCGAGCCGCTCAAAGGCTGGCCGTCGGCGTCGTGGGCAAGGACTTCCTGCCAATTATCGTTGACCATGAAACGGTACGAATCAAAATCATAGATGAAATTGAAACTCGGCGCATTCGTTTCCATGTCCCAGGCATCGGTCATTTCATACTTCGCCATGCTCGGGTTCTGTTGAACCGGTGACGACTCGATCTCGCCCGATGCCGGCTGCCCGTCGAGATACGGCCGCGCCAGCGCTTGCAGAGCGTTCTGGTTGTACATGAAATACGACATCGAAATGCGCCCCCCGAAACCGGACGGCAGCGAGATTGGTACGCGAAGATTCTCGATCGCCGCCACCCAGCGGTCATCGACCAGATAGGTGACGCGGAAATCCATCGCTTCGCGGATCAGCTCCGGATCGTCCGAGCTCGTGTCGATGTGCTCGTTGTGCCGGAACGCCGTACAGACGCGCAGGTCCGCACCGTTGCGTATCGCATCGCACAGGGCAGCGTCACTGCCGCCGACTATTTGTCGCTCACTGTCCAGTTCCAGAGCCTGTGTCCAGGTCGCCATGCAGGCACCTCCAATATAGGGTCGAATGTCAGGTTGCAGCTGCCGAATTCCCGCGGCAAAGCCAGTGCAAACGCTTTGTGAGTCGGTAAACTGAGTAGCATCCGGCGCAAATTCAAGCGCCACTGCACCGTTAGCATCTCGACATTTCGCCGCCGTTGCGCCTTTTCGCGATCGAACAGGGATGATAGGTTGCCCGGTGTCCCGTACCTGACGACCAAAGGCCTGCCCATGAAACCGCGTGTCCTGCTGACCAGTTACTACAATCGCGAGATCATCGATTCCAGTCTCGAACCGCTACGGCAGATCGCCACGCTGGTCGACGGCAACCGCAACCGCAACTGGACGCTCGACGAAATGCTCGCGGAAATTCCCGGCATCCACGCCACCGTCGCTGCCGATGAACCTTATACGCGCGAGGTTTTCGAACGTGCTGACGAACTCCTGGTGGTCGCCCGCGACGGCACTGGCTTCGACAAAATCGACGTACAGGCTGCTACCGATCACGGCATCATCGTGACGCGTGCCCCAGTTGTCATCGACGCTACCGCCAACCTGACGATCGGGCTGATGATCGCGCTGGTCCGCAAGATCACCACCGGCGACCGCGCCGTTCGCAACGGCCAGTGGATCGACCGCAGCGCCCTGCTATGCCCCGACCTCACCGGCATGACACTCGGCATTGTCGGGCTCGGCCCGGTCGGCCGCAAGGTCGCGACTCGAGCCAAGGCGCTCGGCATGCGGGTGCTGGCATACAACCGTACACCTCTGCCGGACATCGCCGACGACCTGGGTGTCGAACTGGTAGCGTTTGAAGCGCTGACCGAACGTGCCGATATCGTCTCCGTGCACTTGCAGAGCAGTCCCGAAACTCGAGGCCTCTGCGACGCTGCGTTCTTCGCAAACATGAAAGCCGGCAGCTACTTTATCAACACCGCCCGCGGTCAGATTATTGACGAGCTCGCGCTGATCGCCGCGCTGCAGACCGGGCAGCTGGCCGGCGCTGCGCTCGACGTCTTCGAAACTGAGCCGATCCCAGCCGACAATCCTTTGACGGCAATGGACAACGTCGTGCTCACACCGCATGTTGGCGGCGACACAAGCACCACCATGATCGCCGCCATCGACATGAACGTCGCACAGATCACCGATCTGCTGACCGACAGAAAACCGTCGAACATGCTGAACCCGGAAGTCTGGGATCATGCGCGCTGCAGGAAGATGTGATGGAATATTCAGCATCCCGAATTTTAACGGTCATAGCCGAAGGCAACGACACTCCTGAAACCTGAAACCTGCGCTGGCCGAAGGCCGACTGCCCGCCGAATGGCGGGAGTGACCAACGGAAGCGTCAAACCTGAAACCTTTCCCATGATGACTCCACGCCAGGAAGCACTGCTCAAGAACACCTTCATCGATCTGACCCAGACCCTGGAGTTCCTGGAGCAACCACTGATTTTCTCCCGGGCCGAAGGCCTTTACGTCTACGACCAGGAGGACAAGCGCTACTTCGACGCGATCGGCGGCATCTTCGTCGCCTCCCTCGGGCACCGGCACCCGCGCATCCTCGAGGCGATGCGGCAGCAGATGGAACGCATCACCTTTGTACCGTCGGTGCACGGCATCTCCGATATCACCCTCGACTTTATCGAAAAACTCGGTGGCGTGACCCCCGACGATCTGAACTTCGTCAAGGCGTTCAGCGGCGGCTCGGAGTCGATCGAGGCGGCCCTGAAATTCGTGCGGCAGTATCACAAGCAGACCGGCAGCCCCGGCAAGTTCAAATTCATCGGCCGCTACCTCGGCTATCACGGCAGCACCTTCGGCGCGATGTCGGCAAGCGGCACCGGCCGACGCAAGACCAAGTTCGAGCCGCTGCCGACCGGTTTCCTCCACGTCTTCCCGCCGACGCACTATCGCGGCCGCTTCGATTCGTGGGAAGCCTGCAACCGTTTCGCCGCCGAATCGTTCGAGGAGGTCATAGTCCATGAGGACCCCGACACCGTCGCCGGCATCATCGTCGAGCCGATCAGCAACACCGGCGGCATCATCACGCCGACACCGGAGTACTACCGGATCATCCGCGACATCTGCGACCGGCACAACGTCCTGCTGATCTTCGATGAGATCATCACCGGTTTCGCCAAGACCGGCGCGATGTTTGCAGCCCAGGCGTACGGCGTCACGCCGGACATCATCTGCAGCGGCAAAGGCCTGGGCGGCGGCCACATCCCGATGGGCGCCATGATCGCCCGCGAGGGCATGGGCCAGGCCTTTCTCGGATCTGCCAAAGACAGCGTCGAGTTCGCCCATGGCAATACATTCGCCGGCAACCCGCTGGCCTGTGCCGTCGGCATCGCCATGATCGACGAGATCGTCGAACAGGATCTTTGCGCCAAAGCACGCGTGCTCGGCGACTATCTCGCCGACAGATTGAACGACCTGAAAAAGTACGGCGTTGTCCGCGAGGTCCGGGGCATGGGTATTCTGCGCGGCGTCGAACTTGTTGCCGATACGACAACCATGGCGCCCTTCCCTGCCCTCGGCGCAGCCTTGAAGAAAACCGCCGTCGCCAACGGGCTGATCATGCGCATCGATCCGAACTGGTTCGCCGTCGCACCGCCGCTGATCGCCGAGCAATCGGATATCGACGAAATGTGCGGGCTCATCGACAAGAGTCTGCGCGAGGCGCTCGAGGCGACCGGCAGGTAGCCGTAATGCCTGACTCGCAGCCCCGTCGCCAGGGCCAAGCCGTGATTGACGTGATCCCTTTGAATCGTGCCGACCACGCGGTAGCTTGGATGCTTCACCCAACATCTCCATACAGCAACCCGAATGATCATGAACTACACCAGAACAGTCCGCGAATTCACCATGGCATGCAACGACGAGCTGCCGGAGCACCCGATCCTCATGAATAAGGACCGGGTCGATTTCATCCGGCAAATGGTCAGCGACGAAATGGACGAACTCGACGAGGCCCAGACGGTCTTTGACCAGGCCGATGCGCTGGTCGACGCCATCTATTACATCTGCGACACCGCAGTACGCCACGGCATGAACCTCGACAACCTCTTCGATATCGTCCATGGCGCCAACATGGCCAAGGTCATAAACGGCAAGGTCCTGCGCCGCGACGACGGCAAGATCATGAAGCCGGAAAACTGGGAACCGCCCGAGCCCAAGCTCGCAGCCGAGATCCGGCGGCAGTGCGACGAAGGGTCGTTTTCGTAAGAACTGCCTGAACAAGCGGGCAAAGACGGCCGTTCTATTTCCCGTCGTCGCTGACCGTGCGCACGTGCAGGAGCACCATCGCCGCTACCAGCAGACACAGCCCACCCACCCACTGCGTCGACGTGAATGTCTCGTCGAGGAATAGCCAGGCGAGCGCGTACGATATTACCGGGCTCAGATTCAGGGCGCCGGCGCACGGTACGTTGCCGAGGGCGTGGAGCGCCCGGTACAATGCCAGATGGGCAATGGCAATCCCGAGTAGGGACGAGGCGGCGATAAGCCCCCACATGCCGCTGTCGAGACCGCCCAACACCCGAAAATCACCGCAGCACAGCATCAGCACCAGCAGCACCGCCGCGGTATACACACAGACGACCGCGAAGCTGAGGAGCACCGGGAACTGCGGCATGTAATGACGCACCACAACGCCGTACCCGCCGAAAAAGACCGCACACGAGAGGATCACTACGGCGCCGCGCACCGTCATCGACCCGGGTTCCAGGGCCGTGTGGTGAAACAGCAGCCACATCCCGACGATCGTCACCAGCGTTGCCAGCCAAAACAGCGGACGCCGAACAATCGGCCGCTCGTCCGGCAACAGCAGGACACTCCAGGCAACCGTGAAAAAGAACGCCGAACGAACAGCGAAAGCATTGACCGGCGCCGTATTGAAATACGGGCTCAGTCCCCAGAGAATCTGGCCGCATACATTGACCGCTGCCGGCACCAGGGCGCAACGCCACAACGACGGGGCGACACCGCGACGCCAATGCTCTACGGCGATGTATATCGCCGCAGCCACGGCAACCAGGCCGTAGCGCACGCCGTTCACCGTCCAGACGTCGAGGTGCCAGGCGAAATACCGGACAAAAACAGGTACCGAGCCGAAAGCCCCCACAGCAACCGCCAGAGCGGCAAAAGGCGGTATCTTCATGTGTCCATCCTATAGGTCCGGAATGCGGCGAAACCTCGACTGTATCCCGGCGATTACATCGGGTCAACACTTGCTTCGGCCGCCATCATGCGGCATGTTCCGGCATTGCCTTGCAGGCACCCCCTTTTCCACAACCATTGTCCGATCATGAGTATCTTCAACTATCAGGAAGCCTTCGACTTTGTGTCGCCGGAGCATCGTGTCACGATGGGCGAAGGCAACACCTCGCTGATCCGTTCGCATCGTATCGGCCCGGCAGCCGGGCTGCAGAACCTCTGGCTCAAGCTCGAAAACTGCAATCCCAGCGGTTCCTACAAGGACCGCTTCGCCGCCAGCGCCGTTTCGCATATGGTGGCAGCCGGGCAGCGCCACTGCGTAGCGACCTCGAGCGGCAACACCGGTTCTGCCCTGGCCGCCTACTGCGCCGCAGCCGGTATCAAATGCGATATCGCCATCTGTGAAGCGGCACCAACCGGCAAGCTCAAGCAGATGATGGCATACGGCGCCAATATCTTTCGGGTCCGCGGCTTCGGCCTCGATCCGGACGTCACCAACGGCGTATTCGAGAAGCTCGACGACATGGCCACCGCGCCCGATGCCTCGCTGCAGGTCAGCGCCTTCGCATTCAGCCCGCTCGGCATGGGCGGCGTACGATCGATGAGCTACGAGCTGGCGGAACAGGCCGAGACGCCGATCGACCGCGTCTTCGTCCCGGCCGGCGGCGGCGGCCTGACGCTGGCTGTGGCCCAAGGGTTTCAGCAGCTTGCGGCGGCCGGAAAAATCGCCCGGAGCCCACGCATCGAATGCGTCCAGCCCACCGGCAACAACACGATGGCCGGGCCGCTGCGCGACGGTCTCGAAATCGGGCAGCAGGTCGAATGTACATCCGACATCAGCGGCCTGCAGGTGCCAACCAGAGTCGACGGCGACAGGGTCATCGAAGCCTGCCGCGCCAGCGGCGGCACCGGGCATCTGCTCGAGGACGCGGAGATCCGCAACGTGTACCACCGCCTGCTGACTGAAGAAGGCATCTATTGCGAGCCGGCCGGGGCCGTGGCACTCGCCGCTGCTGTCCGGGCGGCACCGGACATCGGTGAAAACGAAAATGTCGTGTGCCTGGTGACAGGCTCCGGTTTCAAGGACCCCGAATCGATCGATTGCATCATAGGCGGAGAAGATTGCCCGATGATCGACGCGGCGGATATTGGCAAATAGTGCCTGAACGCAAACACTGAGGACCGAAAAAATGAATGCTGTTGAGAAAATGCGCGCCGGCGACTTCGCCTATGGCACGATGAGCCGACTGATCGACAACCCCGGCTACGTTCGGATCTCCGCAGACTCCGGTCTCGACTTTCAGATCTTCGACATGGAGCACGGCGCCTATTCGATCGCTGGCATTGCCGATGTGCTGGCGGTCTCACGCGCCCTGCCCTTCACGACGTTCGTCCGCATCCCCGAGCTCTCGAAAGCCTGGGTGTCACGCGTCCTCGACGCCGGCGCCGACGGCATCATGCTGCCGATGGTCGAGACCGAGACGCAGGCAAAGCAGTTCACGTACTGGGCGAAATACACACCGCTCGGCAACCGCGGCCTGGCGATCGGCCTGGGTGCCACCGGCTATAAAGGGCAAACGGAGCCGACAGGCTATATGGCCGCGGCGAATGTTGATACACTGACAATTGCCCAGATCGAGACGACCACAGGCGTTGACAATGTCGAGGCGATCGCAGCGACACCGGGCATCGACGTACTCCTCGTCGGCCCCGGGGACCTTTCAACCTCGCTGGGCTGTCCGCTGCAGATGGACGCACCCGAGCTGCACGAGGCCATCGACAAGGTTGCAAAGTCCGCAACTGACTATGGCAAGATTTTCGGCATGCATGCCGGCCTGCCGCTGCTCGAGAGCTACGTGCCGAAAGGCCTGCGCATGGTGAGCCACGCGACCGACGTCATCATGCTGGCGCAAGCGCTGAAGTCGATTCATCAAAAATGCGTCGAGATATCAACCGGCTGAACACACCTTTCGAACCGGTGCCCGCAGGCTCGATCCGCTCAAGCTCATTCTTCCTCACCGGGCAACCTCGATTGGCATATTTCTTCTCTCATTCCGTTACATTCACGTAGTCCCGGCCGAACTTGTGCTCACGGCGCTCTCTGAAATCGCCGCTGGCGTACATGTTGCTGGCCTGGCCGCCATCGATCATGTACGTCTGGCCGACGATATACCGCGCCGCGTCCGATGCCAGAAATATCGCCAGCCCGCCGATATCTGTCGGCTCGCCGACAAACCCCGCCGGTATCGCGTGGGCCGCATCGCTGAGATCGAGATCCTCGATCGCCTTGTAATGATTCTCGACAACGATCCAGCCCGGGGCAATCGCATTCATCCGCACACCGAGCGGTGCCAGGTCAACTGACGTTGTGCGCGTAAACGACACGATCGCCCCTTTGGTCGCAGCGTATATCGAATGCTCATGGAGCGCGTAGTTCGCGTGTACAGATGTCAGGTTTATAACGGCGCCTTTGCCACGCGCGACCATTCCTTTGCAGGCGGCCTGGGTGAGGAAAAACATCGCCTTGATATTGACGTTGAACAACGTGTCGAACTGCTCCGGGTTCACTTCCATAAACGGCAGATTCATAGTAATACCCGCATTGTTGACCAACACGTCGATCTGCCCCAGAAACGACTCCGCCTCAACCGCCAGCTCACGCACCGCATCGACGTCGTTGAAATCCGCCTGGATAGCTCTCGCCTTTCGCCCCATCGCCTGGATCTCTTCGGCTGCGGACTTGGCACCCGCATCGCTGTGGCTGTAATGCAGCACCACGTCCGCGCCATACTCGGCAAAGGTCAACGCGACACCGCGCCCGATGCCCGTGCCCGCACCGCTGACCAGCACTTTCTTGCCTGCAAGGTCTGCACCGATACTCATAATTTCAGTCTCCGATTGTTATAGTTGGGTTCCCGTCCGACTCAACAACTTTACCGACCACGCATGCCGCAGTCAACCCGGCGGCATGCAGCTCGCCAAGCACCGCATCGACGGCGGCCGGCGCGACGCCGGCCAACAGCCCGCCCGAGGTCTGGGGATCGAACAGCCAGTCGCCGGGGTCACCGCACACGTGTGCCGATGCTTGGGCGTTGGCCTCGTGCAATGTACTGCGAATCCCCTTTGCCACCACTGCACGATAGCCGTCGTACAACGGCAGCTCGTCATTGAGCCGCGCCGCTGCATCACTCGCCGTCAACATCTCCAGCAGATGCCCGGCCAGGCCGAATCCGGTGACATCGGTGCAGGCCCGCACCGCGTGCGATGCGAAGATCACAGCCGCTTCCCGATTCGAAGCCATCATGCCACGCACAGCGCCCTCGTACCAGTCCCCCCGGCACACGCCCTGGCTGGCGGCGCGCATCAGGGCGCCAGTGCCAAGCGGTTTCGTCAACACCAGCCGGTCACCCGGACTGAGAGCGTCCTTGCGAAAAAGCTCAGCTTCGACCGCGTACCCGGTCATGCAGAAACCGACCTGAAAATCCGTCGCCTCCGACGTGTGCCCCCCCGTCAGCACAACCTCACTTTCGCGAAACGCCCGCAGCGCGCCCGCCAGCACCTGATACAGGTCGGACTCGCAGATCGCGGACCCGGCAAACGGCACGGTCACCATCGCCTGCGCGGCGAACGGCGTCGCGTTCATGGCGTACAGATCGCTCGTCGCATTGGTCGCGGCGATGTATCCGAAGAGATAGGGATCGTCGATGAAGGCACGGAAGAAATCCGTCGTCTGCACCTGCACCTTGCCATCCGGCAATCGCAGCACTGCGGCGTCGTCGCCGTCGCCACAGCCCATGAACACATCGGGGTGCGACGGAATCT
>CAJWLW010000035.1 GCA_913042885.1 uncultured Lentisphaeria bacterium | reverse complement strand
CCGCTTCACCGATCAGGATGTTGACGAAACTATCGCAGGTATCCACAAAGTCTGGAGACACTACTTTGGTGTGACGGAATAACACGAGTTGGCGTGACTGGCTCCAACTATCTGATATCCCCTCAGGGGCGGGGTCGGGTCCGGTGGCAGTCGCGTGCGAGTTGGTACCCGTCGTCTTTCGGGTCACCAAGAGGAATCGCCGGATGGCCGTGCGATGCATTTGGTTGGTCCGGCTGCAGTCAGGAGCAGTGTGACAATCTCATGGCCCCCTGGTATTGGTATGCGTTAACTATGCCGTGCGGTGGTGACATCCACTCTGGCAGTGCCGACATCTCTGCTTAAGCTTCGGGGTAACGTCCTATGAGTCTCTCTAATATCGCTCTTCCATCCTATCCCATGTGGATACAGGAGCCGTACTTCCATTCGTTGCGTCCGGATGTTGTTACGCCGCACACGAAATGGGCCCGTCCCTACGCCGGGCGTTCACTAAAGCTCCTCGTCATCGCACCGCGCTGGACGCAGCGATCGACACTCGAGTTGCAGCAGCGCTTTGATTTCGATGCTGTTCCGGTGATGACGGAATTTTCCCACGTCTGGGGCGACACCAAGGCGCCGCATTATACCTGGGCCCCGTACGGCACTGCGGAATTGCACACGGAGCAGGCGTTGGCCGAGCTGCGCGGACATTGCCGGCCGGACGTCATCGTGATCGGGCACATGGATTGCACGGTGATTCCCCAAGAGGTTGAGTCAGCGATTATTGATGCGCTCGATGCTGGCGTTGGATTGGTGATCCTCAACCCGCTCAAACTGTCCGGCAAATTGCGGGAGCGCTTCGACAGCGCTCCCGCTGCCACGAGCGAGGCGGTTGCTGGAATCGTGAACGGCTGTCCCATACACGCGTTGCCGCCCCTGTACTCGCGCGATCTGGCAGATGGCGGACTGTTGTTTCGCGATGCCGACGGCCGCGGGCGTATCGTCGTGGCCGACTATACGGAGCGGCTGAAGTCCACATGCGTTCTTGATCTCGACAGCGATGGGGTCGACTGGACGGCCCCGGACATCAACGGCAACTGTTATCTGGAGCCTGGCGGCACCTATCGGGACGAGAGCGTTCGTGACATCCACTACGACTATTTCTGCGCCTTGTCCGGACGCTGCATCCTCTGGGCTGCGCGGGCATTGCCATCCGCACGATTGACCGGATGGCACGAGATCAGTCGCCGAGCCGAGACCAATTCGGGAGATGCTACGCTTGGTGAATTGGCCTGTTCATCCGGTGCGTCCGCGCATTTGACTATCCGGAATCTCGATGCGACTGTCATGCTCGAAAGAAGGATCGATACAGCGGCGGATGACAAGCTGCGGTTGACAGTCCCGCAACTGCCGACCGGCGATTACTTCATTGACGTGATCCTGAACGATGACGACAACCGTGTGCTTGACTGGGGCAGTCACTGTTTTTTCAACGATAGTGGCGCACAAATCACGGAGATTGTAACCGAGCGAAAATCGTACGAGCTCGACAAACCGGTGCCGGTAACAATCGCCTTGAGCGGTGATCAAGCGAACTCAGAGTTGCAGGCCGAACTGTTTGATACGACAGGCCGTCTGCTGTGGCAGAAAATATTTCCAGCGGATGCGCAAGTATCGTTCGATGCCGATGTCCGTGAGTCACTGTCGATTCAGTGCGAACTACGCATTTCCCTGAAACGCGACGATCGCGTCCTGGCGCTCGAGTCCCATCATATCCTGGTACGCCAGCCATTGCCCGATGTAAATCGCTTTACATATGGCGCCTGGGCTGCCGTCAATCACAGCATGGTCCGTCGCCAGGCTGCCCGGATTTTTGCCGAGCAGGGTGTGACGACCGGCATCCTTGGTGGCGACATGGATGAGTGGGCGGCGCTGAATGTCCGGCCTTCGCCGTATGCGACGCGCTACTATCCGGAGAACGCCGAGGACGAACGCGAAGGGCTGATGGTGCGCAGGCCCTGTCTGACAGACCCGGATTTCCTTGAACAGGAGACCGGGATGCTCCGACAGCAGGCGGAGAAGTACCGTCACTACTCGCCGACGGCATATTCACTTGGCGACGATCAGGCGATGATGCTGACGTATCAGGACGGCTGTGTGTCGCCGACCTGTCTCGCGGCATTCCGGAGGTTCCTGGCAGCGCAGTATGGCTCCGTCGACGCTCTTAACGAATCGTGGGGGAGTGCCTACGATTCTTTTGACGAGGCGATGCCCATTCCTTTCGCCGAAGCGCGCCAAACCGGGCGCTACGCGGCGTGGGCTGATCATCGGCTGTACATGGACGACTTGTTTGTTCGCATGCATTCCGCGGCGAAAAAGGTCATTCGTGAGATCGATACCGATGCCATGGTCGGTTTCGAAGGACCGATTCTGGATGACAGCTGGTACGGCTATGCCTGGAGAGAACTGTTGAACGACATGGATCTCATGGTGGTCTATCCGAATACCTGGAAATTCGATATCATCCGCTCGTTCAAGAAACCGGGACTGTTGTTCGGCGGCTGGTATGGCGGCTACGCGATGTATCGCAATCCGGACGACACACGTTTTTACCCGTGGTTTCTATTGTTCAACGGCTGCAACAGCTACTGGTTCTTCAGCCACTACGGCTGGGCCGGGGCAGGGCATCCGGCGAGTGGCATCGGACCCGATTTGCGGGTCACACCGTGCTTGCGGGATACGACAACAGCCGTCCAGAAGATCCAGTCGGGGCTCGATCGTCTAATTCTGCAGGCCACGCGAGAAACGGACGACGTCCTCATCTACTTTTCACGTCCGAGCCATCATGCCGCGACACTGATGCCAGACATTCCCACGCGTGACTACAGCACCAACGCCGAGTGGCAGCATTGCCTTGCAGCGCCGGCGCTCAAGTGGTCGCTCAATACCGAAGCGATGTTACGCCTGCTGGACGATATTGGAATTTCTTACACCTTCATTGACCGAACTGAAATCGAAGCAGGCGCACTCGAGGCGCGACAACCGAAATTGCTCGTCATGCCGCAGGTCCATGCCATCTCCGCAATCGAGGCGGATGCGATTGTCGCCTATTCGGAGGCGGGCGGTGCTGTCCTTGCGGATTATCGCCCTGCTGTGTTTGATGAGCACTCGCGCCCGTTGGGGCGGGGACGGCTCGATGACATCTTTGGCGTAGCGAATGCCGCGCCAATGCACCCGTTGAGCGATCAACTGATCATGGCTGCAGCAGAAGTTGGAAATTTCGTACAAGCTGCAGCGAGCGGTGCCATGATGCCGGAAGATACGCCGGACAGAGATGAAGCACCAGCGGCTTCGACTGCGAACGGATATCCGATGCCCGTGGATCCATCGGTATCCTTGTCCGGTGCGACGGCTGACTATGTGACCGAGGCCGGCGTTCCGGTGTTCATTCGTCATGGTCGGTCGTGCCTGATGAACATGGCAGTCCAGCATTATCTCACTCTGCGCGCTGCCGGGCGCGGCGGTGGTTTGCGCGAAAGTGTTCGCGAGTGGTTTTGTGCCATCGATATCAGGCCGGACACACGGATTGAAGCTGCGGGCGATCACAGCGCCCAGGTCCGTGTGTTCAGATTCCGGGACGGCAAGACTCGCATAGTCGGGTTGCTGCGCCCGCACAAGCGTTTGCTCGATGAAGCAGAAGCTTTTGTCGACCGCGAACCCCGCCCTTTCGCGTTGAGGTTTGCAGAGGGGCACGTCTACGATTGTGTCAATCACGAATATCTCGGCGAATGCGACCGCCTCGACCTCGAGATCGAAGTTGCCACGCCGTATCTTTTCGCGGTCCTGCCGTACCAGGTTGTTGCGATCGACGTCAACGTGCAACAGGCGGAACGAACCGTGCGGGTTGACACAGTCGTGCAGACGTCGGGTGGTGATCCCGCCCGGCATATCCTGCATGTGCGGGTGACAGATGCGGACGGGAAGCTCAGGAGAGAATACGAAGGCGTCGTCATCGCCAGCGATGGCCACGAGTTCACCCTGGCGTTGAACGATCCGGACGGGGAGTGGGCGGTCGCAGTGACAGACGCTGCGACGGGCGTACGGACCGATTTCAACTTTGCGCTCTTTGTGCCTTCTTGCGGCTAAAACAATTGTCCCAAATGAAACACCAACAATGTCGACTTGAGCGATTCGGACTTCTGCTGCGCGTCCATGTCATCGACTGACGGGGTGGGACCGCTTCGGTGCTCGAAATGTTGTGACAGGGGTCGCGCAGATGCGACCACTCGTCGAAGGAAACTCAATTCGGCGCCTTGTCCCCTTCTGCATCCTCTGGCAACCTGGCCAGCATGAATTTGCCGTCGGCGGCCGGCTGTATCTCGATGCCCAGTCCGGCGCCAGAAACGCACGTTGCGAGCGCGAGGTACACGCCGGCGGATTCAAGTATCTTTCGCATCATCAATTTCTTAACCAAGTGTTCCGAGGGGTATGACCAACTGCGAGAAGTTCTTACGGAAAAGCACACTTCCATCCAGTTGACGCAAGCATGCTAATACACTAATTTCGATTTCCAGATATTCTCCAGCTCGACAGCTCCAAAGCGATGAACCTGAACAAGCCGACTGCAATCAAGAGGATAAAGAAATGACGGGCACCACGCTCAAGACGCCGTACGTCCAGCGCGTCGACACCAATGCGCTGACCGAGTTCTGCGTTCGCGCCCTGATCGCCGCCGGATTATCGGAAGACGATGCACGACTGACGAGCCGGCTGCAGGTGCAGGCTGAGATGCGCGGCATCTACACCCACGGCCTGGCGGGCTTTCGAAAGTTTGCGCAGATGATGCGTGACGGCGGCATCGACCCGCGGGGTGTTCCGGAGATCACCGCCGAGGGCCCCGCCTGGGCCCAGCTCGATGCCCATGCCGCTGTCGGCATGATCGGTGCACACGCCGGTATGTCGGCGGCGATCGGGAAGGCGAAACAAATGGGGATCGGCACCGCCGGCGTTCGCAACAGCACCCATTTCGGTGCCGCCTGCGTCTACGCGATGATGGCGATGGATGAAGGGATGATCGGTATCGCGGCGAGCAATGTCAATCCGGTGATGACCATCCCCGGCGCTCGCGGAGCCGTGCTCGGCAACAACCCGCTAGCGTACGCGATCCCCGCAAAGACTCAACCGTCGATGGTCCTGGACATTGCCATGAGCACCGTAGCCGGCGGCAAGGTTTTCTCGGCGAAGGTCCTTGGGCAGTCAATCCCGGACACCTGGCTTACGGACATCGACGGATTGCCGACCACGGATCCAAGCGGTTTCACCCTCGGCAGCGCCCTGACCCCGTTTGCGGGCCACAAGGGCTATGGCATCGGGTTACTGATCGAATCCCTTGCCGGTGTGCTGACCGGGGCGGGGCTCACGAGTGATATGACCGACTGGTCGCAGGAAACAGGCAAGCCCGCCGACCAGGGGCACTGGTTCATGGCAGTCAACGTTGAGGCGATGATGCCCGCGGACGCATACTACGAACGCGTCGACAAGCTCATCGACCGTATGCGCACCGCGCCCAAGGCGAAAGGTGTTGAGCGCACCTTCGTCCCCGGCGAGATGGAGCTCGAGCACGAGGCGCTCTGTCGCGAACACGGCATTGCCCTGACACAGGCGACGATCGACAACCTTACCGGCCTCGCCGTGGATGTCGGCATTGAGGACGCCTTGCCTTGGACGGACTAAGGGATCAGAGCGCTTCGGTGCAGACTAAGCAGCTTGACAGGATTGGTGTACAAAAAAGCCCGGAAATCGATCGATCCCCGGGCTTTTTTTGTAAAAACCTTGCAGTCTTGCCTATGCCTTATTCAGCCAGCTTGGTCGTGATGGCGTCATCGATTTGCGAACTGAGATCGCATTCCCCCTCACAGAGGTTGGCGCTGATCATCAGCGAAGCGACAATGACATCAACACCCGCCCGCAGATCCGCAATACTGGTCGGGGGGGTTTCGCCCAGAACTAAGCAGGTCAAATCGACTGCCGAGCTTGCGACATCCTCACAGGATACACACGGTGCATTCTCACCAGCCGCACCATCGTTGCCATTAGCACCAGCCGCACCATCGTTGCCATTAGCACCAGCCGCACCATCGCTGCCATTAGCGCCAGGAAGACCATCGTTGCCATTAGCGCCAGGAGGACCAGCCGGGCCAGCCGGGCCAGCCGGCGGCGGCGCGCCGACAACTGATAGTTCGACGAGCACCTTCATGGAATTGCTACTCTCAAGGAACGCGCTGGTCGGCGTTATAGCTCCTTCAGCGGTGATCGTGACGTAGAACCCTGGCTCAAAACCCAATATGTGCCCACAGTGATAGGTCCCGGCTGGGACATCTTTTATCCGGATTGACTGCTCTTCTTCGGCTGCTCCGTTGTACCACGGGTCGCCGTTCGCACCGGCATCGACCGCGACAGCAGCCGGCGCTACGGGCAGCGAACCATTAAAGCCCAGCCAGTAGATATTTTCGAAGCCTAAGCCCCCATTTGAGATGGCATAGCCCAAATAATCTCCGTTTTCGGCGCCAGTATAGTCGCCGGCAGGAGTCATAAGGGTTCCCCTAATGACGACGTCGAACGCGGATACCTGGCTAACCATGCCGAGCATGACCACGGCTGCGATTACTGTAAATGACTTTTTCATTGTTCTTTCCTCTTTGTTTCGTTTCGTTTCTGCGAGTTACGCCAATTCCATCAGCGAGTTAATCGATCTCTGCGAATCCGTGTGGTTTGTCTTTTGCGGTTCCTTTCCTTTTTCTTTCATTGTTTGAATGACTCCAATATTCACCGTATGGTATAGGAAATATGGCGGGCAATTGCAACCCTTTTTTCACTTTTTTTTCAAATTTAAAAATGACATACCCATTCGAAATCGAATCTCGCCGCGAATGCGAGCCCCGGAGGAAGCGGTTGACGCCGGCGGCTTTCCGTCAGCCCACGGACACACCATGGATCAGCGCGGTCAGCGCTGCCATGACAGTCTGGGTCTGCTGCATGACCGTGGCGCTGGTGACGGATGCGGCCGAAGTGGACTCGCTGGCCGACCTGCCCGCGGTGGTGGCTCGGGTCAATGGGGAGGCGGTACCGAAGACGGTCGTCGTACCGGCAGCGGGAGAGACGATCGCCGAGGCCGTCAGGCGCGCCGTCGATCAGGCACTCATCGCTCAGTTGTTCGTGAAAGAAGGGCTCGACAAGGATCCCAATTATCAGCGACAGGTCAAGCGGGTAAGGCGACTACAGACGGGGCTGGAGGGGATGGAAATCGCCCTTCTCGCCCGTTTCTATGAGCAGAGAATTCCCGAACTGGCAGCGAAGCCGGACCCGAATGAGGTGACCGAAGCTGAGATTGACGAGTGGTTGAAAGGCGACAGGGCCATCCTTGGCTCGCTCACCGGGGAGAAGGCCCGCGAGGCGGCCAGGGGATTCGTGGCGCGGGAGCAGGCGGCCCGGACCCGCGGTGAGGCGCTGCAGGCGCGCCTGTCGAAGACGGACCTCCGGGCCGACGGAGAGCTCATAGCACAGTCAGTCGTCGATCAGGACATTGCTGCGATCGCGGGGCGGCGAATAGGTTCCCGCGAACAACCGAAATCACTGATCCTGGACAAGATCAGGGAGATGGTTATCAGCCGCGAAGCGAAGCAGCGTGGCGTAGAGCCGGAAACGATCGCGAAGGACGCCGCGTTCGTCAAGAAGCTTGTTGACGGCGTCACGATCGAGGTGGCGGGGGACGCGTTTGTTCTCGGCGACTACCCTGGTGGGGTGCGGGCGCCTGTCGCAATGCTGGGGCAACGCTTACTGGCCGCGGAGGCAAAAGAGAATGGCATCGACAGGGATCCCGAGTTCCAGAAACAGCTCGAGAAATCGCGCCCGCCGGCACGGCTTTTGTCACAGGTCAGCGAGGTCGACATCTACTTCTCGCATCACGGGCTGGGAGAGACGGACATCACCGACGACGAGCTTGACGCGTGGTACCTGGCAGTGATGCGGGCGCTCTTGAACTGGGAAGGAGAGCAGAACTCCCTCCGCGGCTATCTGCAGGCCGCCAAGCTGCGATCGCAGAAGGTGGGCTACCCCAAGATCGCGGCGGTCGCCATCAGTGACGCCGAGCTCGACGCCTGGTGCCTGGCGCTGATGCGGGGGATCGTGAACGGGGAAAAGGGCTCATTCCGCAACTACCTGCAAAGCGCCAAGCTGCAATGGCAGAGAGAGGGCTACTTAGAGGGGCTCCGCACGGCGGCGAAGATCGAGTACCTGGTCGACCTGTAGCAGGGTGGATGAACGGGGGACGATCCTGTTTGCGCACAAACGTCGCGCTTCCGTCATAGCAGGGCTCGGGTTTGGCCTCATCGAGGCAATCCTGCTCAAGGATGTCGTGGCCCGCTAGCAGATCCACAATGTCGGCTTTCTGCTGCGCCTCGCTCGTTTCCTGGCTGACAACACGGGCCTGGTATGGCACAGTATGTCCTCATCTTTGCGGTACCGCTGCAGCCCACGCCTAAACCCCCTTGTACTCCCGCCTGCTGTTTAGATTGCTCATGATATGGTTCCAGGTGGTGGTGGGAGCAACCGCGGGGCAGAAGACGTGGGTCTGCGAGCAAAAATCGTTTCGCAGCAGTGCAAAAGGAGCAAGAGAATGAAACGATGTGTTGTAAGTGCCGCTGTCATGGCGTTGACGTGCGCTCTGGCGAGCAGCACCACATTCGCAGCGCCGCCTTCTTATCCAGTTCTGCATCAGTCCGCCGGCACCAGCGACGCCAGGAGGACCATCAGGGCCTTGCTTGCCCTGCGGGCCTTGCGGGCCAATTCCAATTCCAAGATTCAACTCGGCCTGAGTCTTCGAGACCAGCAGGAGGTTGCTGATTTGAGGTATCGGCGTTCTGCCAAGCTTCTGTTGTTCGATAACGATCCGATCAAACGCCATTGGCTGGTCAGGATCGCCGCTGCAGGAAACCGAATCCCAGGAATGAGTCTGCACAATGGTGCCCTCGGTGTCAATGACTTCCCAGTCTGCAGTGCGCGGACTGGAGCCCAAGTCCATGGTCACGCTGACGCGGAATTTGTGTGTGTGCTCCTCCGAACTGACCGGAATGGTTGTTTTGTATCCGGTACACGTCGTCTTGAGTGACATCGTAGAGATGTGTCCGTCCCAGCTGTAGAGCGAGCTCATGACCCAGTCAGGTCCGCCTCCCTCGTCGTCCTCCAGCTGCAAGAAATGACCGCCATCGCTGGGCAGGGGACCGACACCCTGGAATTCGTAGGTGAGGCAGAGGACGTTCTCTTCGGAGTTACTGTGCACCCCGAGGAAATCGTAGGCGGGATAGGTCGCGTGGCCTTCGAATGGCACGCTGGGTACGTTCACCAATACGGTCACTGCCATCAGGGGCGTTGACAGGAATGCGAGCGTCAGAGCGATTGTGGTTAGTGTGCGGGTTAACATGGTCTGTTCTCTCTTATATTATGGTTTTAGTTTAATGGGCGTTTTTTTTCGAAAAATAGCCATATTTCAGATGGCATAGAGATTTTTCATCGTAACTTCAAGTTTTTTTAGCGTCCGGTGTCACTTGTCTTTGGTGGATAGCCGACAAAAGTCAAAAATATGCACAAAGGGAATTCAATTCTTGTGTTTTTGTGTCTTTTTGCGGCTACAATTCTCCAGTTTCTTCCGCTCAAACTGGTAGAATAAATGCCCAGCCCCAACATCCTGATGTTTTTGCCGGACGCGATGCCGGCATCTGTGGTGCAGCCTGACAGTCAATGCATCACGCCGAATTTTGATCGATTGGCGGCGAGCGGAATGCGTTTTGATCGCTGCTACACGACCGCACCGATCTGTTCGCCGGCGCGTGCCAGCCTGATGACGGGGCTGCTGCCGCATAACCACGGTGTGCTGCAGGTCGAGCATTGCGTCGATGACGATCAGTGTTGCCTTCGCACCGAGCATCCGCACTGGGCGCAGCGACTCAGTGACGCGAGCTACCGCACCGCGTACTTCGGTAAATGGCATATCGAGCGCAGCAATCGTCTCGAGGCGTTCGGCTGGCAGGTCAACGGCTGCGATCAGGCGGCGGCGCAACGGAAACTCGGCGAAGGTGTCGCGGCGGTCGGCGACCTGCTGGATGATGCTGTCCTGGCGCGGTACCTGGAAGGCCCCGATGGCTACAACAAAGTTCTGCACTATGCGGTGACCAATGTGCCGCCCGAGCAGAGGCGTATCGGCCTGACCACGAACAACGCACTGGCCTTTCTCGATGAAGCAATCGCCGGCGACGCACCATGGGCCTGCGTTGTCAGTTTCACGGAGCCCAATACACCAGAGATCGCCGGCGCCGAGGCGTTTGCGAAATACGACGTCGACAGCATCGAGTTGCCACCGAACCTGAACGACGACCTTGCCGACCGCCCTGCGCTGTACAGCCGACAGCGCGAGATCTGGCAGCACACCACGGATCGCGAATGGCGTGAGCAACGCGCTGCCTACTACGCTGCGGTCACCGAGCTCGATGCGCAATTCGGCCGCCTGCTCGATCGGCTGGAGGCCGAGCAGCAGCTCGACAACACAATAGTCATCGTGCTCAGTGATCATGGGCGTTACCTCGGGGCGCACGGGTTCGACAACCACAACTTCGCGGCCTTCGACGAGATCTACCGCGTACCGCTGATCATGGCCGGGCCGGGAATCGCTGTCGATGCGTCGACCGATGCGTGCGTTGGTATCGCCGATCTTTGTCCGACGCTGGTCGAGCTTGCCCAGGCCGAGGCGATTGATGTACCGGATTCGAAATCGTTTGTGCCGGTGCTCGCACAGCCGGACATTGACAACGGTCCGGCCTACGGCGAAAGCCATGGCTGTCGTTTTACCATGGAACAGCGCATTCTTTGGGACGGTGACTGGAAGTTTGTCTTCAACGGCTTCGATTATGACGAGTTGTACAATCTTGCGGAGGACCCGTACGAAACCACCAATGTGGCTGTGGACAACTCGGAAAGATGTCTGCAGATGATGACGGCAATCTGGAAACGCATTCACGAAACCAGCGATCGCGCCATGCTCGGCACCCACTATCCGCCAATGCGTATGGCCCGTGTCGGCCCGAATGCAGGAAAGAACTGATGAAACTTTCGCTGTTCACCGTTTTTTCGACGCTCGGCTATTCATTGTCCGACTGTCGTGACAGCACGAGCAACTGGCAAGCCGCAATCTCGAGCGTTATGCCATGTGCTTGATCGCATACATGAACCCGTACGCCGGCTGAGGGCCCTTCCATGCAACTTGCAACTTTCAAGGTCGATATCACCTGCCCGATCGGTCATCCGCTGACGGCCGGCTGGAAGGACCCTGCCGTTGGTTTCGCCGATCCGCTGTATGCCGCCGGCATGATTCTCTACGGTGCCGACAAGCCGGTCGTACTCTGTGCCGTGGACTGGTGCGAGATCAGCAACCGCAGCTATATCATGTGGTGCGAGTCCCTGGCCGATGCCGCCGGCACGGATGCGGATCATGTTGCCGTGCAGACGACACATCCGCACTGTTCGCCGTGGCCGGACGAAGATGCCCAGGCGCTGGTTCGCGAGCATGACGTGCGCGACGTCATGCAGACCGAATTTTGCCACGAAGCGCTGTCACGCGTCGCGCAGGCAGTCAAAGCAGCGACGACGTGCCCCGAGCTGTTCACCCACATCGCCTGCGGCCGTGCGCGGATCGACCAGGTCGCATCGAACCGCCGAGTGATGGGTGACGACGGTAAGGTGAAAGCGGTGCGCTGGACGGCAACCAAAGACCCCGAGGTCCGCGCCGCGCCGGAGGGCTTGATCGATCCGTACCTGAAGTCGATCAGCTTTTGGAATGACCAGCGCAAGCTCGCCGCGATGCATTATTACGCCGTGCACAACACCAGCTACGACTACGATTGCGTCATTACCAGCGATTTTCTCGGACTCGCCCGCGAGCGCCGGTCAGACGACGAGCCGGACGTGGCGCATATCGTCTTCAACGAATGCGCCGGCAACGTTACCGCCGGCAAGTACAACGACGGCGCTCACGAGAACCGCGAGATCTTCACGCAGCGGATCTATGACGGTATCGTCGCCGCCGAAGCGAATGCCGGGCGCCTCCCGGTCGATGAGTTGAACTGGCATGTCGAGCCGGTGTTCCTGCCGCCCGGAGCGGACATGAACGAGCCGGACCTGATGGCTATCCTGACCGACCCGGACGTCCAGACCAAGGACCGCACCAAAGCGGCGATCAAAATCGCCGGCCTGCGTCGGCAGGATGTGCCGATCCCGTTCGGCTGCCTGAAGATCGACAAGACCGCCTGTATCCTGCATCTGCCTGGCGAGTCGTTTATCGAGTACCAGCTTTTCGCCCAGGAACATTCGACCGCCAACTGGGTCGCGGTGCCGTCCTACGGCGACTGTGGTCCCGGCTATATCTGCCTGGACAAGTCGTACGATGAAGGCGGCTACGAACCGATAGATTCCTTTGTCGCACCCGGTGTTGAGGGGGTCATGAAAGATGCAATCAAGAAACTGATGGAGTGAACAATGCCAACCCCGACACGTATCGTTGATTCGCATCAACACGTCTTCTGGCACGGCCGCGATGACGCCGGCCTGGTCGCGGACCTCGACGAGCAAGGTGTTGAGTACGCCTGGCTCCTGAGCTGGGAGATCCAGCTCGACGAGGATCGTGAAAGTTACCACAGCGTGCTGAACCCGGTGCACTTTCGTCCCGACGGCGCCCACGCCGGTATCCCGCTGAGCGACCTGCTGAGGGCGAGAGACCGGTATCCGCAGCGGTTTGTCGTCGGCTATTGTCCGCATCCCAATCACGAGAGCGCGCCCGCCCTGTTGCGCCACGCCGTAGAG
Source organism: uncultured Lentisphaeria bacterium (assembly GCA_913042885.1). Next base: position 14,366 of record CAJWLW010000035.1, on the reverse strand, counting down.
ATGTACGACATCCGCGTGTGCGGCGAATGGAAGTTCAAGATGCTTTTTGACGACCCGCGCTGCCTCGAGCTTTACCGCGCCGCCGGTGAGCTCGGGTTGCCGGTTGTCCTGCATCTGGACGTGCCGTACCTGCCGCAAGCCGATGGCACGACGGAATACTATTCCGCCTGGTACGGTGGCACGATTGAGAACCTGGAGCGTGCGCTCAAGGCGTGTCCGGACACGACATTCATCGGCCATGCACCCGGTTTCTGGCGTGAGATCAGCGGCGATGCAGCGAGTGACCCGGAAGTCTATCCGCGCGGTCCCGTCACGGGTCGGGGGCGGTTGTACGATCTTTTCGAAGCAAATGACAACCTGTGCGCCGATCTGTCCGCCGGCTCGGGGCGGTACGCATTGGATCGCGATCCCGAGCACGCCATGGCGTTCATCCGGCAGCACAGCGACCGGCTGCTGTTCGGCCGCGACTGCTACGGCGGCGACCTGCACGCCTTTCTATCGCCCCTCGACCTCGAGCCGGAGATTATTGAAAAGGTGTATCACGGCAATGCCGAGCGGCTGGTCTCGCCGCCGGCGAAGGCGTAGACACCATACTCAGAGTTGGCTGAGCTGCGGCTCCTGTGTTGGGGTACCGTTATTTCCGTTATCGTCGGCAGCAAGCCATTCGTCAAAATTCAATTGTCGGGTCAAGAAGGTGAAAATCGAAAACATCGAGATCGATGACACGATCGACTGCCTGGTGGTGACCAGCGATGCACATGCCGCTGCCGAGGCACTGATAGGTTTTGAACAAAGCGTGGCTGCTTTGCCGGGAACCTGGAAGATGCTCTTTGCCGGGGACGTAATTGGTGGCGGCATCGATGCCGTCGAGACGGTTGACTGGGTCCGCGCTCACGCCGAAGGAAGGGCAGTGCGCGGCAATCACGACGAATGCATCGTTCCCAAGCCGCAGCCTGGGGAAAGTCATTGCCCGGGTTCAAGGTGGCACGCCTCCGGTGAGCTGAGCGACGCAGGATATCGGTTCGTCCAGGAACTTCCCGACCAGGTCCACGTCTGCTGGCGCGGCAAGAAAATCCGGATGATACACGGTGACATGGAGCCGGACGGGGAGCAGCCGGTCCCCTGGCTGATCACCTCGAAAGAGTTGACCGATATTTTCGGAGATCCTCAATTCGATCTCACTGTTACGGGTCATACACACCATCCGTTCGTGCGCCGCGAAGGCGACCGATACCTCGCGAACGCCGGCTCAATCGCCTGGCCGTTCGTCGCAACAGTGATGGAAGACGGTTCGACCCATTCCTGGGCCGGAGATGACGCGGTTGTGGACAGCAGCAATTGCCGCAGCAGCTATCTTGTCGTTACCGAGAAGGAGGCAGAGCTTGCGGTCGAGATCGTTCGCTTCGACTACGACCGCGAAGCCCTTCTCGATAAGTTGGCCGTGACAGAACAGCCGATCGAGTTCTGGCGCTTGCTTCTGACAACCGGTGTTGTCAACCTTCAGATGCTCAAATCTTCGTGTTGATCGTGTTCTTACTTTCCTGGCCGGGGGCAGTGCAAAACGACGCGTTTCCGGGTGACGACGTGAACTGCACGCATTCCATGAACCCGGCCGCCAACATGGACACAGTCAACGACGCGCAAAAAATACGGGACACGCCCGGCCTTCTATGGCGGAAGGATACAAACATGTCACTCGTCCTTGCACGTGACCACGGAATACCGAACGGTATGCCCTTGGAGAATTGAGATGAGCGGATGGAAACGGCCAATGATCGGAAGGTGTGTTGGGATATCAGCTTGTGCATTTGGTGTCCTGTTCCTCACTGCCGGATGCGCACCCGTAAGGGGCGGACTTGACTTGAAGGCGCTTGGGCTGGCGTACCAGCTCAAGGAACTCAAGGAACCGCGCCCAAACCGCGTGCATGTCCTGCGCGTGGACCTTGCCAGCAGGAAGATCCGACCAGCCGTTGTCATTGGCGCGGACCCGGACGGCGACGGTCCGGCCGAGTCGGCGCTTGCCGATCCGTTGAAACTCGCGAACGACCGGTCGGTTCTCGCTTTCATCAATTCGAACGCTTGGGACAGTTTGGCGGACAGCGCCGGCAATATGAACCGGAGATGGTTTGAGGGACAGCCGGTCGATATCCACGGTCTGGTGGTTGCCGCCGGCCGGATGAGGAGTCCCGCCCAGCCGCCCGTCGCGTCCATCTGGGTCAACCGCGAGGGGCGTGTATTCCTGGGCGATGCTCCAGGCGACGAAACGGTCGGGGAGGCAACGGCGGGGTTCCAGCAGATTGTCAAGGAGGGAGCCCTTGTCGTTCCTGCCGACGGCGCATTGCATCCCCGGACGGCGATCGGCGTCGACGAGGATGGGATCGTGATGTGGCTGGTTGTGGTGGATGGACGGCAGAAGCAGTACAGTGAAGGCATGGATTTGCACGAATTAGGTCGCCTCATGCTCGGCTTGGGTTGCTGGAATGCGACGAATATGGACGGCGGCGGGAGCAGCATCATGGGCTTGGTGGGAGGGGACGGGCGGCTTCGCGTTGTGAACAGCCCTTCAGGCCGCCGTTTCGGAGTGTCCAGGATCCGCCCGCTTCCGATGATCTTTACGATCAGGGAGAAGTCGGATCCCAAGCGGTCTCCGGTCACGGATACGGACTCAACGGAAAGATGACATTGTGAACCAATCGTTCGAGCCGACGGTGAAGACGCCGCGGCTCAACTCGGCGTTGGCCGGTCTGGTTCGCGATTGCTCTCGATCACATGCAGGGGAGCAACCGCAGTTGATGTGTGTTGCCTGAGGCGCAGGGCTATATGTTCAATCCCAACTTCCGAAATTTGGCCATGGATCTACACCGGGGAGGATTCCACAAACAAGGCGCCGGAGACCGACAGTGAATAGCGCTGCGCGCCACCCGATGCCGCTCAATTGGCAAGATTTTCCCGATCAGGCTGCCTCATAAATTATTTTGATATCCTAAAATATGATAAATTGTAGCCATATTGGGCTTGGTAAGAGGCGAGAATCGAACTAAACTTCTTGCCATCCGTTCCTGGTTGACTGAGCGCGCGCGGTACCGTAGTCGGAAACCGCGGCGTTGGTTGCGTACGTAACGGAATTTAATTTCTCCTTTGAAACGGTGAATTCGAAGGTAGAAAGAAAATCTTAATTCACCACAAAACAGAAGAGGGGAAGAATGAGTAAAGGCACAGTCAAGTGGTTCAATGACGGAAAAGGCTTTGGCTTTATTGCACCTGAGGATGGAGGGAAAGATCTTTTCGTTCATCATTCGGAAATCCAGAGTGACGGGGGCCATGCAACGCTCAACGAAGGTCAGGAAGTAGAATTTGAGGTGGGCGAAGGCCAGAAAGGTCCATGTGCCAAGAATGTTGTTCCCCTCTGAGTAACCTCAGACGGAATCACATGACGAATCAATGCAACCGGCGGCTGCAAGCGGCCGGTTGCATTGGCGTCCTTTCGTGAGCTCCATTGTTGCGGGCCGCGGAAATGAATGACCACCAGTTTGATGCACCGAACACGCAATGCCGCTAACGCGTCATCTGCGTCGGAGGTGTCCGGGTTCGCCTCTCCATCTGAGAAGGTACGGATCGTGGGCTCTAAGGTCTTCATCACGGGCACGGACAAGGGCCTTGGACGAGCCCCGTGCACAGCGGGTTCCTGCAAGCGGAGTGGCGAGTCTTTGCGGGGCGCTATTCCCCCTCGTGCGGAGTTGTGAATGATACAGCCCGGGGCAACGGGATGCTTACAGAAGTGACACGCGACGTCACCGACCTGGAATCTGTACGCGAAGCTGCACGAATCGTCTCCATGTACAACGACAGCATTGACGTCCTTGTCAACAATGCCGCGGTCTGGTCGCCGTCGGACGGTGTACTGGAAGAGGTGGATTTCGGACAGGTCATGCAGACGATTGACGTCAATGCCCGTGGTCTTCTGTGGGTCGTCTAGCAGTTTCTGCCTTTGCTCCAAGACAGGCAAGTGAAGCTGATTGTCAACATCTCGTCCGAATGGCGGGAGCATTCAAGACTGCGAACGAACCGCCCGGTACGGCTACCGCATGTCGAAGGTCGCTTTGAACATGCAGTCACGGATCCTGGCCAACTACCTTGCGCCGCAGGACTTCAGAGTAGTAGCCGTGCACCCTGGCGGGATGAAGACTGACATGTTGCCCCGCTGCATCCGGAACCCTGGGGAAGCTGCTGAGAGCATTTACGCGTTGGTTGACAACCCGGATATAGCGGCCGGGGAGCTGTTCGTGCAGTTCGACGGAACCGCCCTGCATTTCTAAACACGACACACAGTCGAACCAGTTGCTCCATCGAACCTCGTAAATCCGACTGCTGATACCCACCATTCGACATGAATGAGATGAAACAAAATGTTGATATGATAAGTCGTGTCAGAAAAGGCTCCCTTTACTCCTTTATCGGTTTTTTGGCCATAAGTGCCCTGCTGGCCATCACGTGCGTTCTTTCCGGAAAGTTCGGTGAGTTCGAAATAAAGGTTCTGATCACGACTTCGGTCATTGCTGTTGCCAGCATCTGTTCTCTGTGCTGCAGTGCATACTCCAACCGGAAAGAGAACTCCTTGCCCGGCTTTGGTGGTATTTCCGTGGCGGCTGTCTCCGCGGCGATGCTGATTATGGGGGTTTGGGCAGAAATAGATTCTGAAGGATATTGGAAGGCCACAGCTGTCTGTAGTGTCTTTGCAATAGCATTTGCACACTCACTCGCGTTGCTGGCCGTTGTGCTTCGGCCAAGGCATTCCTGGCTTCAGCTCGGGACCGGAATCAACATCTTCGCTTTGGCTGCCCTCATCTCAGTTATGATTCTCGTAGAGATAGATGATGAGGGCGTCTTCAAGCTTGTTGCCGTGCTTGCTATTCTTGCAGCCCTGGAGACGTTGGTGATTCCTATTCTTGGCAGATTATCCAAGGTGGCGCCAACCCAAGCCGGAGAAGCACTTTCACTCACAAGGCGAGAAGACGGAACGTATGAAGACAAAGGCGGGCGCATCTATAGAGTGAGTGAAATGCCGAAAGATTCCATTGAGGCGACGCCCGATGACGCGCCCGATGACGCGCCCGATGGACAACGTTGACGCAGTCGAGTCGGCATGGTAGCTTAATTTTCTGCCGAGGGCAGTCTTCAGTGCGGCCCGAGGGTGCCGTCACTGGCAAGTCCGAAGAATGCAATTCATCTGAATCATCAAGGATGGTCTGGACTGGAAGGCCCAAACGGTTCTGCGAGTCCATGTTTGAGGTGAGGAAATGACTAAACCGGGGCGGTTGTTTCTCCTATTCTGCACGTGCGTGATCCCAATGCCGCTGGTCGCCCAGCAGGGAGACCCAATCGGTGAAATAGAGCGGCAGATAATCGAGAAGTTCCTCAAGGTCAAGCCGGTGCCTGCAGCACCCCATGCGAGTGCCAAGCGCGAGCTGATCGAGGAATTGCACGGCTACGCGGCAAAAAAGCCTGACCTCACGAAGCCTGACGCGGTCGCCAAATACGTCGGCGATATCGAGACCCTGCTTGGTAATCTGAAGGGGCTTTCCTCTGACGACAGCAAAACCCTGAAAGCGGTGAAGAATGTCGAGAAATACCTCAAGCGCCTGAAGGGCAAGTCCTCCAAGACCTATCTCACAGCGGTCGGCAAGTATATCGCCAAAATTGCGGTCCCGAAAAGCGCCGGGAACGCCGACTACCGCCGGCAGATTGAGCAACTGCTGGCGCTGCCGTCCGATGAAGCGCACGACGGACTTTTTGAGGAAAAGGAATACGTTTCGGCGATAAAGTGCCAGACTTGTCACCCGATTCATTTCAAGCAGTGGTCCCTGTCGCAGCATGCCTATGCCCAGATCAGCCCGGTGTATCTGTCCATGCAGAATCAGATAAACAGGCTGACCAGCGGAACCAACGGTGATTTTTGTATTCGCTGCCATAACCAGGTTGGCATGAACAAGAAGGAGTCGACCTACGTCAGTAATCTGGAGCGTCACCCGGCGTCCCGCGAAGGGATCACCTGCGTGGTCTGTCACCGGGTCAGTCCCGGGAAAAGTTCAGCCAGGGGATCGTTGCCTTATGGCAAGGTCAGTGGCCGCATCGGTCTTTTTAAGTCAGACCTCAGCGGTATCATTTTTGGGCCGCGTCCGGACGATTCGGTCAAGGAGGCGATCGACACGATCAAGGGGCAGGCGGTGCACATCGACTCCAAAAAGTTCGCGCAGATCAACACTTCCGGCTTCTGCGGGACTTGTCATGACGTCAATCTTTTCAACGGATTTCGCCTTGAGGAAGCGTTCAGCGAATATAAAAATTCTGCGGCCGCGAAGAAGGGAATCTCGTGCCAGGACTGCCATATGGGAGTTGAGCAGGGCTTTGCCCTAACGGATGCAGGCGGATCGCTGTCCGCCAGGAATTACCATGTCGGCCTGGCAGCAACCGCCTCAACTGCCAAGCGCAAGATTACCAATCACATGTTTTCGGGGCCGGATCATACCGTCGTGCACCCTGGCATCTTTCCTGTGGATGATCTTCTTGTGAAAATGGCTACCATGCAGGAGTGGTTGGATTTCGACTTTGAGGCCGGCTGGGGCAGCAAGGTCTGGGAGGACAGCTTCAGCGCGGCAGCAGACCCTGAGGCGGTGAAGCGATTCGCACCCGCGGCGGCAACGGGACAACCTTTCCGCTGGATGTACGCCGGGGACCGCAAGAAGGCCCGGGAGATTATTTGTCTGCAAATGAACAAGCTTGTGGAGGCACGGCGCAATCGCCTGGTTGTTCTGCGCAACGGTTATAAACTTGCCGAGACTGAAACGGGGGACACGCAGGGCGACACCAGGATTCGAGTCAATGTTGCCAGCCAAGGCGACGGTATTCGCTTTGATATCGGGGTCAAGAACGGTACAGATGGCCATAATGTCCCGACTGGTTTCATAGCCGAAAGACTGGTATGGCTGCAGGTCGAGGTGACCAAAGTGGGGGCTGACCGTCCGCTCTTTCAATCGGGAGACCTGGATCCGAACGGCGATCTGCGCGACAGCCATTCCACCTTTGTCCACAACGGCGACAGTCGCTGGGCGATTGCCGATGGCATCGGCGCCCAGCGACTGCTGCTGAGCCCGTCAAAGACAATCGACAACGATGAACGCATCCCAGTGACCGTGGATCGGCAGCTGTTCAACCTGCAGTCAAACTTCATCACCCGCAATATTCGGGGCGGGGAACGCGAGCAGGTGCTGGCAGTCAACCACTCTGTCGACTTGTTGCCCTTTATCCGCCCCAGCACACGCTCAACTATTCTGACCGGACAGCCCGCTGGAGTCCGAATCCACCGAAAGAATATTCCGCCAAATGTCGTTCGCAAGGCGAGCTACAAAGTGGACCGCGACCTGCTTGACGGCAGCGGTGACTATGTCATTGAAATCAAATTGATGGCGGGCATGATACCGGTAAACTTGCTGAGCGCAATTGAGGCTGTCGGGTTCGATTACGGCATGAGCACCCGGGGCCTTGCCCGCCGGGTTGTTTTCGGGTACAAAACTGAAATTGACGCGATGCGGTACTATTCATTCAAGTCGGCAGCTGACCTGGAGACGGTGACCGCGAATGCCGGCTACCGTCAACGGGCAGAAAAGGAGCTGGCGCCCCAGTTGAGGGTGCTCAACACATCCGATGCAGCGCATTGGATGGATTTGGCCTGTGTGAATTATTATGCGCGTGATGTGCAACAGAAGAAAATTGACTTTGTCATGAAACGCATCGTGGCCCTGCCCGACTACAGCAAAATTACGACCCGATATTTGTACAAATGCAGTCTGGAATCACTTAAACTCGACAACATTGATCGGTTAGACGAACTGACCAGCTTTCTGGTTCGCTGGAAGCTTCGGGCCGAGGTCAATATTGAAAAGATTGACGAGGTCCTCGCGATAATTCTCACTGATAAATACGAGAACGACTACTGGAGCAGTTCTGAAATCTACGAGAAGAATCACGGGCTGCTGCTCAGTAAGATTGCCGGTCATGAAGTCATCGAATCACAGAAACGAACGGTGAGAGTGGACTGATGGCGGGTAAACCTTTGACAACGGCGGTCGCCTGTCTGACACTGCTTGCCGTGTGGACATGGGAAACGGGGGCTGCAGGGGGAAGTACCAGCAGCTATGTGACGGACGATCCGATACCCTTTGCCTATCCGCCTGATGCAGCGGATCCCGGGCGCACCCGGCCACTGATCGAGCTTGGCGATCCCTTCCTGGGGAACGGTAATCTCCGACCCGGCTTTCGTTTGTCCGGTGGCGCTGTGTGGCAGCCGCGGTTGTGGGTCTACGGTAATTATCGCTCTTCGCTGCATTCCTATCAATTGGACAACGGCCCGACGATACGGGAGTGGGCAAACCGCCTGGACCTGTTTTCAAACCTGCAGTTGACGGGTACCGAGCGCATACTCCTGGGCCTCCGCCCCCTGGATGATGCCGGGGGCTTCTGGGGGCAAGCCTGGTCCGATGACGAGCAGGAAAGTTTCGGCAACGACATCAACGAAAACGTCAGCCTGCTTTTCTTTGAGGGGGATTTAGGTGAACTGCTGCCCTTCCTTGATGAGGACGATTCGCGCGGGCTGGACATCGGTTTTTCTTTTGGCCGCCAGCAGATCATTTTTCAGGACGGTCTACTCGTCAATGACCGCATGGACGCGCTGGGGTTGACCAAGAACAATCTCCGCTGGGCTGGCCTGCCGTGGATGAACAATCTCAGGCTAACCGCTGTTTACGCGTGGGACGAGATCAATCGTGACGACAACGGCGCAGACGACGATGCCGAGTTCTACGGCCTCTTTTCCGCCATTGACACCCGCTTCGCGAGCATCGAGATAGACCTCGCTTACGTGGAGTCGGACGCAGCCGAGGATTTATGGGTGTGGGGACTGGGCAGTACGCAGCGCCTGATGCAGACCCATAACCTGACGCTGAGACTTAATGGTTCCCATGCCGGAGAGGACACGCCGCAGGCTGACGACGGGCTGCTGCTTTTCTCGGAACTCTCATGGACCCCGCATGGGACAGAAAACGTTTTTTATATCAATGGCTTTGCAGGCAAGGACAATTTCAGATCGGCTGCCCGCGAGGAGGATGCCGGCGGCCCCCTCGGCCGGACGGGGCTGCTGTTCGCGGCCCGCGGGATTGGAACCTATCCAAGTGCGATCAGCAATCGTGTCGACGAATCCTATGGCGCGGCGATCGGCTACCAGATGATTTTCAACGATAATTCACAGCACCTGATCATCGAGGCGGGGGCACGCTCTGCTGAGGGCCTGGTGGATCAGGATACAGGGGGGCTGGCTGTTCAGTTTCAGCAGGCCTTCGCCAAACGGTATATCTTTCAGGTCGATGGCTTCGCCACGTCCGCTGACGATCAGTCGCCGTCCTATGGAATAAGAAGTGAATTCCAGATAAAGTTCTGAGCTTATGTCAGTCCTCTATTTCATTTTGTTGATCTGCGTAGGGGCACTCGCCGCCTACTGCCTGCGCGAATTCTACGTGCGTTTCCTGAACTATCATCGTTACGAGGACGCCTATTTGGCCAATCTCAACGAGGCCATTGAGAGACATTCCGAAAACCTGACATTCGAGTCGTTGGTTCGCCTCAATTCATGGCAGGGGCTGAAGCGATTCAAGGTTGCCCGAAAGGTCGTCGAAACGCAGCGGCAAGTGGATGGCAAACAGATTTCCGATATCAGTTCCTTTTATCTGGAACCGCTCGAAACCCCGCGGCCTCTGCCGGGATTTCTGCCGGGTCAGCACATCAGCTTAGAGCTTGACACGCCCGATGGACCGCTGCTGCGCTACTACTCACTGTCCGATGCCCCGAATGAGCAGCATTTCCGTGTGTCGGTCCGCCGCGCCCTTGCCCCGCCGCATCTGCAGGAAAATGTTGCCGACGGAAAGGGGTCCGGTTTCCTTCACGACTCGATTGAAGAAGGCACCGAAGTGAAGGTTGGCATGCCGACCGGTGATTTCTGTTTGCAGACGGACATAGACGTGGGGACTCCCGTGGTCCTGCTGTCGGGTGGGATTGGCATTACCCCGATGCTGTCAATGGCCAAGGCTCTGGCGCAGACACAGCCGAAACGACGGGTACTCATGTTTTGCGGCATACGGGCCGCCTTGGAACTTCCCATGTGTGCCGATATCGATTTTATCGCGGAGAAACTGGCGAACGTTGATGTCTACATCTGTATGAGTGCTCCCGATGGTTCGGTGCCCGAACTTCTGCCGCGCAAGAATGTTCACATAGTGACTGGTTTTCAGGACGGACGTGTGATTGAGGGACCCGACGGGGTCGGATGCTGGCTGTCGATCGAACTGATCAAAGAGATTGTCGGTGATGACGAGGGACAGGATTTCTTTCTTTGCGGGCCGCCGCCGATGATGCGGGCGCTCGTGGACGGGCTGTATTTCTGGGGGCAGCCGAGAGAGAAGGTCCATTGGGAGGGGTTCGGCCCCTGTGCCGTCAACTGGCCGGGAGATATCATCAACTCGAAACTGCGTCCTTGTGCGGTAAGCTTCATTGACCCTGGCAAGGGTAACAGCAGAGTCTATCTTGATTGGCGGCCAGCCAGCGGCACGATTCTGGATTTAGCTGATAGCGAGCTGCAGAAGGTCCGTAAGTTAAAGCGGATGTGCGGCAAAGGGTTTTGTGGCGAATGCAAAACCACCTACAAGGGCACGGTGGTTTATGACAAACCGCCGGTCTTTGGTCCGTTGAAGGAAAATGAATGTCTCACTTGCTGCTGCAGGCCGGATGGAGATATTGTGGTTACTGTAAACGCTTAGGAGACTGTTATATGATAATTCGGCGACTGATGATTGCCCTGGCAATTTCCTTGAGCACCGGCATTTCGCTTTACGCCGACGGCAGCCGGCGAGACCCGGCGAAGATTATCAACGATCGAGATGGGGCCTCGTGCAGTCAGTGCCACAAATTTGAAGTGCAGAGCTGGCAGGCCAGTCATCATTTCGGCAGCCTGAAAAGCCTTACCGAGGATGAAGGGGGTAAGGTCAAGGAGATAGTCACCAAGCTCGGGTTCGGGAACGCCGTCTCCAACGTGACCTGTGCTCAGTGTCATTTTACCACCAAGACCACAGCGCAGAGCAATGAATTCACCAAGACGCCGACCGGGCCGGTAATGGGCGTCTCCTGCGAGTCCTGCCACGGTGCGGCCAAGGAGTGGCATTCGCTGCACTCGCACCAGACGCTGAAAGACTTTCTCGAGTTCGACCCGAATAAGAAAGCCCAGACCGATATAGTCATCAGTGACGACATAAAGAAGTTGATCAGCAGTCTGCAGGAGCGCTTGAAAGGTAAGACTGAGAACGACTTTGAAATCGCTATTGCTGCTGAAACTCGACAGCTTGGCATGATCCGTCCGCAGGACACCTACGAGTTGATCAACAACTGCTATGGCTGTCACACCGTACCCAATCCTGAATTGGTCAACAAGACCGAGCATGCTGCCGGCAGCGAGTTTGAGATCATCGCCTGGTTGAATGGCGAGATCCGTCACAGCTTCCGGGGCACGAACTGGGATGAGCCCTCAAACAGGGAGTTTACCCAAGAAAAGAAGCGGGAGCTCTTCGTTGCCGGACGGATTCTGTACGTTGAGCACGCACTGCGGGCCATCGCAATGGCGGCCTTTCCCAAGGGGGATGAAGAGCCGACGCGATACTTCGAGGAAATGCAGTTTCGCGTCGCCGACGGCATCGGCAACATGCTGGCATTGGATGAAGCTCTCGAAGGGCAGGTCAAGGAGTTGAAGGACCTGGCGGCGTTGTTGGCCGAACTTGATGATGATATCGAGTCCTTGACCAAGGATCAGGTGCCGAAACTGGTCTCCGCCTTAGAGAAGGCGAATCGCGCATTCATCAAGGCAGCGGAATCCTATGACCTTACCGTGCTCGATGAAGAGATTGTCGACATTGAGCCAGTCGGAGATGCACTCTTTGGCAAATAATCGTGATGTTTCAGGCGGACTGCCGCAGTCTCAACAACAACGGGTACACATTCTTATTTTATGATTTCATTAATTGTCCGAGCCCATGACCACTGCGATCTTCACCGAGTCGAAGTTGAAGATGAGACGTGGGGCTATCTCAACGAGAAAGGCGAGTTGCAGTGGGCAAGCGAACGCCGGGCCCCAGCGGTGCATATTTTTCGCGTTGACAACAGCTACGAGCTCTCTGCTGACAACGTTGACGTGTCCATCAATGACCAGCCCCTGATGGCCAATGCCGAGTTGGCTGACCTGCACAAAGCCAGGACGGCAGTCCGCACCGTGCTCGTTGGTGCCGTGACCGAGCTGCTTGCCAAGTTGCCGGCTGATATTCGCGTCGAAAGCAGCTTGATCTACAGCCGGGACTATTGTGCCGCGCTCAATCGCCTCATCGATCACTATTCGGAGCTCAACGTCATCGATGAACAATTACAACGACTCGACCGTGACGATTATGATGATTTCTCCGCCTTCGAAGTGACTGTCAGGAAGGTTGTGGAATTCGAGGATTATTCCCGAACTGACACTCTCGAGCGGCTTCGCAAAAGTCTTGTTCGCAAACGCGATCTACTGGATAACAAGGCTCTGCCATCGATCTCATGCTCGTATTCGCGGCTTCCAACCGAGCAGCTGGACTCGATATCTGTTGCGATCAGCGATCTTGAAATGCGTTGTGCCAAAGAGGCCGAACAAGTGAGGGGAAAACTTGGGAAAATGGTGGACAGCCTCGGGGTGGACAGCTCGCTTGACGACCTGCTCGCGTACCTGCGGGCATCGCAGACTGACTATGACAAGGCTCGTCAGCTTCAGTGCGGTGATTATATCTCGATCGGCTCATTCACTGTTGAAGTGAATCGCATTACCGGCATGTCCCTGGTCTCTCGCCGTCAGAATCCCTTTGACGTTGACATGACCTATTTCGATGTCGACGGAATTTTCAAGCAGTTGCTGGTGAGCTTCGTAAGCACACAAATGGAACAGGCCGATAGCGTAGACGTTAAGCAGGCCGAGAAGGCGATAGGCCAGGAGATTCTCGACAGTATCAAGGAGATCCGGGACATTTTCCGTTTCGATAGTCGAATTATCGACCTGGAATCGGCAACAGAAGACAATCCACGGGTTCTCTGCCGCGCTGGTGACTTCGGCCATACGGCCTATTACGTAATCAGTGGCGAATTGTCAGTGATTATGGATCGTGCCGCGCTTCAGTCGCCGGACGGCCGTCAGACGGTCAAGAAGAGAGGATTATCCAAGATCATTGCCCAGCTTTGGCAGAATAAGGGCCAGGTAAGGGAGTGGCGATCATCCCTGAATACGGGGGACGCTGGGGACGCCGGCGAATATATGTTCTTGCAGGATTCCGATGCCGTCTTTGACATCGGCGAAGGCGGACGAAATGAGTTGGTGAACACCATCTGCGCCGGCGAGCTTGTTGGCGAGCTTTCGGCGCTCGGTCGCACACCGCGGACGGCAACGATATTGGCCACCAAAAGCGCCCGGGTGCTGGAGATTCGCTGGCAGGGACTTCGTGATCTTCGCAGCAGCAGCAGCATTTTCAAAAACTTGACCGATGCCACCTATCGCGAGCGCGCTCTCGACATGCATCTGCGCCGTATCGACGCCTTCGGCAAGCTTGATGATGCCGATCGACAGCGCCTGGCCGAAAAGGTCGAGCTCAGAACTATCGGCGACTTTAACTGGCACATGTCTTTTATCGACCTCATGAAGGAAGGCTCTGATGCCCGTGACGAGATTGAGCCCATCGTTGCCGCGGAGGGGCAGTATCCGGATGCGTTGATTCTCATACGCTCCGGTTTCGCCCGGATTTCCCGTGAATATCACCATGGCCAGCGCACCGTCAGCTATCTCGGCAAGGGAGCTCATTTCGGCCTTGACGAACTCCTCCATAATTATCACAATCCCGATGACGAAATCTGCTTTCGCCATAGCCTGAGGGCGATCGGTTACGTCGATGTGATCTTTATCCCCCGTGAGGTTGTTTATGAGTACATTTTTGATAAAGATGCCAGCTTTAAGCCGCAGGCGCCGCAGGCTGCCGATACGCACAAGGAATTGCGCACCTTCGACATCAACGTCGACCAGATGGTCGTCGAGGAATTAGTCGCTCAGCGCACCATCAACGGCACGGCTGCAATGCTCATCGATATGGATCGCTGCACGCGCTGCGATGACTGTGTCCGGGGCTGTGCGAATGCGCATAACGGCAATCCACGTTTCGTTCGCCACGGCCCGATCATTGACAACTTCATGATTGCCAACGCCTGCA
>CAJWLW010000034.1 GCA_913042885.1 uncultured Lentisphaeria bacterium | reverse complement strand
GGCAGCCTGACCGACTCGATCATCTTCGGCGTCCCCGATTATCTGCGGATCGTCGTTGCCGAGCGTTTCGCTTTCAGCCAGACGTGTGACAAATAGCCTCGGCGAGACTATAGTATACTACTCCACACGAACACGGGTTGCATGCCGTGTCAACGTGAACCCGAACGGTCGCACCTATGGATATCCTGTATCGCGTCATGATTGACCAGGCGATTACGCTGGACTGTGTCGGCGCGGAGTCCCTCAATCTCCACATCAACGACTGGTGTATCGTCAACTGCGGCAGGTACCAGGATTACGGACGGGTGGCACATCTGGGCGATCTACCGGCCGATACCGATGTCGGAGACATGCCCGTCGTCGACCGCCGCGCCACCTTGCGCGACCAGGGCAAGGCAAACGAAAACGCCGCCCGCGGAAAATCCTTCAGTCGTAAAGGCCAGGAGGTCATCGACCGTCACAAGCTGCCGATGAAACTGGTCAGCACGCATTACGTCTTCGACCGGAGCTTGGTTATTTTCATGTTCACGGCGCCGGGCCGCGTCGATTTCCGCGAGCTCGTCAAGGACATGACCAAATCGTTCGGCAGCCGTGTCGAACTGCGCCAGATCGGTCCCCGCGACCAGGCGGCAATCATTGGCGGGCTGGGCTCGTGCGGGCGCGTGCTGTGCTGCTCGTCCTTCCTCACCAATTTCGTCAGCATTAACCTGAAGATGGCGAAGGAACAGGGTGTCTCCCTGAATCCGTCGAACATCATCGGTGCCTGTGGGCGGCTCAAGTGCTGTCTCGATTACGAATACGAAGGCTACAAGATCCTGATGGAAAACATGCCGCGTCCGGGATCGCGCTGCACTTGCGAAGGCTGCGACGGTCACGTCATCGAGGGCAACCCTCTGACCCAGACCGTGAAAGTGTCGATCAAGGACAAGGACGGCCGCCGCATCGTTAGCGTACCCCTCGCCGAAGTGGAACTGAAGACTTAATGCAGCGCTGCTTTGGCTCTACACTGCCAGTGCGTGGTGCGACGGTATTACTCGCCGGCCTCTTCTTTGTCGCGCCGCACAAGTTCGGCAACATCGTCAACCCTGTCGGACCGGTTGGCGGGTCAGTGTTTCCGACATCCACCATCGAATGGATTATCGGCATGTGGCCGACGTATTTTCCGGCAGTCGCCAGCGGCATTGCGTTGCTCACGGTTCTGCTGGCACACTGGTGCGGGCGCCGCCCCGATTACGCTCGAGCCTGGCCGCTACTGCTGCCCTGCATGCTCCTGGTGCTGGCGACACTGATCGGCATGCCACACACCACCGAGCGTTACGTGGCAATGTTCTTCCTGGCACACATGTTCGGCGTGCTGGCCTTCCTGCTCGCGGTATACATCCACGTGACACACGTGCCGGAAAGTCGACACCTGTTTCTGGGTGCCGCAGTCGTCGGGGTGCTGACAAGCGCACTCAACGGCTGGTACGGCAAGCTTCAGGGGCAGGCCGACTTGATTCAATTCCTCTACGCCATGGAAGCAAATGGTGAGACGATCCTCAGGCCGCTCTGGGAACGCGTGCTCGAAGGGCGAATAGCCGGCAGCTTCACTTATCCGAACGTCTTCGCCGCACACTTGCTGCTGCTGTTGCCGGTCACTTTGTACGTCGTCGACCGCTGGGCAAAATTCCTGCAACCCAGCGACGTCCAGGCGGATATGACCCGCGTCGCCCGGCCGCTGTTCGTCGGAACCTCTGCAATTCTGATGCTGATCGCTGTGTACTGGACCGGCAGCCGTGCGGCTATTCTCGGAATCAGCAGTGCAGCGATAGCAATGACCGGGCTGGTAGCTATTACGCACCGGGACTGGCTGCGCCAGCGCTGGAAACTCTTGATCGCACCGGCGGTCATCGTGCTGGTCGCAGGAATTGTCATCAGTCTGCAGTTTCGCGACCGCGGCCTGTCGTCGATCGGTGCCAGGTTGGACTATGCGGACAGTGCCGTGCAGATGTTTGCGGAGCACCCCGCAGCCGGCGCCGGTGTCGGTGAATTCTTTCCGAATCACATGCGGCTGAAAAGAGCCGGTGCCGAAGAAACGCGATTGCCGCACAACCTGCTGCTTTATTTTCTTTCGCAGTGCGGCATCGTCGGCGGGCTCGCTGGTCTTCTCTTTATTGTGCAGCCCGTCATTCTGTGGTTTCGACGCATCGGCAGTGAACCACCGGACCCCTTGGCTTTCGGATGCGTTATCGCCGGCATGTTGGCCTGGAGCGCGCATGCTCTGGCCGATTTCGATCTGCACGTGCCGGCCACTATGATGATGGTCGTGACACTGCCCTTGCTGGTGTTGCAATTACCGAGCGCAGTTTCCGGCGGACTCTGGTGGCACCGCAGCCTGTGTATGCTGGCAGCGCTGGCCTGTCTCGCCAATCTCTTCTGGATTCCAGGTGACATGGCCCATCAGGACCTCCAGTTGGCAATGGATTTCCAGCAGCGGCTGACGCAACAATCCCCCCCAGGCCGGGCACCGAGACCCGGCGCCTTGCTGCCACTCGTGGACCGCGTCGGGAAACGAACGCCGTGGTCCCCCTACCCCTATGACAGCTTCGGAAAGCACGCCTTTCAACTCCGGGAGTATGCACTGGCCCGTGAAGCCTTTATGGCTGCCGCCGAACGCGCACCGCATCGATCCTCTGTGTACAAACAAATCGCTGATTGCAGCATTGAACTGGGCGAGTTGAAAGTAGCCAGGGAGTACCTGGAGAAAGCGCTGCTGTGGTACCCGCACGACCCGCGGCTCAGTTCCAGGATCAGACGTCTCGAAAGGCTCGAGGCCAAACAGGCGCCGCTGTGACGGCGCTGCCGACAATCTGCTGGCTGCCCGGTTGGGCCGGGAACAACCGCATATGGACACGGCCGCAGTCGGCACTCAATGCATATCGGCATCTGTCTCCGGACTACGACGGCGTGACCAATCCAGGTGACTTCATCAACCGCGTTGCCGCCTGCTTGCCTGCAACACCGTGCATCCTCGTTGCGTGGTCGCTGGGCGGCATGCTCGCCTTGGAGGCGGCAGCCAACATGCCCATGGTACAAGGCTTGGTTGTCTGTGGCGGCACCGGCTGCTTCGTCAATCGCCACCGCGACCTGGGATGGCCCCCAGCCATCCTGCGCCGCATGCAGCGCAACCTCGCTTCCGATCCGACCACGACAATCCGACAATTCATTGCCGAGATGTTCGCAGACACAGACAGGGCACAGCACTTCATTGATACCACGTATCCCCATGGACTGCTCGATGACTGTTCGTACAATGCCGCAGCACTCGATGCGGGACTGCAATACCTGGCAGACACCGACCTCTCTGATTCTATCGAGAATGTGCGTTGTCCCGTGCTATGGCTCCATGGAATCGAAGACAGCATCTGTCCCATCGGCGCCGGACGTGCAGCAGCCGACAAATTGGTGAATTGCCAATTTGTCGAACTCCCCGGCGGCCACCTGCCCGCTTTCGAAACCAGCGACGCACTGACAGAGCACCTGGTTGCGTTTATCAGAAATTCTCATAACGCATAAAAGGTTGCGCCGGAACGCATGTATTTCCTCAGTCAATCCGCGTCGGACGCATTAGCAAAGGAATGATGCACATTGAACGTAAATTCCCCCGGGGAATCTTACGTTACCCTTCGGATCCTTTGTGGCTTCGTGGTAGATTCCCCTTCGAGGCGTAACTATGCGAATAATCTGTTTCGGCGACAGCCTGACAAGTTGCGGCGGCGAGAACGGCCGCTACAGCGACATCCTGCAGGATCGCTTTCCCGGCCACGAATTCATCAATGTCGGTATCGGTGGCGAGACCTTCGTGGATGCGCGCGTGCGATTGCAGGCAGATGTGCTCGCGCATGCTCCCGACGTCGTCGTGCTCGCCTTCGGCGCCAATGACTGGTGGCAAGACGAACGTCCCGTAGCTCAATGGGGTGACGACCTCGACTACCTGATTCGCGAGATCAAAACGATCGGCGCACAGATCGTCGTGCTTGGCGTGTTCGGCGACTACTTCGACGAGAATGACCGGGTCGCCCCAAAAAATTACGGCAGCGACACCCGCAGCATCGAGTTCCAGGCACTGGAAGCGGCGGTTGCCGCGAAACACGAGTGCGGTTACGTCGCCAACATGCAGGGGCGCATTGTCGGCCGGCGCTGCTGCTGGACCGATCGGAATCACCCGAACGAATACGGCAACCGTCACGTCGCCGATACCATCGAGCCGATCCTCGCCGAATTCCTTCATGCGATGCCACTGCCGATTCGCAAACCGACGATCCACACCGTCCGCGACATGTGGCGCGAGGCTGTCGACCTGGCGCCAAGCAATCTTTGCGTCGTCGACCGCGAGCAGCGACTGAACTACGCCGACGCCGACGAACTCGTGCGCCGCGTCGCTGCAGGCCTCGCAAAGCTGTCAGATGCCGAGCGCCCCGTCACCGCGGTCTACCTGCCGAACTGCCTCGAGTATTTCCTGCTTTACTGGGCGCTGATGGAACTCGGTGGCGTGATTGTGCCGCTCAATACTTTCCTCGCCAATGAGGCATTGACCGCGATTTTCGCAAACCTCGCTCCCGACATCCTGATCGTCGGCTCAGCTGCGGACACCGCACCCATCGCCGCTGCCGAGTCCGCAAAGTCGAAGGTCCTGGTGATCGACGATGCGTGGCATCAACTCATTGCATCGGCACCCCGGCGCCCCGACGCACCGGGGCCGGAGACTATGGATACCGCCATCATCATGCATACCTCGGGCACGACAGGCGTGCCAAAGGGCGCCGTGATGCGGCATCATGATCTGCTGTTCAACGTCACTGCGACAATCAACGCTCAGGCGTTTGTGACAAGCGACGTTCATCTCGTTGTCAACCCGATGTTCCACGTCACCGCCCTGTACAGCTCGCTGCCAAGCGCGGTGCTGCAAAAAAGCCCGGTGATCATCACCGCCGACACCACCGCCACCGGTCTGCTGCAGCTTGTCGCGGGTGAACGGATCACAACGTTTCTCAGTGTCCCGACAATCTTTCAGCGCCTTGTTGCGATACCCGATCCCGCAGCGTATGACACGTCGTCGCTGCGGGTCATGGCATATGCCGGATCGATGATGCCGGTGTCAACCATCCGCGAGCTGCAACGGCTGTTTCCGGATGTGGCGTTACAGAATTTTTTCGGGTTGACCGAGACCACCTCGGCAACGCACGTGCTGTATGGCGAAGACGCGGACGCACGCCCGGATTCGATCGGTTCTCTGCTGCCGTTTGTCGAGGCGATCGTGGTGGACGAAAATCTCCAGACCTTGCCGCCCGACTGCGTCGGCGAACTGCTCTTCGCCCGAGAAAATGTGATAGCCGAATATTACAATCAGCCCGAACGCCTGGATGAAGCCCTGGTCGAAATTGACCAGCGCCAGTGGTTTCGGACCGGTGACCTGGCTTCGGTCGATGCGGAAGGGTTCTTCTTTATCAAGGGCCGCAAGAAGGACATGATCATCGTCGGCGGCGAAAACGTCTACGCCGCCGAAGTCGAGGCAGTGTTGATGACTCACGCGGGCGTTCGCGAAGCCGCCGTGAAGGGGACGCCGGCAACCGGCGTGCGTGAGTCCCTGGGTGAGTTGATCCGCGCCTACATTGTAACCGATGGTGCCGAACTGAAAGTGCAGGAACTTCGCCGCCACTGCAGCAAGCGGCTGGCATCGTATCAGGTGCCGCACGAAGTGGTGTTTCTCGAGCGATTGCCGCGCAATCCCGCAGGCAAAGTAGTCAAGGCGGAACTTGACTGATCAAGAATCTTATTGCTCCTTCAATGTTACCGGATCAGAAGACTGTTTCTGCGTTGGTTGGCTCGGTCTCAGTGTTTCGAATCGTTCAGGCCAGCCAGGAACATTGCACGTGCCGCCGACTCCATGATCTGCGGCGGCAGTTGAATCGGCAATTCGATCAAGCGTGCCTGTCCGGATTCAATCGCTTCGGTAATCGCCGGTCCGAGCGCCGCAATCGAATCGACGCGACCCCCCTCGATGCCGTACGCCGCGGCCAGCGCCACGAAATCCGGATTTTCCAGATCGACACCGAATGATCGACCGTATCGCATCTGCTGCTGCGGTTCCAGCGCGCCGTAGCCGCCGTCGCCCGAAAGCAATACTGTCGGTCGCAACGGTTGTGCGAGCTTTGCACCGATCGCGCCCGGCACCCCGAAGCCCAGCGTGCAGAAACCCCACGGATAGACGTTGCTGTGCGGTTCGTACTGTTCAAGCAGTCGCCGGCATCAGTAGGCACCGACAGCGACCATGACATCACATACTCACGAGCCGCCGGATGCTGGATCGCGGTGCCGGCGCAAAGTGGATGATCTCCAGAAATCGTGCCTTTGCCCAACACGGTAGTGAAGACAGGCGACGGCGGGTTCTCGATCGGCATGAACGGCCTGATGTCCGCCGTCGAAGAGAAAATACCGATCGTCACGGTCATCCTGAACAATCGGGCCCTCGGGTGGGTCAAGCACGGGCAGGGCGAGCGCTCTATCGCCTGTGATTTTGCGGACTTCGATCATGCCGCGATGGCCCGGGCGATGGGTTGCGAGGGCTGCAGAGTGACATCACCCGATGAGCTGGCGCCAGCCTTTAAACAGGCGCTCGACCGTGGCAAAGCAGCAGTAGTCGAGGTCTGTTCTTCCATCGACGAAACGTTCCTAAAAGTCACCTCGCCGCTGGTGAAGAAGTAGTCGGAAAAGGTTCGATCTCCGCTTGCGAAGTCCGCAGATTCGCGTCGCAAGCGACTTAGCCGCGTTACGATTTCGACGATCAACAACATCCTCTCCTATCTTATCCGCAGGCCGGCTCCTGACATCCGTGGTGCACGACATCTTCTCATATCTTATCCGTGGGCCGGCTCCTGCATCCGTAGCATCTCGTTGTTGGCAGAAGTTATACTGAACTTTTTCGTTTTTTAATGGTTTCCGTTCCCTAATACCGACTCCTGCGTGCTGACTCAGGCAGACTACGCGTGTCAAAAAAAGTAATTTTTCCCTGCTCATGCTCAGGGCTTGAACGGGCAGCGCACGAAGTTCAGACCGTATGGGTGTTTGACCGACTGCGCAACTGCCGTCATAGTCATGGTCACGGATGAAAGCGGTTCAACCATATGCAGTTTACGGATTAGCGCTTGCATGCGTATTGATATTTTCAGTCGCGGCCGGATGCACCTCCTTCGTTCGCGGCGGCCGGCATGGTATTGTTCTTAATGATCTGCACTCGCGTCTGAATCCGACCCGTGTCGCCGAGGTCGTATCACCGCGGTCGACGACCGATGTCGTGGAGGCCGTCCGGCGGGCCGTCCGTAAGGGGCGGGCGATAAGCATCTCCGGCGGCAGACACGCCGCGGGTGGGCAACAGTTCGGGGAAGGCACGCTCCATCTCGATACGTCGAAGCTGGACGACGTGCTCGCCTTCGACAGGGAACGCGGCATCGTCCGAGTCGAGGCCGGCATACAGTGGCGGGCACTTCTCAAATACCTGTGGCTGGCGCAAAAAGGTGAGTCGCCGCAGTGGAGCATCGTCCAGAAACAGACCGGGGCAGACTGCCTGAGTATCGGCGGTGCGTTGTCATCGAATATCCACGGGCGCGGCGTCAATTATAAGCCCATCATCCAGGACGTCGAAGCGTTTACATTGGTCGACGCTCGAGGCGACGTACTGGACGTCAGCCGCACCAGCAACCCGGAACTGTTCCGCCTCGTTATCGGTGGCTACGGCCTGTTTGGCGTTATCACCACCGTCGACCTGCGGCTGCAACAGCGGAAGAAGCTGGAGCGTGTCGTCGAAGTTATCGCTCTCGACGCGCTCCATGCGCTGTCCGTGCAGCGCATTAATGACGGGTTTTTGTACGGGGATTACCAGTTCAAGACCGATGCGACGGCCCCCGATTTCCTGCAGACCGGTGTCTTCGCCACCTACAAACCTGTGCCCATGAACACGCCGATTCACATGACACGAAAACGCCTGGGCGGAAAGGGCTGGAAAAGGCTGATCGGTCTGGCCCACTCAGACAAGGCCCGGGCGTTCAAGCTTTACAGCGACTATTACCTCACCACCAACGGTCAGATTTACTGGTCGGACACGATGCAGCTCAGTTACTACGACGACGGTTACGAGAAAGCGGTGAAGGCGGCCATGCCCGTTTACGAAAAGGGTTCGCTGATGATTACCGAAGTATATGTACCGCATGACCACATCGCGGCGTTTATGAAGGTGTCCGCCGCCGACTTCAAGGCACACGACGTGAACCTGATTTATGGCACCGTCCGCATGATCCGACGCGATGACGAAAGCTTCCTGGCCTGGGCAAACAAGGACTACGCCTGCATTATCTTCAACCTGCGCATCGTCCATACCGACGGGGATATCCAAAAAGCGCAGGCGGACTTCCAGCGAATCATCGATCGTGCCCTGGAATTCGACGGTTCGTATTATCTCACCTATCACCGCTGGGCGCGGCGTGACCAAGTACTCAAGGCGTATCCGCAATTCCCCAGGTTCCTGGAGCTGAAACGAAGGTATGACCCCAATGAACGGTTCCAAAGCGAATGGTACCGCCATTACAAACGGATGTTTGCCGATCCGTAAATGAGGAATGACCAACCAAGCTCGACGGCGCTCCTGATCGCATGGTTAGATGGCTCAGTCCTTGTGGGATTACTTGCGCTGAAATCAGCTCACGTTCAGCTTCCCCACACTTCTTTCAGCAGGTTCAGCCAGTTTTCTCCCAGGACTTTGCAGATCCGCAACTCCCTCCACCCGGCTCTGACAAGCGCGCTGGTAAGGTTCGGATAATCGTGCAAGGTCTCCAAGCCTTTGGGATTGTAAACGTCGCCTAGGTCGACGAGTTTTCGTCCCGTGCCCGATCAATCGAGTAGATTCACGCGCACCTTTCGCTCCACATACAGGTCGACGCCGTCCATGTCGAGCCGCGCTTCGACGTGCCAATGGATGCGTCCCCGCGTCTCTTCGAGGATATGATCCTTTTTCGATAGACCTCGACCCAACTGGAACTGTTCCTATCCCCGCTACTCCTGTGGTGTCCCCTACCACGCTGCTTCTCGCAGCCGACCAGACCCCTTGTGCGCGGCCATCCTGTTGGCCGATTTCGAGATAAACTCGACGGGCAGCGGATCGGGCGCGACATGCCGTGTGCACCAGGCCGGCGATCAAAGCGCCTGCGAAGGCAGCCTGTAATTGACCGGTCTTTTTGAGGAATATTTTGAGGAATACCAGGCGGGAAGTTCCTTGAATACCAGGAATTACCGGGGGAGTTCGGCATCGAAGGCCGATAGCCAGTCGGCGGTTCGAGGACGATCGTTTTCTGCGAGGAAGGCGCGGAGCAGTTCGAGATCGTCGAGGACATCGATGTCAAAGGTCTCTTCAAGCTCGATGTGGGAAATCTCATGGGCCGCCAGACGCTGGCGAGTCTCCGCCATCACAGTATGGCTGCCCCAGTCAATGCCGTCGAAAACCGCCGGCTGCCGGCAACGCTGACCAATCAATACATAGCCGCCGTCGACGGCAGGCTGAACGACAACATCGACTTTGGACAGGGCATGGCCGGCATCGATCAAGGACTCCCGGGAATGGGTGATGCAGTCGCTGCCGATGATCAACATGCGGCTGTCAGGATGATGCTGCAGCAACAGATCTACGGTGCGCCGCATGCGGACGCCTAAATCGTCGCCGGATTGTGGATACAACCAGACGTCCTCGGGTATTTCGAGCGTGCCGAAATCGTCGGGATTGCAGTCGGGCGGATACCAGATAGTGGGCAAGGCATCGGGCACCTGGCGCATGGCGTCGACGAGGTCGAGGAGCATGGCAGCGGCAAGTCCGGCAGCCGCGTCGTTGCCAATATCCGCAGCCAGCCGGGACTTGGTACGGCCCGGGATCGGCGGTTTGGCGTAGAGGCAGAAAATTGTGTGAGAACCACTCATGCCGAGTCTTTTGCTTTGCCGTAATAGGTAGCGTACATGCGGTCGGTCAGTATGGCAATGTCGGCCCCGGCGCGGCGGCGGACGAGGTATTCTGTAACTAACCGAAGTACCTGCAAGGTATAGCCGGTAAACTTCTTGCGCTCCCAGCGCCGGGTCGAGACGGTCAGAGAGTTGCCGAGATCACGACGACCGGGGCACTGCAGCAGGCGCAAGGACAACTCGACGTCCTCCATCAGGCGAATCTGGGGAACACCACCGACACGGTCCAGGCACAGGCGCCGCACGAAGATGCCCTGGTCGCCAAAAGCGATGCCGCCAACGTGGAAGCGAAAACGATTACTGAACTCGATCAGTTTCATTTTCAGTGTCGAGCGGGTGTAGCGGTGGCCCAAAATGCCCCACTGCAATCCTCGATGTTTTTCGGCCGCAGCCTGCAGCTTGATGAGCGTGTCGACGGATATCCTGGCGTCGGCGTGCAGCATGACGACCAGGTCGCCATCTCCGGCATCGACGCCGGCGGCGAACTGATGGCCGCGTCCGGGCTTCTCAACGGTCAGAATCTCGACGTCTTGCTGCCGGGCAATCTCGAGAGTGCGGTCACTGCTGCCGCCATCGACGAGATAGACCCGGATCCTGTCTGCGGCGATTCGGCTTTGCGCAACCAATGTTTCCTTGGCTTCCCGCAGGCCGGTGAGGAGTTGCTCAATCCCGGCTTCTTCATTCAGAGTCGGTACGACGATATCGATGGACTGCAGTGGCGGCATTGGTTCGAGCCACGGCTGGTCGGCCCGGTTGTGATCGTACAGGTAGAGCAAGAACATCGGCAGGAACTGCGCGATCCAGATCCAGTCGAAGGGCCGCCAGACGCCGGTGTCCAACTGGTAGCCAAGCACGAAAAACTGCAGTCCGAGCAGAGCGGAAAGCAGGAACCACGTTCGCGACGGGCTGTAGGTCAGAAACAGGATAAGCGGCATGAGGTACCACGGGTGCATGGTCGGCAGGCACAGCAGGAGCCACATCCAGGCAAGGGCCATGGCGCCAATCGGCACGGTCTGGCGCAATAACCAGGTCCACCACAAACCCGAAAGCAGGCAGGCCAGCATCAACGGCAAGTAGGCCCACTGCGGCAGCACACGGAAGACGGCAGGAAACACGTCGTTGTAATGCATCGAAGCCCCGAAGGCCCGCAAGCTGTCGAACATGTCCGGATGACAGAACGGCAGGAAGGCCAGGACCGGCAACGGCAGCAGCACCAACATGGCTGCGTTGCGGCGATTGATCATCATCGGCAGCATGACGATCGCAATGTACTTGACCATGACCGCTGAGCCGACAGCGGGAAACAGCAGCCATCGCCAGCGTGACCGGGTGCCGTGAGCAAACAAGGCGACGGCGATCAGCAGCACGAGCAGCGTGTCGAGATGTGCTTCACCGGCGCCGTACAGTAGAATCAGCGGGTTCCAGGCATACAGTGCGGCCCAGTGCGGCGGTCGGTTCCACTGCCGCAGGAGAACAGGCAGCAGCAGGAGCACGCCAATCTCGCACAGCATGAAAAACAGCTTGAACACGACGAGAGGCGACGCCGCAGACAACGGCCCGTCGCACAGTGCTGCAAGGCCGCGGAAGATCAGCATGACAACGGGGCCGTAGACAGTCGCCATGTCCTTGTGGCTAATATCGTCGAAGAGCGGATCGACCGCTGCATATTTGCTTGCGGCAGGTGCGGTGACGTAGGGATTATCGCCGTGAAGCTGCAGGCGCCCCTCCCAGACGTAACGGTACATGTCGTCGGTCACGGGATAGGAGAGAAAGCACAGACGCAGAGCAATACCCACGCCGATGATCGCCATCGACGTGCCCAGCACCCTGTGTCGTTCGAGCTTGCGGAAGACCAGGGCGTACAACAACGCATGCGCTGTAACAAATGCGGCACAGCACAAAATCGGCTCCCGCCCTACCCCGCCGGAAAAGCCCAGCAGCACGACACAGGCGAGATACACAATAAAAATCAACAGCAACGACATGACAGAGGCAGGTTCGGTTTCGATTGATCAGGGTACAGTAACCCGCCGGACCAGACAGTTGTATTATACGAGCGCCACGCGAAATTAGCCACCTTGTAAACCTGTAACCCACAAGTATTCCCATGTCCAACCGCGTCAGATTCGCGCCGTCACCAACCGGTGAAGTCCACATCGGCAACATTCGCACGGCTATTTTCAATTGGCTCTATGCCAGGCATACGGGCGGTCGATTTCTGTTGCGCATCGAGGACACCGACCGCGAACGCTCGACACCGGCAGCGATCGCCTCACTGCTTGACGTCATGGCATGGCTGGGGCTGGCCTTTGACGAGGAGCCGCTGTACCAGAGTGCCCGTCTGGCCGCGCACACGGCAGCAGCGGACCAACTGCTGGCCGACGGCCACGCCTACCGCCACGCCAAGGGCGAGGGCGGCGAAGCGACTCTATTCCGCATACCTTGGGACAGCGACGCGATTCCGGAGGTGCGCGAAGCCGGCGATGTCCGGCTCGAGCTGCATGCCGAGACACCGGTGGTCATCGATTTCACCGGTGTTTCGTATGCCCTGTTGACGAAGAAAGGCAAAGCGAGTCCGCAGGCCGGAGCCCTGGGCGGCTTCCACGGGCTGCAACTCCTCGACGCAAGCGGCACCATACTTTACGAGCTGGACCCGGACATCAAGGCGGTGCTCGACGGCGAGAGCCGTCAGTTTGAAGGTGTCGCGGCGATGACATTTCGACGGTACGAGATCGTCTATACCGACCTGGTCAAGGGCGAGTTGCGCAAACCACTCGACAGCCTCAAGGACCAGGTGATTGTGCGCAGCGACGGCACCCCGGTGTTTCATCTGGCAAATGTCTGTGACGACATCGAGCAGGGCATCACTGAAATTCTGCGCGGCGACGATCATGTCGAAAACACCTATCGCCACATCCTGCTCTTCCGCGCCCTCGGCGCGACACCGCCGGCCTACGGTCATTTCCCGATGATCGTCAACGCCCAGGGCAAGCCGTTCAGCAAGCGCGACGGCGATGCCTACGTAGGCGATTTCCGCGCCAAGGGTTACCTGCCGGAGGCTTTGCTCAATTACCTGACCCTGCTCGGTTGGTCGCCGGGTGACGATCGCGAGCAGATGACAAGCGACGAGCTGGTGGCGGCGTTTACCCTCGAACGTGTGAACAGTGCCGCAGCTCAAATGGATATCAACAAGCTGAAGAACCTCAATGGCCTGTACATCGCGGCGATTGCTCTGGACGATTTCATTGAAGTGATTCAGCCGTTTGTCGCGTCGCAGCCCTGGGCAACGGCGGCGGATTCAACGCCACTGCGGACGGTGGCAGAGTTGATGCAGTCGCGCTGCAAGCTCTTCACCGATGTTGCCGACTGGTCGTACTTCTTCACCGATGACCTAGAGTTTGACGAGAAGGTGGTACGCAAGGCATTGCAGAAGGACGGGGTCGCGGCAGCCCTGCAGCAGTTGTCCGACGCGCTCGCTGAAAGGGAGCCGTTCGACGAAGCCGCTATCGAGGCAACAATTCACGCTACCACGGAGGAACTCGGGCTGGGGCAAGGCAAGCTGAACGCTGCGATCCGGGCAGCGGTGACCGGCACCAATGTCGGCGCCGGACTCTATGAAACTATGGCAGTACTGGGACGCGAGCGCACCTGTCGCCGCCTGCAGTTTGCCATTGACAACCTCTGTGCCGGATCATCGGCACAGGAATAGACGGGAAGATTATCATGGAAGAACAGTTCAAAAAAATTATTGAAACTATCGGCGAAGATCCGAATCGTGAAGGCCTGCGGGACACACCGGCGCGTGCCGCACGGGCCTTCGAGTTCCTGACCAAGGGCTACACGCAGGACGTCGGGAAGATCATCGGCGACGCCATTTTCGACACGGACACCGATGAGATGGTGATCGTCAAGAATATCGAGCTGTACTCCCTGTGTGAGCATCATTTGCTGCCGTTCATCGGCAAATGCCACGTCGGTTATCTGCCGAAAGGCAAGGTGCTCGGACTATCGAAACTGGCACGGATCGTCGAAGTTTTTGCCCGGCGCCTGCAGATTCAGGAGGTGCTGACCAAGCAGATTGCCGAGACGATCATGTCCAGTGTCAACGCTGACGGCGTTGCCGTGGTGATCGAGGCTCGGCACTTGTGCATGATGATGCGGGGCGTGGAGAAACAGAACTCGATCATGGTCACTTCCTGCATGCTCGGCGCATTTCGTTCGCACAACCGGACACGCTCGGAGTTCCTCAGCCTGATTCGCGATTAGTGTCCCGGTAAACAAAATTCGGCAGGATACTGCCCCCGGCAATACAATGGCACGATATCGACTGCACAACCTGGTGGTGGAAACGGTCGTCGGCGTACACCTGCATGAACGTACGAGACGGCAGGCGATTCATATCGACGTTGAGTTCACCGCCAACGCAATGGCGGCGGCGGCGTCCGATTCGCTGGACGACTGTGTCGACTACGAGGAGCTGGCAGAACGCATCCGTTGCGAACTCCGCAAAACGGATTATGAATTATTGGAAAGCGTGGCGGCTTTTGTCTTCGAACTGGTCACATCGACCTCCGGTGTCACGGAACCGGTGGTGCGAGTCCGCAAGCCGGCTGCCCTGACTTTCGCCGAAGCTGTAGAGATTGAACTGCCATGAGCAAGTTGCTGACAATCGCTACCGGCATGCTCGGTGACTAGATCGATTCCGGGCCGGCATGAAATAACAGGCGTATGTCAATCAATACCGCGCATCGTCACGTGACTGAAGTTGATGCTGGTCGCGTAACCGCCGATGCCGCCACGATCTACCGGCAACGGTTCGGAATCGATATAGGACAATACCTGCTTGCCGTTGATGTACGCCGTCACTGTCCCGTCCAGTTTGATCAATGTGATGCGGTTGCGACGCGGTGCGTAGGGTGCGTGGCCGCCCTTGTGGCGAATTGGAAACGAGTTGTCCTGGGCGGTCACGGCAACTTTTCGACCGCGACGGTACAACACTGTTTCTTCGCGGTTGCGGGCATTCACCTCGAGCCGGTACATCTCGTCTGCGGAGTCCGCGCCGTTGAGTATGATACAGACGTTGTCGAACGGATGATGAACGTGGCTGGGGGCAGTGTCCCAACCGAACCAGTCGGAGTTTTCCTCGATATCGAAAGCGACCAGCAGGTTCGGGCCGATGACGCGTTTCGACCTCAGGAATCCCTCGCCCTCCTCTGCCTTGAGGCTCACCCAGCTCGAGGCCAGAACACAGGAAATACCGCCGTGGTCGATCCACGTGCCCGAACGTCGCCAAACCGTTTCACGACGGTCAAAGGTGCTGGTGAAGCCATTCGCCCAATCGCGCTGCAGGCGGATTTCGATGTCATCGAGCTCGATCTGTCCCTGCGGAATCTGCAATCGCAGTTGGCCGCCGACTGGTGACGGGATGGCAATGGTTTGCGATGTGCCGGCGTCGATGCGCATCGACAATTCATGCCCGACAACCCGCAGCAGGACGTTGTGCCATGCGGTGTCTTTCGGTGTCATGTCGTGCAGATCCACCAGCACCCCCCTTGTGTCGCCCTGGCCGTATATCTCTACGCCGAACTGTGTCTCTGCTGATTTAAGCCGTAAGCGGAAGGACATCTCGAACGGCCCGATCACATCCTGCGCACTCCGCAAAACAGCGTCCGGTCCGCGACCAGTGAGGACGCCGTTGGCGACCCACCAGCTGCCGCGTTCGACCGGCCACGCAGTCTTTCCGCTGCCGACCACGGGGTAGGTGCGCGGTTTGCGTTTGATCTTGGCTGCATCGGGTGCTGCTTTCATTGCGGTCATCTCTTCCTCGGTGAAGTCGAGGTAATCAGGATCCGGCAGAGAGCGGCTGGTGAAATGGAATGGCCCGATTCGATAAAACGCCGGTCGCGGATCGCGATAGCGCACAGCAACACGCTGCAACTCGGTGCCGGAGTGCAGGCGGAAGGATTCGGCATTGTCGTATTGAATGAGCCGGTCATCTTCCGTTGACTCTACGAACATCGCTGCCGGCGTCCGATCTTCGAGGTTCGGCGCGATCCAGCCCTTGCGGCCGGACAAAACGGCTTGCGGCTGCGCGGTGTCACCTGTCGGGTGCTCGACGTCTGCACGATACCACTCGGCATCCTTGCTGAGTTGCCAGGCAATGGTGCCGTGCTCCCCGTCGTCGAACTCCCATGCAATACCGTCGACTTCAACGTCATCGAAGACGGCGGCGCCTTCGTCGATCGCCAGCCCAACGCTGCCGCCGCCCAGGGACAACGACGTGTCGCGACAGACTGTTTCGCCGTCGACCAGAACCTCAACCAGCCACGCCCATCGAAAAATTTCGACCCGGTGCCACTGGTCGATCTCGATGGCAGCAGTCCCTTCGGCACGGCCGACCCGAACGCGGCTGCTTTCGTGATCGACGTCGATACGGACGTGGACGGCATCGCTGCCGACGTCGAGCACCGCGCCGAAGGTTCCCGGCTCGAGCGGCAACACGCTGAACGCCAGGCGGCAGCCGGACCAGTCATGATCCTTGATCAGCGCGGTAGCGGGTGTTGTCGTCGCGCGACCGACGAGCGCGAACTGATTGGGTACCCAGTTGGGATCGAAGGTGAAATCGATTTTCCAGTCACCCTCCAGCGTCCAGTCGTCGTGACCGTGACCGGGCGAACGCAGGAAGGCGTCGGCAAAACGTTGCGGCGCCTGTTGGCCGGGGCCAGCACGTGGAGCGGTTCCAGGTTCGTAGTCCAGCATGGTGGCCAGCAGGTAATCGATCGCAACGCCGTCTTCGCGTTCGAGAAGTCTGACGTTGTGGCTTCCCGGCGCGAGCTCGAAAGTACCGGCACGCACCCAGTGCCAGGAATCAAAGATCTGGTCCTGTCCGAACGTCCGTGCCATGGCATTTCCGAGTTGCAGCCCCATCGAGTTGCTGCATTCATCGCGCCAGTAGACGTGGGCCCAGAGGTGATACGTGCCGGCATGCGGAACACGCAGCGTTGCGGCAATGCTGCCGGACAGAGCCTCGGTCTCCGATCCGGCAGGCAACTCGACAGCGAGACGCCCGCCCGTCGGCGGCACGGTAGCGGTAGTGAAGGGTGATGCGAACTTCGCAACATCGGGCAGTTCGAGAATTACCGCGTTCAACGACAGCGGCACGGACTTGGCGACAACGTCGATGCCGCGGCCGGGTCGCAGCGGCGTGGCCCCGGCGTGGTCGTCAGCAGCCACAGGTCCGGCGGGCTCTGGTTCGCGGGCGCAGCCTGCGAGCAGCAAGCTGACGAAGATACAGCGAAGCGTAGTCATAGTTCTAAGATTGATGCGCAGGGAAAGGATGGAAAGTCGGTACGTTAAGTGTCGCATTTTCGGCCGAGCCGGCGGTGCCACAGAATTTTACAGCCACTACATGTCCCATTTACCCGGCATTTTCCTGTCGCCATTTTTCAATTTCGGCAAGGAATTGGGGTAGCAGCGTCCGCTCTTTCTTGCCGCCGATGCCCTTGATGCTCCGCGCCTCGGCAGCGGTCAACGGCGTTTGATCCGCGAGCTGGCGCAACGTTTCGTTGTGAAATACCTGGTAGGGGAGCAGGCGGCGGCGGCTGGCGATATCGGTGCGGAGTTCGCAAAGGCGTTCGTACAAATCGTTCATACCGGCGTCGGGGGCGAAGTCATCGGCAAGCATGTCGCGCGACGTCGCGGCCGCCCGCGCAGTCTTTTTTGCGGTACCGCTGCCGTTCTTGCGACGGCGGCGCGACGTCGAGGTCTTGGGCTTGACCTCATCGAACGAATGGAACACCAGCGGCACAGTCGTGGACCCGGCCATGACGTCGCGGCCGAGGTCGGTGAGCGAGATGAGCGGGTACTTGGTCTCGCCGACGGTGGCCAGGCAACCACCGTCGCGCAGGGAATCGATCATCTTGATGAGTAATGGCTGATCGCACTGACTCAGCGCGCCATACGAGTTGCGGTGGTTGAGACCGGACCGCATGACCTCGGCGTTTTTCGAGCCAGCCAGCACCTGTGCAATGCGGCTGCGGCCAAAGCGGCCGTTGAGCTCCTGGACAGCCGTGAGAATGGCGACGATGATGCCATTTTCGGCGGCCGTCGGCTCACGGCGCTCGGCGTGGTCGTGGCTGGTGCAACGGTCACAGATCCGGCAGACCCAGTCACCGACGGTCTCGCCGAAGTAGTCGACGATGAAGCGTTGCCGGCACAGGGGCGTGGTCGGATACTTCATCATGTCCTCGAGCCGCTGGCGTTCGAGGCGGGCATGCAGATGGGCCTCGGTGAAATCAATGACGGGATCGATAATCTGCGGCCGCGTCAGGCTGACGCCGCGGCCGGCGAAAGGTGGCACCCAGAGGATGTCGTCGCCGTTGAGTGCGCGCACGACCCGCTTGACCTGAGCGTCGTTGAGCCTGGTGACGCCGCAAAGCTCCCCGTAGGTGCACGGCACGCCCTCGAACAGATCGTTACTCCAGCGGTTGATGATGCCATGGATGAAAACACTGCGCTGCGAATCGCCCTTCGGGTACTTTGCGTACAACTCCTGAAAATCACGGCTCAGCCGCAGAAGGCCGCGGTTCTGCTGGCGGAAGCTGCGGAGCACGTAATCGTTCTTTTCAAGGATCTTGAGTGCCGCGCTGATCTGGGTGTCGCCGCGGGCGTCCGGCACGATTTCGGCGAGCTCTGACTGGGTGATTTCTAAACTAACGCTATCGCGCTCGTCCGCCAGTTTCTGCAGGGTCCGATAGGTTGAATAGACGATTGATTCCGGCGGGTTGTTCATCTCGATGAGAAACTCGTGAATGAACCTGTCCTGGTGGCTGACGAGCAGGCTGCAGGTGGCGTCTTCGCCGTCGCGCCCGGCGCGTCCGGCTTCCTGATAATACGCTTCGAGGCTGCCGGGAATATTGAAGTGCACGACGCGGCGGATATCCGGGCGGTCGATGCCCATGCCGAAAGCGTTGGTGGCGGCGATCACCGGGCAGGCATCGTTCATGAAACGGTCCTGGGCGTCGTGACGTTCCTGGTCCGGCAGCCCAGCGTGATAGGTGATGCAGCGTGTACGGCTGCCAAGCTCGTCGACATTCTTGCGGGTCGAGGCATAAATGATCGTTGGTTGCGGATCGCGCAGCTGCGCCTCGACAAAGTCGAACTTGTCCTCGTTGTTGCGACACGTCACAGTAGTGAACGCCAGGTTGGGGCGGGTGAAGCCGGTGACGAACACATCCATCTGTGGCCGCCTCAGCTGCTGCAGGATATCCTCCTTCACTACCGGCGTCGCGGTCGCGGTGAAAGCGGCTACCTGCTCGATGCCGGACTCCTCGACAAAAGCGCCGATACGCGCATAATCCGGCCTGAAATCATGGCCCCACTGGCTGATGCAGTGCGCTTCGTCAATGACCAGCAGTTCGGGCGGCATCTGGGCAATGAAATTGCGGAAATCGCGGGTCCGCAAGCGTTCGGGAGCGACATAGAGCAACCGGGTTGTGCCGCTGTACATCTCCTGCATGATCGCCTGGCGTTCGCTGGGCGGAATGGCGCTGTTGATGCATGCCGCCGGGATCTCCTTCTGGGTGAGGGCGTCGACCTGGTCCTTCATCAGCGAGATGAGCGGAGAAATGACCAGGGTATAGCCTGGTCGGACCATTGCGGGCAGCTGGTAGCACAGCGATTTGCCGGCGCCAGTCGGCATGATGACACAGATGTCTTCGCCAGCGACGATGCGGGCGATGACGGATTCCTGTCCGTCTAGGAAAGCCTCGTGTCCAAAATACTCTCGAAGCGCCGACTGGAGGTCAGACATTCAAAGCTCTTTGACGTAGAGGTTGCGGCCTTTTATGAAGTAATCGATACCGCTGTACACGGTGACGGCAGCGACCAGCCAGTAGACCGTAGTCCAAATCGTCTCGAGGCCCACGTCGATCCCGGGCAATTGCATATCGAGCGACAGCCAGCCGACCAAGATGAAGCCGCCCAGCAGCAGTGTCAACATCTGTAACAACGTCTTGAGTTTCCCAATCGACGCAGCAGCGATCACTTCACCTTTGGCGGCAGCCATCCCGCGCAAGCCGGTAACGCCGAATTCGCGGGTCAGGATGACGATCGCCACCCACCCCGGCAAGTGGCCGTACTGTACGAGAATGACGAATCCGCTGACGGTGAAAATTTTGTCGGCCAGCGGGTCCATCAATTTCCCGAAGTCGGTGACCAGATCGTACTTGCGCGCCACGTAGCCGTCGAGGAAATCTGTGAAACCAGCGATGCAACCTATGATGAACCCGATCTTCCAGTGCAACAGGTTCTCCGTGGTGGACGACGGCAGTGCCGCCAGCACAATCATGACCATAGTCAGGATGAACCTTGCGAGCGTAAGTTTGTTGGGGAGGTTCATGTCGGAACACGGGGCCTTGCATGTGATAAAAATCACATGGCACAAGGCGTGAGAATCCAGTGCGCCCAAGCTATCGTAATGCTCAGGCTATCGTAAAAGTGATTCGGGCGTCTTGGTTGCAATATAGCCATGGTGGCTGAAAGCGCAAAACGAACGATCGCAACCAGAGCGAGACTCGTTTCCCAATGCGCTTTGGCGGTCCCTGTGACCTTGAATTAGCCAACACGACGGATAAAGTAAAAATTCAGTTCAACTGGCAACGGGTTTGCATGTAAAATGCCGCTCGCGCGCCACATTTGCGGGAGTTGATAATGATGATTCGCAACACCATAAAGTTCTTTCTGCTCGCTCTGATGGTGTTACCCGTGCCAATAATGTTCGCCGACGTCGCCTCGGAAGAGGGCGGCGGCGAACTGACCGACGAGCCGGACCCACCGGGCGTCCCGCCGGTATTCACCGCCACCGACCTGTTCATCGAACAGACACCGCTGCCGACCGTGCAGTCGGGAGTCGACACTGCCGTCAGTGATCAGTTCATCGGTGAACGTGACGTGAACCGCCAGCTCCTCGACGATTCCAAAGCTGAAATCAACACAGAACGCCTGAAAATCAACTTCGCCGAAGGCCGTAACGACGGCTTGAAAACTACGCTGACAAACCTGGCTGTGCGCCTTCAAGCCCTGGAACAGTTGATCGAAATGAACAAGGAGATCCTCGAGGACCCCACCGGCGACCAGGACACTGTCGTTGCACAGATTTTGGAGGTGCGCAACGCTATCCGGACCGTCGAAATCGTCGATGCCCTGGTGCAGACGGCCAAGCAGAACACGGCACAGTCTACCACACGCCGCAACCTCAATGCAGCGCGCCGCTCCGGCACCTCCCACACCAAGGCGCCCGGTGGGGCATTCGGTGAGAACTTCACCAATTTGAGCCTCTCTACCTCGGCAAGCTTCGCCAGTTTCAGTGACGCCAGCGGCTCCGGACACGACCGCGCAAACTCGTTTTTTATGAATGGCACATTCGCTGATACATTCGACTTCGGCCTCGGAGCAAACTATTCCGAATACAAGGTCGGCGGCGAAGTCGACATGCGACGACGCACCGTTGTCTACGATTTCTACGCCAACCACGCCGTCACCGACAAGCTGACGATCGGCGCATTCCTCAACTACACGCAGATCGACGTGGAGGATGCCATCGTGACCATCCTCGGTGTGTCGGAGAATCTTGCGCAGAACGTCGATCGCATGGGCGCAGGCGTGCTGGCTTCCACATCGACCGAGGTCGACAATATCGACATCGGCCTGACAACCTCGCTGGCGAGCTTCAACAAGCGCTCGCTTACCCGGCTCTTCGACAATGAAGACGCGTCCTGGGCCACAATGGTCGATGCCAACAAAAGCTGGACGGACGAGTTTTCGACACTCGCGTATGCCACCTTCTACACCATGCTCGACAACGAAGAAGAGGACGTCGACAGTACCTTCTGGATCGTCGGTCTCGACGGGTCATACGCACCGACGGACTGGATGGACGTAAGTATCGGCTACGAAAACACACTCAAGTACCACCAGCTCAAAGAGCACCGCGTCAACGCCAGTCTCAATTTCTATTTCTGACAGACACCGCGATTCTCCCAGCTGGGGCCGCGGCACGGGTGCCGGCACTGCCTAAGCCCGTTGCCCAGCGAACCTGACCCCAAAGCACCTTTACCGTTGGCATGGCAAGCCAAAAAAGCAATTTTCGTCTGGTCAATCCAGTCCTGGTCACCGTTGTTCTGGGCACTACTCTGCTGCTGGCCCTGGTCAATGTCGGGCCATCACCGCTGCTGACGCGCTCAGAGCCGCTGATTGGCGACTTCCTCATGCGCCAGCGCAACAACCTGGTGCGACAGCCGGTTGCCGACCAGATCACCTTGATCGGCATCGACGACAAGACCAGCGTCGATCTGGGAGCGTACGGCAAGGGCGTGTGGGTCACACGCAAGCCGTTTCTTGATCAAATACCCTATTTCCGCGACGTCTTCAAGCCGAAGGTCGTGGCCTTCGACATCGTCTTCAAGGAAGCTATTGGCAAGGTGGTCGACAAAGAGCACCAGGGTGATTCGCTCCTGAAAGATTACGATCGGCTCATGGCGATCAGCAAATCGGTTCAATCACTGGCTCACGGCGAGTCGGAAATTACCGATCACCGCATCCTCACGAATATCGCCCTGCTGTCATTCGCTCTTGGCGACCTCAACCTCGTCAACGCCATGGCCGGGATCTCAGATAAGGATACTTCGAAAACGCTGCTGGCCTATTACTTCCCGGAGGACCGAACAAAATCATGGAGCCCCGCCGCGATTCTCGGCGACGACGAGGAGGATCTCTCCGAAAACAACGGGACGATGCTGCCGTACCTGCAGGATATGTCGATCCCGCAGCAGTACGTTCAGAATATTCCGGACGACTATGACTACTACAAATACGCCGCCGAGCTGCCGAGTAACGATTTCCTCGACTACTGTTCTCTCGGCTACATCGATGTGCCGCGCGAGGAAGATGGATTGATCCGCCGCATCCAGCTGCTGCGCGGCATTGAATACGAGTTCAAAGATCCCGAGACCGGCGAATTCGTGACACGCCGCCTTTTCCTGCCGTCGTATGCGCTGCTCAGCTGCCTGTATTACTGGGATATCGACCTCAACGACCTCAACAGCCTCGGGAAAGAGATCGAGGGACCGCCACCAATCGAAGTGATCTACGGCGACCGCATCATCATACGGCCAAAGGGCCGGTCCGAAGTTAATGTCCCGATCGATGAATCCGGATACTTGTTTCTCGATTTCGTCGGAAGCATCAAAATCTTCAACAATATCTCGTTTGCCAAAGTCATCGACGAACCGCTCGACGAAATGCTGGCACGCACCGGCAAAGCCAATGTCAGCAGGGAAAAGTACGAACTGCTCAACGACAAACTGGTCATGGTCGGTATCACCGAAACCGGCAATACCGATGTCGGTCCGTGCCCGGTCGATTCGAATACGCCGTTCGTGCACATCCACATGACGGCAGCGAGCAATATTCTTACCGGCACGTTCCTGCGGCCGCTGTCGAGCAAAGAAGGGGCCCTGGCGCTTGTCGGTCTGTGGTTGTTGCTAATGCCGTGTTCCGCGTTTCTCCGGCCGGTGCGCTACTCCGCGCTCGTCGGCCTCGTGGCGCTCGGCTATTTCGCCACGGTCTACGGCATGGTGCAAATGCACAGGTTCATCCTCCCTGTCGTCCCGCCGGCCGCTTTCATGTTGAGCAGTTACCTCAGTGTGCTGCTTTATAACTATCTCTCTGAGCAGCGCGAGAAGAAAAAAATCCGCGGCATGTTCTCGACCATGGTGTCCGGCGATGTCCTGAACTACCTGGAAGAAAATCCCGGAAGTTTTTCACTGGCCGGACAGAAAATGGAAGCGACCATGTTCTTCTCCGACCTCGCCGGGTTTACGACGATCTCCGAGACCCTCGGCGCGGAAAAACTCGTGGAGCTGCTGAATGCCTATCTTAGTCCGATGACCAACGTCATCATGGACAGTAACGGCTACCTCGACAAATACGAAGGTGACGCAATCATGGCGGTGTGGGGCGTGCCCTATCCGCTCGGGGACCATGCCACTCGCGCCTGCTGGGCCGCCCTGGACCAGCAGAAGCTGATCGTCGAGTTGGCACCGAGATTCAAGAAAGAATTCGGCGTCGATGTGATGGCACGTATGGGGTTGAATTCAGGCGTTGTCGCAGCAGGTAACATGGGATCGGAGAAGAGATTCTCATACACGGTGATGGGAGATGCCGTGAACCAGGCAGCGCGCTTCGAGCCGGCGAACAAGGACTACGAGACACTGATCATGATCGGCCAGTCGACCTACGAGCTGGCCAAGAACGATATCGAAGCGCGGTTGCTCGACAAGATCATCGTCAAGGGCAAGACCGTGCCAATCCAGGTCTACGAACTGATGGCCAAGAAAGACGAGATCAGCGATCACCAGCGCCAGGTCCTGGAGCTTTATGATCTCGGCCTGAAAATCCATTGGGAACGGAATTTCGAGAAAGCGATCCAATATTTCGAACAGGTACTCGCCATTATTGCCGACGACGGCCCGTCGCTTACAATGATCGATCGCGTCAAGAAGTATATCGAAGTACCACCACCCGATACCTGGCAGGGCGAATTCGTCAGGGCAACAAAATGAATGGACCATCATATGACTATCGCCGATCTGCCGACACTCAATGCCTGCCTGAACAGCACCTCCGCCGTGCTTCTGCTGTGCGGATATATCAGCATCCGGCGCGGCAGCCGTGAGGTGCACAAGCGATTCATGACCGCGGCGCTGATCACGTCGGTCCTGTTTCTCGCTTCATATATCGTCTACCACTTAAACGCCGGTTCGGTGAAGTATACGAAAGAGGACTGGACGCGCCCGCTGTACTTTGCCGTGCTCATCCCGCATGTCATCCTGGCAATAGTCCAGATGCCATTCATCATCGTGCTGGTCTGGCATGCCTGGCACGAGTCATTCGACAGACACAAGCGGCTGGCCCGCTGGATCTGGCCGGTCTGGATGTTTGTATCCGTCAGCGGCGTAATTGTTTACCTGATGCTTTACAAACTCTGACGGCTTTTTATAGTATGGGTAAACTTCCTCACCCCTTCACCGCGGTTAGAACATAACATGCCTATTCACGTCACGATCTGGAATGAATTTCGCCACGAAAAAAACAACGAAACCATCCGGGGCATCTATCCTGACGGTATTCACAACACCATCGGCACAGCTGTAAAACAGCGGCTCGGCGATGCGGTTGATATCAATTATGCGACGCTCGACGAACCGGAGCACGGCCTGACACAGGACGTGGTCGATCATACCGATGTCATGTTGTGGTGGGGGCATGTAGCGCATCATGAGGTGGCCGATGAGATCGTCGAAAGGGTCCACCAGCGCGTGCTGAAAGGAATGGGGCTGATGGTGCTGCATTCCAGCCACTACTCAAAAATCTTCAGGCGACTGATGGGTACCGATTGCGGGCTGCTGTGGCGTGAAGCCGCCGAGCTGGAGCGTATCTGGTGCGTCAATCCCGGCCACCCGATCACCAACGGCCTGGGCACCTATATCGAGCTCGATCATTCCGAGATGTACGGCGAACATTTCGACATCCCGACACCCGATGAACTGATCTATATCAGTTGGTACGAAGGCGGTGAAGTCTTTAGAACCGGCTGCACCTGGACCCGGGGCAAAGGCCGGGTCTTCTACTTCGGCCCCGGCCACGAGACCTTCCCGATCTATCACAACAGCGACATTCAGCAGGTCATCACCAACGGCGTGCAATGGCTGGCGCCGGCGCCGGCCAGCCCATATCGCGACAAATGCATTAACGCCGCGGTATCACTCAGCCCGATCGCCGCCGACCACGAAGTCGACGAGAGTATCCATCGAGTATAGTCTGACGCTGCAAAGGATACTCCCGCCATGCCGTCCTCTCCGATCAGCCCGGCGGCGGCCCCTCCTTGAGGCGCTTGACCCTGGCAAGCATCTCCTCACCGATGCGGGCGTGAGTCAACAGATCGACATTGACGCAGTTGCGCGGCGGTTCGTCGTTCAGCACGCGCTTGACTTCGAGCGTCGCTTTCTCACGAATCTCACGAATCCCGGCGCCTGAAAAGAACGCCGCATGCGCGGTCACCAGCAGGCGATCGGTCCAGGGTTCACGGGCGCGCCAGGCGGTCATCAGCGCTTCGTCCTGCGGCGGTTCGGTCGGCCACACATCGATCCCGACCCCGCCGAAGCGGCCGGCCTTCAATGCATCACCTACCGCGTCGACATCGACGATCGGGCCGCGGGCGGTGTTGATCAGGTAGGCATCGTCCTTCATGGTCGCGACAAATTCGGTGTTGACCAGATTGCGGGTCTCGACTGTCAACGGCGTGTGTATGGAAATGATGTCGGCAGCAGCCACCATTTCGTAAAGGTCCGTGTAGCGGGTGATCCCCAGCGCCTTGTCGACGCCGTCAGGAAGATAAGGATCGTGGAAGCATACATCGAGACCGAAGGCTTTGGCACGCAATGCCGTAGCGGTGCCGATGCGTCCAAGCCCGATCACGGCAAACTTGCGCTC
This sequence comes from uncultured Lentisphaeria bacterium, assembly GCA_913042885.1. Next base: position 854 of record CAJWLW010000034.1, on the reverse strand, counting down.
CCACAGGCGCGGCAGCTTGCCGAAGGCGGCAAAATCGTAGCCGCCCTTGCGCGTTGCCTCGCTGATCTGCGGAATCCCCCGGCACAACGCAAGCATCAGCCCGATGGCGTGGTCGGCAACTTCGTTGGTCCCGTAGTCGGGCACATTGCACACGAGGATGCCCATATCCGCTGCAGTTTGCAGGCAGATGTTGTCATATCCCACACCGACGCGGGAGATGATCTTGCAGTTGGTGAGTTTACGAATGATCTCTGGAGCGAATTCGAGGGTGTGGTAGCACATCAAGGCATCGGCCGCGCTGTACACCGCGTCGGGCGCGTGCTGGCCTTCGACGGTCTCCGTGCTGATCTCGACTCCGTCGCCGAGAATCTCTTGCTCGATATCCGGTTCAAATACCACATCAGTAATCAATACCTTGAAAGGCATGTATAGTTCTCCATGCATGTGAGTCGGTGCGTGAAAGAGCGCCAAAGATACGGCATGCGATGTGCGGCTGCAAGTGATTTGCGACAAACCGCAATCCTCTCGCCGAATAAATACACATGACACAGCGTCACATGAAGGTGCAACTCCATGAGCCCCCAACCTGAAAAATACCGGAAAAGTCGATGAAACGATCACCGCTTGTCGTTTTGACATTACTGGCCTTGTTCGCCTCCCCCGCCGTCGTCCAGGCAGCGCGGAACTGCGGCACCTGTGCAAAATCAATCAAAGGCCGCTACATCACGTCCGGCAACAAGGCCTACTGCTCACAAACATGCTTTGTGACGACCCTGGATGAGTGCGATCACTGCGGCATCAAGCTCAAAAGCCGCTACATCACCAGTGAAAAGAAGAAATTCTGTTCGAATGCC
>CAJWLW010000033.1 GCA_913042885.1 uncultured Lentisphaeria bacterium | reverse complement strand
AGCAGCCTTCATGACCCTCTGCTCACGCTGCAGGACGCTCAAAAGGACTTCGCGACGCAGTTCGTCCCCCAGCCGTGCCTCGTCTACAACAAGAGCAAGCAGAGGACCTTCTTCGATGACGCCGCCATGCAGTTTGATCAGCTTCGCCCGAGCCAACTGGGTAAGGTAACGTCCAGTCATAGTGATACCGCCGAGCTGGTCACCGAATTCGGCAACGAGCTGGTCACGGCTGAAATTGAGCTTCGGGTTGGGCATCTTCTCAATTTCGGGAAACAGCGCGGCGACAGTACCGTCCTCGGGCTGCCGCGCTTCCTGCGCCAGCCGTTTGGGCAACACGAGCTTGCACCAGACGATCAGCATCAGGGCCATTGCGCCGCGGTCAAGGCCAAAGTTGTTCGACCACTCGAGCCGCTCATCGCCCGTCGTCGCTTCGTTGAGGCCGATACCCCAATGATCGCCATAAATGTTGTGTAACAACTTCATGCCGACGCGGTCGAGCCGCATCGACACGGCTTCGCGCAAATGCTCGTCAAACAGCAGGTCGCGGAATTCGTCTTTGTGGACATAGCCATTGGCGATCAGCATCGAGCAGATTTCCTGAACGCGGTCACGACCGCCGTACGCCGACGAGAGTTGGTCGCCGATCGCCGAATCGTCATCGTCGACGTCCGCAGCGTCGTCGTCCGAATCCGTGTCGGGGTCGAGTACCGCCGCTTCTTCCGGATCCTCGTCCGATTCTATTTTTTCGAGTTCATCAGCCACAATGCAATGCTCCTGGTAGTTATTGAATTCGGCGCAGACGGCCGCGGCTCATTGTGCGTTTTTCACCATTGACTTTCGTTTCGACCATTTCACCGGTCTGATCGAAATCGACTTCGACAGGGATATTCATGGTCGGGTCGAAGGCTTCCTCGTCCAGCCGCGCCGCGCGAAGATCGGCGTCGGCCATCATCGTCAGCAACTGGAATCGATAGGCGGCGATATCCCACACTTCGCATGCCACGATATCATCGATACTCCGCCACTTCTTTGTCGTACGCCCGAGGGCTTCGGTGAAATCAACGGCGTCGACGGGCTTGAGGTCCTGGTCATCGGCGGCGAGGGTGCTGACGTTGGTGTCCCAGCCGCGGGCGTCCGGCGAATCGTGGCGTTCGCGCTCGAGCATGTATTGCGCTTCGACGAAGACATTGCCCTCCAGGGTGAAAAACGGGTGTGGCACCTTGTTGAGATGCTGCGACATCACGTCGGCCAGGCCCTCGATGCTGGTGTGCATGAGGTAGCGATCGAAATCGATATGGGTCAGGCCGTACTGGGCAATGTCGATCTGCTTGCGCTGAATCTCCTGGAGCTCGAGCTGCATGCGGGATATGAGGGCGTGGAGCTGCGAGAGCTGATCGTGCACGTTACGCACTTCGCCCCACTGGCGGTCATCGTCGTCCGCGAAATCGAGGCGGTCAAGCGCCTGCCGCGTCTGCTCGGCCCAGCGATAGGCGGACTTGAGTTGCTGATAGATCTCGAGGATGAGGTAGGCGGACTTGGATTCAAGGGCGTGGTCGGCACGAATGATGTGCTTGCGCAGGCGGTTTCCGAGGAAGTGCAGTTGTTCGGAAACGTCCTCGTGCTCCAGCATCTGGCTGAACTCGATTTCCGCCAGTGCCACACCCTCGTTCTCAACCAGCTCGGGCCCCATGGTAAAGCGGTTGAGGATGCGCATGAGCGCTTCCGCCTTGTCGCTGATCATGTACATGCTCTGATCACGGAAGTACTCGAGCCAGCCGACATTGCTCAGACGGTGTAGCAGGTAGTTGCGGTGGCCGTCCTTGAGCCAGTGGAACTTCTCGTCGAGCTCGGCGCGGGTCCAGCGGACACGGTCGTCGAGCATGAGCGCGTGAAGCACAGTAAAAATAATGCGCGTCTTGGCTTCGGCGCCGCTAAAAAGCTCCCGTAACATCGGCAGGAAAAAGCGGATGGCATCGTGCCGTACGATTTCCTGCATCGCGAAACTTCGCGACTCGGCGCGCAGATAATCGAGGACCTCTGCGTTTTCGTTCTGCAGGTCCAATACCGGACTATCAGAGTGGTTCGCCAATTGTCTTATCAGGTCCTTTGATTCACGTCGGTTCACAGGTCACTCCGGAGTTCACCGAGGCGCCACACGCATTCAAAAACAGTAACTCAGCAGCCCATCCCGCAGCTTCGGCTCGAACCATGTCGATTTCGGCGGCATGATTTCGCCGGCATCGGCAATGTCGATCAGTTCCTGTACACCCACAGGGTACATCGAAAAAGCCACCGCAGCACGTCCAGCATCAACCGCATCCTGTAAAACTCCGGCTCCGCGGATACCACCGACAAATTCAATTCGCCGGCTGGTCCGCACGTCGTCTATCCCCAGGATAGGTGAAAGGATGTTGTCCTGCAACACACTCACATCCAGACGGGCAATCGGCGAAGCGGTTAGGTCTGTCGTCCTGTCACAGACCGAAACGCTGTACCACTGCCCGCCGAGGTACATGCAGAATGAGCCGCGGGCTATAGGTATATTGGCCGCGGTTGGCACAATGTCAAATCGCTCTCCGACTAGATCCAGCACTTCCGCGGCACTGTATCCGTTAAGATCGAGAACCTGGCGGTTATAAGCCAGCACACGAACCTGATCGGAAGGAAACAGCACAGCAAGGAATCGGCCGCAGCCGGCGTTCGCACCTGTTTCCCCCTCGGCGCGGCACATGGCGCAGACGCGGCTGGCGCTTTTGGCGCGATGATGTCCATCGGCGACATAGACTGCCGGCACATCGGCCAGGGCTTTGCGCAGAACGGCGACGGTGTCGGGCGGGCTCCGCCAGACCTCGTGCCGGACGCCATCTTCCGCCGTAACATCCATCAGCGGCGAACTTTGTGTCACCTGAGAGACGGCGTTGTCGATGGCTGCCACGGCAAGATACGTCAGAAATACCGGCCCGGTGTGGGCTCGCAACGTGTGGGCGTGGCGGGTACGATCATCTTCCTTGTCCGGGCGTGTTTTCTCGTGTTTCTTGACAATGTCATTGTCATAGTCGTCGACGCTTACGGCGGCGGCAATACCGGTCTGGCTGTGATCATCGACCTTGATACGATAGACGTAGTAAGTCTCGACATCATCATCGATCAGCGGCGCGGCTTCGCAAAGATTTTCAAAATTTTTTCGCGCCAGGTCGTAAACTTCGTCTTCGGACGCGCCGATTTCCGCCGGAAGATCGATCTCCGGCCGGGACACGTGCAGGAAACTCAGCGGATTGCCGGCGGCGAGTTTTGCGGCCTCCTCGCGAGACACCACATCATATGGGACGGCAGCAACTCGGGAGGCAACGTCTGGTCTGGGCATGCGTGCCCGGAACGGATATATTGAAGCCATGGCTGGTGGCGGTTTACAATTGGATTTTACGAACTGCACATGGAAGCACAAATGCGGGTTGAAGGATTAAAAAAGAAAAAAGGGATGGCAAGCACCGCATTCATTACCCTTTTGAACTTTTCATCCTCCCGGCTATGCCGCCGTAAGGAAGCGATGGCTCTAATCTATAGAGACTGGACCGTTGTGCAAGGAACCGTGAGCCAATGACGCCAAAAAGCAAATATCGCACCACCGACATCCCGAATCAGCCGGGCGTCTACGTCTTGCGCGACCGCTTTCGCAAGGTCATTTACGTCGGCAAGGCCAAATCACTGCGGCGCCGGATGTCGGCCTATTTCCAGCCGTCCCGCTCGCGCACATCGGACATTCGCATACGCTCTCTGATCAATTCGATCTGCTTTTATGAGATCTTCCCGGTGCGCACCGAAGAGGAAGCACTCATGCGGGAGTCGGCTTACATCAAGCAGTACAAGCCGCGGTACAACGTCGTGCTGCGCGATGACAAACGCTTTCTGCTGATAAAGATCGACATCAACACGCCCTACCCCAGAATTACCCTGGCACGCCTGCGCAAGGACGACAACGCCCTGTACTTCGGCCCCTTTCCGCTCGCCGGTGTGCTGCGCGAAACCTGCGATTACCTGACGCGTTTTTTCGGGCTGCGCGCCTGTACGCCGATGATTCCCGATGAAAATGATCACCGCCACTGCCTCGATCGCATCGTGCGCTACTGCAGTGCCCCGTGCGTCGGCAAGGTGTCAAAGGAGGCGTACCACGAGAGGGTGCAGCGGCTGATCGAGGTGATCAACGGCAAGACAGACGAAGTCGTGACGTCTTTGCAGGAGAAAATGGAGACATACGCCAGCAAGCAGCAGTACGAGCAGGCCGCACGCACGCGCGACATCGTCGAAAACATGCATACTGTCTTCAAGGCACAGAACCGGACGTTCCGCCGCGCCACGATGCCGAGCTACGCCGGCGACGCCGGGATCGCGCAGTTGCAGGAAGTCCTGCAGCTCGAGAAACTGCCGGCAACGATCGAGTGTTTCGACATTTCGAACATCGCCGGGACCTTCGCCGTCGGCAGCATGGTCTGCTTCGTCGACGGCGCCCCGGCAAAAAAGTTGTACCGGCATTTCCGGATAAAAACGGTCGAGGGCATCGACGACTTTGCGATGATGTCGGAAGTCGTGACGCGCCGCTACAAGCGCCAGGTCGAAGATAACAAACCACTGCCCGACCTGATCGTCGTTGATGGCGGGCTCGGCCAGCTGCACGCCGGCTGGGAGAGTCTGCTGGCGCTGGACCTGGGCAATCTCCCGATCATCGGGTTGGCCAAGCAGCAGGAAGAAATTTTCACGATCTACGATAGCACGCCGATCCTGCTGGACCGCCACGAGGCGTCGCTCAAACTGCTCCAGTCGATCCGCGACGAGGCGCACCGGTTCGCGATCACCTTCCACCGCGAGCTGCGCCGCAAACGTATCCTCGACTCCATGCTCGATGAAATTCCCGGGATCGGCAAGAAACGCCGCGACCAGTTGTTGAAGGCCTTCGGGTCGGTGCGCAATCTCAGGAAATACGACGCCGACGCCATCATCGACCGGGTGCCGGGAATCGGCAAGTCACTGGCCGACAATATCGTGGCACATCTGAAGAAGGGATGAGGGTACCGGTGGCATTCGTGGCCTGCGGCCTTTCTCGTCCCTCGCCCAAGCGCGCCGATCAATACCGGTAATAATCCGGCTTGTACGGGCCATCGACGGGCACGCCGATATAATCCGCCTGCGCCTGGGTGAGCTTCGACAGCTTGACACCAATGCGCTCGAGATGCAGACGCGCGACTTCCTCGTCCAGCTTCTTCGACAGGGTATACACACCGATCTCCCAGTCGTTCTGCCACAGATCGATCTGCGCCAGGACCTGGTTGGTGAACGAGTTGCTCATCACGAAGCTCGGATGCCCGGTAGCGCAGCCGAGATTGACCAGACGCCCTTCGGCCAGCAGATAAATCTCGTGCCCGTCAGGAAACGTGAATTTGTCGACTTGCGGCTTGATGTTGAGCTTCTCGACGCCTGGCCATTTGTGCAGGGCCTCGACCTGAATTTCGTTGTCGAAATGGCCGATATTGCAGACGATCGCCTGGTTGCGCATGTGCGCCATGTGGTCAGCCGTGATGATGTCGGAATTGCCGGTGGTCGTGACGTAGATGTCACCAACCGGCAGGGCGTCCTCGATCGGCATCACCTGATAGCCGGCCATCGCGGCCTGCAGCGCGCAGATCGGATCGATCTCGTTGACGATGATGCGGCAGCCAAGACCTTGCAGCGCCTGGGCGCAGCCCTTGCCGACATCGCCAAAGCCGCAGACGACCGCGACCTTGCCGGCGATCATGACGTCGGTGGCCCGCTTGATACCGTCGACCAGCGATTCCCGGCAGCCATAGAGATTATCGAACTTCGATTTGGTGACCGAGTCGTTGACGTTGATGGCCGGGAACAGCAGTTCGCCGCGCTCCATCATCTGGTACAAGCGATGCACGCCGGTTGTCGTTTCTTCGGAAACGCCGCGGATCTCACTGACCATGTCGTGCCAGTAACCCGAGTTCTCCGCCAGCATCTTCTTCAACACACCGTTGATGATCTGCAACTCGGCATTATCGGTCGGTTCATCGAGGACTGAAGCGTCGTTCTCCGCCGCGTATCCGCGGTGAATCATCAACGTTGCATCGCCACCATCATCGACGATGAGCTGCGGTCCCTTGCCATCCGGGAATGCCAGTGCCTGCCTGGTACACCACCAGTATTCCTCGAGGCTCTCGCCCTTCCACGCAAACACCGGGACACCGGCAGCAGCGATAGCCGCAGCAGCATGGTCCTGCGTCGAAAAAATGTTACAGGACGCCCAGCGCACGTCGGCACCGAGTTCGACCAGCGTCTCGATCAGCACCGCGGTCTGGATCGTCATGTGCAAGCTGCCGGTGATGCGTACACCCTGCAGCGGCTTCTCCGGCCCGTACTTGCGCCGCGTCGCCACCAACCCGGGCATCTCGTGTTCGGCGATGTCGAGTTCCTTGCGGCCGAACTCAGCCAGATTTATGTCGGCAACTTTGTAGTTCGCGATCTTCGGCATGTCCTCCGTCTCCTTTTCCAGCGTCACCACGTCTCTCATGTCAGCTCCGTTTGTCACTTATTCTTGAATGGTTGATTGAATCTGCTGCCACACTTCGTCACCGAGCACCGCACCGAGCACCTGGACAACTTCGCTGCCGGTCACAGCGCCGCAGCGGCCCGCTTCGCTCGCGTCCATACCCTGCATGCAGCCGTACAGAAAACCGGCAGCCCAGAGATCGCCGGCACCGGTCGTGTCCACGGCAACAGCCGGTTGTGCCGAGACGATCGTGACATCGCCGTCCGCCTGGATGCGGGCACCGTCGGCACCGAGTTTCAGAACCGCCACATCGCAATGCTGCGCCAGTCCGCCCAGGCACTCGCCCGGATTGCGGACACCACAAAACGCTTCGGCCTCGTCTTCGTTGGCGTAAACCACATCGACATAGTCGCGCAGCAGGTCCTCGAGTACGTCGGCATTGGCGCCGACCACTTCAAACGAAGCCAGATCAAGACCAACGACGGCGCCTGCTTCCTTCGACGCGCGCAGGACCGCCAGGGCAAGATCACGATTGAACAGCAGGTACCCCTCGATATGCACATAGTCGCAGTCGCGAAAATCATCGGCACTGACTTCCGCCGGAACCAGCGCACCGGAGGCGCCAAGGTCGGTACACAGTGTCCGCTCGGAATCCGGCGTCACCAGCGACAGGCAACGACCGGTCGGCAAATCACCGGTGCGGCGAAAACGACTGGTATCCACACCGGCACTGTCAAAGGCGTCGGAATAAAACTTGCCGTTGTCATCGATGCCGAGCTTGCCGAGGAAGGCGGTGCTGACGCCAAGGCGTGCCAGGCCATGAATCGTGTTGGCAGCCGAGCCGCCAGGCGCGATCGTCGGCGACTGCGGCACGCGCGCCAGGATGTCGTCGAGTGTCGCGGCGTCGACAAGCTCCATGCCACCTTTCTGGCGACCGATGTCGTCGATGAAGGCGTCGTCGACTTCGGCGATCAGATCGACAACCAGCGACCCGACGCCGATGACCTGCCGGGGTCGCGGGCTATCCGCCGGGCGCGGGAAAAAAGCGTGTTTCAGTTCGGGCATCATTGTCGGCATCCAGGGTATCTTCGAGCAGTGGGAGTGGCAGCGTCAGACGCCTTCGGCAGCGGCCGTCAGAGCATCGATCCGATCGGTTTTTTCCCAGGGGAAGATGTCGCGGCCGAAGTGGCCGTATGCTGCCGTCTGGGAGTAGCTCCAACCGCCGCGCTGCGGGTTCTTGAGGTCGAGCGTCTTGATGATCTCTGCCGGGCGCATGTCGAAAATGTCGCCCCTTTCCAGAATGCCCTGCAACTTTTCGTCGTCTATTTTACCGGTGCCGTAGGTGTCGACGTTGATGCTGAGCGGCTGCGCTATTCCGATGGCGTAGGAGACCTGCACTTCACACTTCTCGGCGAGCTCCGCGGCGACGATGTTCTTGGCGATGTAGCGGCTCATGTAGGCGGCAGAACGGTCGACCTTCGACGGGTCCTTACCGGAAAACGCGCCGCCGCCATGTGCACCGACGCCGCCGTACGTATCGACAATAATTTTGCGGCCGGTCAATCCGGAGTCGCCGTGCGGCCCGCCGGTGACGAAGCGTCCGGTCGGGTTGACATGGTATTGCTCGTGGCCGTGGAGCAGCTCGGCGGGAATCACTTCGGAAACCACGCGACGGGTCAACTCTTCCAGGACTTGGGGTTCCATATCTTCCGTGTGCTGGTGCGACAAGACGATCGTCTCGACAGATACCGGGCTGCCGTGTTCATAGCGGATCGATACCTGTGACTTCGAGTCGGGCCGCAGGAAGGCGAAGTTGGCTGCATCGTTTTTGCGCAGGTCGGCAAAGCGCTCGAGCATCTTGTGCGAGTAGAGAATCGGTGCCGGCATCAACTCAGCCGTTTCGTTCGTGGCGTAGCCGAACATCATGCCCTGGTCACCGGCGCCCTGCTCGGAATGCAGGCCAGCCCCTTCGGTCACGCCCTGAGATATATCCGGCGACTGCGTGTGCAGGTGTTCCCAAACCTTGCAGCCGGTGGCCGAAAAATCAATACTGCTGTCGGTATAACCGATCTCTGCGACAACCTGGCGGGCGACTTTTTCGTAGTCGACTTGCGCCTGCGTCGTCAACTCGCCGGCCATCACGATCAGATCGGTGCTCACCAGCGTTTCACAGGCGACACGACTTTCGGGGTCCTGATTCAGACAGGCATCGAGAATACTGTCGGATATTTGATCGCAAACCTTGTCGGGATGGCCTTCCGAGACGGATTCAGAAGTAAAAACGTGGGCAACCTTTATCTTGCTCATGCAAATCTCTCAACATCTGGGGCTGGATGATAATTCGGCGACGAAACAGCTTGTTTCTATGGCACTGGGACAAACAGTTAATATAGTGTTGTGCAGTACTGCTGCAAGACGGTCGGACCTCTCTCCGAATATCGCCAAACTGTAAACTCCGGGAACACCTGTGAGCAGGTTCACACACGTAATCTGGGACTGGAACGGAACGCTGCTCGATGACGCCTGGCTGTGTCTCCAGGTAATCAATCGGCAGTTGTCTCAGAGGCATCTGCCGATTGTAACCCACTCTGAGTATCAGGAGGCCTTCGGCTTTCCGATAAGGGACTACTACCACCGCCTGGGTTTCGAATTCGGCGACGAAATTTTCGAGGACGTCGCCCAGGAGTTCATCGACGACTATGAACGGCATCGTGCGGAGTGCCACCTGCACCATCATGTTCTGGAAATCCTCGATCGCGTCGCCGCAGCCGGTTGCGGGCAGTCGATCCTGTCGATGTATCAGCAGGACGCCCTGCTGGAGGTAACCAGGACATTCGGAATCGCAACGCGCATGCAGCATATCGTCGGACTCGACACCCATTACGCGGTCAGCAAACTGGATATCGGCCGTCGGTTGATCGAGCAGATCAATTGTCCGCTCGACCGTATCGCGCTTATCGGCGACACCGACCACGACAGTGAAGTAGCCACCGCCCTGGGTATTCCATGTGCACTCGTCCCGGGCGGCCACCAGGCATCCCACCGCCTGGCCGAATGCAACGCAACGCTGCTCGATTCACTGGAAGCGGTGGCGAAATGGCTGGCACTTGACGACGATTGAAGGAAAAAGTGGGAAAAGCTGTGGGCCGGCACCACACACACGTGGATTACCGCTGCATGGCAATACATCAAAAAGTTCTCCAATGCCCCAACCTCAGGCGCCGGCACCCTGTAAGCCGGCAAAATTCGCGGACAATTGCTCCGCCGCCGCCATTTCGCTGCAGCTCCACTCGCGCGCGAAAAACTCGACGACCAGACAGAGGTCGTGCGGGCGTGCAGGTCGTTCGTCGATCCGGACAAAGGGCCCGTCGGTCTCGAGCAACAGCCGATCGCGCGGCATCGCCATGATCAGATTGCGGCCGCGACGGGACACGATCATCGCGGTATTGATCGAAAAGTACACATTCTCCGGCGCCTCGTGCACCTGCTCTTGCGTACCGCTGAACCAGTGAAGAATCGGCGTACCGCCAAAGCCGTCCAACATGGTGATCACGTCGGCGGCAGCGCGCCTCGAGTGGATCGTCAGGATGCGATCCCCGCAATCCTCGCAGCATCGCAGGATGCGCTCGAAAACGCGACGCTGCATTTGGCGTTCGCCCTCATCTTCGGTGACATAGTCCAGACCCACTTCGCCGACGAACCGTGCCGCGGCGATGAGTTCGCAGAAATGATCGAGCTGCGGCGCCAGCTCGCCGATGTCCTGCGGGATCAGGCCCGGTGCCAGCTCAACAGTCGCCCCCTTTGCCGCGGCGCACTCGGCGTACTCAGCCGGCGACGTCGTGACGTGTACAACCTGCATGCAGTCGATCGCAATCTGCTCACGCACCCCGTCCGGATCCGGGTACAGGTTGACATGGCAATGCGTATCATGCAGCAGCGGCAGGATCGTTTTCCATTCGGGCTTCATCTATGCAGGATGTTCGGCGTTCAACGTTCAGCTGCCCAGCGCCGAGGCTTCGGCCAGCAGCTCCAGCATTCCACTGCTTCGGCGATTGCGGCTGGGCTGGTGGTTCACGTGGCGCTTTGCCGCCGTCAGTTCCACGGTGACGATCTCATCCACAAAGTCTTCGACCTGCGTCTCGAGGATCGCCGCGCCATCAGGATCGAAGCCCATGACGGTGCCGACATGGTTGGCAATGACCGCCCGCGGATCCAGGCCGCCAGGGCCGACAGCTCCGTACTCGTCGAGCTCGGACAACCCTTGCACGGACGAACCCACGGCGTTGCAAAGCAGCACGAAAAGATTGTGATCACAGGCGCGTGCGGCGTGTAACAAGCGCCAACCGGCCTGCTGTGAACGGATTTGCTGCTGCTTCTCCTCGGCACTCATCGGATCGGGCCAGACTCCGACACGCCCGGCGTGCGGTGCCAGAATGAGATCGACATGCTGCAGGCCACAGGACAAAGCCAGTTCAGGGAAGCAATTGTCATAGCAGATGATGATCCCAAAGCGCAGGTCGCCAAGATCGAAAACCGGCAACGTTTCGCCATTGCCAAACCACAAATACTCGTCGCTGGATAGATTGATCTTGCGCTGCAGCCCCAGATACTCGCCACGATCAACGACGAACTGACTGTTGTATACGATGCCGTGATCGAGCTCGGCTATGCCGACGCAAATCGCAATGCCCGCGGCCTCGGACATCTTGAGCACGGCACTGCTGAGTGGACCGTCGGGTACGGGCTCGGCGTTTTCGATCATCTTCGGATGGCCGCCATGTCCGGAGAGCATGAGCTCGGGAAGAAACAGCAGGCGTGCCCCGTCGCGCTCGGCCACCTCGACGGCCTGGCGCACGCGCTGCAGATTCTCCTGCGGATCGAGAATGATCGACTTCAACGAGGCAACGGTGACTTTGGTATCCTGCATGGCGAATCATACTCCTGGGTTGGGTTTGCGGCACCGTACGATGAACCGGGATTACAACAGTGGGCAAAAGGCAATTGGATATGGCCGGTCATTCGCTGACGTATGACCCGGCTCTTCCGCAAGGGCTACATCTCGGATCCAATCAGACTCGGGTCATACGGCAGAAATTGCCCGTGTTCACGGTACTGCTCATGGTACCGCTCGAGTTTATCGGGGTCGACGTCCACGCCGAGACCCGGTGCATCGGGAAGGCCCCAGGCCGGACCATCGGCAATGGGCAGACGTTCGGTGAGGATGTCGTCTTCCATCATCTGCGCGGTTTGCTGATTGCCATCAATGAGGTTGGGCAGCGTCAGGCAAAGGTGCTGGCCGGCAGCAGCCGCGAGTCCGAGCTCGCCGTGCGTGTGCTTGCACACTTGCAACCCCTCGAAGTGGGCGGCCTGCGCGAGCCTTTGGAAAAGCAGCAGGGACCCCACCCAGTAGGAGCTGAAGCAGAAAACATCCGCCACCCGTGATGTGATGTTACGGTATGCATCCTCGACCGTCCACATCCCTTCGTTGGCAGCGACCGCGACATTGGAACGTGCCCGGACTTCCTGCATGCAAGCTGCCGGGTCTTGCGCCACCGGTTGTTCGATGAAATCGATCGTGTACTCGTCCAGTCTCGTCAGGTTGCGCAGCGCCTCGTTCACAGACCAGGCGGCGTTGGCGTCGAGCCGCAGCTTACGACTCGGCCCGATGGCCTCGCGGACCGTGCGCACCATCTCCAGCTCGGCCTCGATATCGATCCCGACCTTCAGGTAGAAAACAGTGTACCCGCTTTCCACACCGGCAGCGCATTGAGCCTGCAGCTCGGCGGCATCACCGCGTGCGAGGTAATAAAAGTATTCGACCTGCGACCGCACCCTGCCGCCAAGTAGATTGCAGAGTGGCTGGCCGGTTGCTTTGCCGCAGATATCCCACAACGCCATATCGATTCCGGCATAGGCAAAGGCGGCAGTCGGTTTGCGAAACTGCCAGAGCCCCCGCAACCAGAGCTCGGCCCGAATCGCTTCACTTTCCCAAGGGCTCCGGTCTACAACGAACGGGCACATCGCACGCAGCGCTGCTTCCACAGAGGTGACGTCGGCACCGCTGCAGCTCTCACCCCAGCCCACCAGCCCGTCCGCGGTCGTAGCTTTGACGACGATATCCGTGACCCCGTCACGCCGCACCTGGCTGCTTACCTCGCGGTGCGTGTACGCGATGCTCACCGGTATGAATTCAAGCTCGACAATGCGCAGGTCTTTCATAGCTCACAAGATAGTCCATTGCACCACGAATGTATACTGTATCCATAGCCGCCCGACACAAGCACAACCGCCTCACCGAAGCGAGGCATATGACCTGAGAGTTGTCGGGGTTCTTCGTATCGTCCAATGTTTTTTCCTTCCCCCTGTTGCTCTCGCAATGCTTTTTCTGGTAAGCTATGCTAACTGGTGGCACGACTGCCACATGAAGGCCCACGAGACGGGGAACGCATGATACGAACCGTAGCAATGGATGATTTCGAGACCGCCATCGAGGCGTTGGAGAGCGACGGTTACGTCGTGATCGAGGATGCGATCACCGAAGAGCGGGCCGGCGAACTTGCCGAGCTCACGCTGGCATCGCCACAGCGCGTGCCGGGCGTGGCGGGTTACGAATTTTTTGTCGCCCTGCTCAACTTTGATTTGGCCTTTCTCGAACTGGCAATGCATCCGACGGTATTACGCCTTGCACGCCACCTCATTGGCGGCCGTCTCGAAGCCGCACCGAATGCCTTCGCCTGGCCGGTCGAGGACCAGGTTCGGCTTGGTACCGTGGATGGACTTGTGGCGCACCCCGGCAGCGACGCGGGGTGGTGGCACCTGGATTCGCCAATGGGGCAATTGAACCCGGCGCGACCGCTGCCCGACTTCCCGATCCTGGTCAACGCATTCTGGGTATTGACGCCATACAGCGCCGAGACCGGGGCGACGCGGCTCGTACCCGGCAGCGGCAGCCGGCGACAGATGCCGCCGGCGACCCAGGACGACCTGGATGATCAGGTCGTTTGTGAAGCCCGCCCCGGCAGCGTCATTGTCGTGCCGAACACCTTGTGGCATGCGGCCGGCAGCAACCGGTCCGGGGAAGCGCGTATCGGCGTTGCCTGCAACTACATCCCGTGGTGGGTCGGCCGCATGACGATGGACAACATTCCAGTGCACCCCGACGTCTGGGAAAAGATGCCGCCGGACGCACAGGCATTGACGCGCCATCAATTGACCTGGAATGTTGATTTCATCGGGGATGTGCGGGAAGTCGAGTGAGGGTCTTGTCGGACGGCAGACACTTCCCTGATGGTCGCCTGTACGTGCAGCTCGATTGATCCTGCATGACAAAGATCTTCGAATCGAGGTCAAAAGGAAAAAAGTCGAAAAAGAACGAAAAAAAACAATAATCGGCGTACAGCTTCTCCCGCCCTTTTCACTTTCGTCCTTTCGGCCGGCCTGTGTTTCCGAACACAGCTTCTTAGCTGTTAAACCTTAATCGCGATAGATGAATTTCTCAGCAGATACTGATCGCAACTGGAGCTTGAGCGGCCCGGGGTACGAGCTTCACGCCGGGCTGCCGACACTTTTCGCTGCGGACGGGCGGGTCATGGAAGCCGTCGAAGCGCAGTGGCATGAGCCCAGCGGCGAACACGGCAACGACGCGCTCGTCCACGAAGCAAGCGGGGTCTTCGAGGGCACCCGGACGGAGTGGCATATCCGCCTCCAACTTGACGCTGCAGGTTCGCAGGCGGAACTGCGGCTCGAGATCATCAATCCCGGGCCCGAGCCGGTACAGTTCAGCAGCATCGACCTCTTCGGTGGCCGAGCCACGGTGGAGTTGGCCGGGGGAACGAACCAGGGACACTGGCTGCAAGGCGGCTTTCACATGCTCGGGCCATGGCAGGTCCACGCGATGGCACCCGGACATTGCGAGGGGTTCTGGGTACTGGGACTCTTCGACCGGGGCCAGCCCAATACGCTGGTCATGGGATTTGCCGACTACCGAAACTGCCTGGCAAGATTCGCTTTCGACGTCCCGCTGTGCGCCGACAAGAAACTCGACTCGTTGAGCGCACTGCTGCATCCCGGAGCTACAGGTCCGATTACGATCGAGCCGGGCGGCCGCTTCCGGACGGAGCCACTCTTTCTCGCGTCGGGCGCGGAGGAACAGACAGTACTTGATGCCTACGCGGAACGTCTCGGCCGGGATCGCAAGCGGCCGCTTCGCAGTGTTCGATGGGTGGGATGGAACACGTACTACAACCTGAACATCGAGCTTACGCAGCAAGATGTTATCGAACACGCCGACATCATCGCGGAAAGGTTCCTGCCGGAAAACGCCGGCCAGGTGTTTGTGCTGATCGACCACGGTTGGCAGCAAGCGCTCGGTGACTGGGAGGCGAACGACCAGTTTCCAGAAGGGATGCAATGGCTTGCGGCCCAGCTCAACGACCGCGGGATCGTGGCCGGGATCTGGTTGAATCTCTTTCAATTGACCCAAAACAGCCAGCTTGCAGCGACACACCCGGAGTGGCTGCTGAAGGGCGCCGACGGTGAACCCGTTCGCGTCGGCAAGTGGTTCGATCAGAAGGGGCTCTGGGACCGTTTCTGCCTCGACATCAGCCATCCCGAGGTCAGGCGGCATCTTGTCGATCTGGTAACCAAATTGACCGTCGAATGGGGCTACCGCGTTATCAAATCCGACTTCAATTACTCGGCTTTCGGTACTGATTTCGCCGGCGACCCGACGAAAGTCACGGCCACCTTTCACGATTCGTCGCAGCCCGTGCTCGCCCTCTATTTGTCACTGCTCGAGGAGTTGCGGGCAGCGATGGGGGAAGAGACGTACACGTTCGGGTGCATCGACAGCCTGCCGACCTATCAAAGTTGGTCCGATGCTCAGCGGGTATCGTATGACACCGGTTACAAATGGCCGGAGGCGCTCCGGGCCATCCGCTCCGCCAACACCAACGCCTTCCTGAGCGGTCACATCTGGACGACACATCCGGACATGCTGCTGCTCCAGCCGGAACCGGACACGGAGCACCTGCACTTCGCCGAAGCGCACTTCGGTGTCCCGGGTTTTGTTGCCGGCGCCAGCCTGGCAGACTCTCCGGCCCGGACGTTGGTGCAAGCGCGCGTCGCCGCCACGCATGTTGCCCTGAGCGGCGGCCCGGTGGTCTCCAGTGATCTGCTCACGAAACTTCCCGAGGATCGGTGGGCGGTGTTTGAAAAGATTGTCCCGCCAATCGAAGGGCCGGGAGGAAAGCCCGTCAACCTGACCGAGCAGATTCCAACCACAATCGCGCAGCAGGTCTCCGCCAACGGGGAGGCCTGGCACCTGCTGGCAGTTTACAACTGGAGCAAAGCGGTTCGCGACGCACTGGTGCGGATCGAGGATCTCGGTCTCGACCCCGGGGCGGCCTGCCACGCCTTCGAATTTTGGAGTAGCCGGTACCAGTGCGTGACAGACGGCAGGCTGCTGTCCTGCGACATGGACGCAACGAGCGTGCGGTTGTATGCGATTCGCGCCGTCTCACCCAAGCCGCAGGTGGTAGGCACCGATCGCCACTACAGCCAGGGCGCGGCAGAGTTCGCATCGGTGCAGTGGCTGGAAGGTGAGATGCGTCTGGAACTGGGCCTTTCCGACCATGTCCGGCAACCTTTCCACATCTGGCTCTGGTGCCCGGCGCCGTACCGTGCGGCCGGCCTGACGGGACTCGACGAACCCAAGGTCGTGGTGCCGTCGCCCGACGGCGACATCATTCGCTACACGGCCGATCCCGCTGACCGCCTCGCCGCCGTGACATTCGAGCGGTAGTGTGCTGCAATTATCATCGATCTTCGGCTACATCAGCCGTTCCCCACCCGGACTGTTCACAATCCCGGGTACCACCGTCGTGCATTCTCACCCATTACCTTGTCGATGATCGCCGCGGGCAATGCCAGTCCGTCGAACTCGCGATCCCCCATCACGAACTTTCCCGACGTCGAGAAGTACGCGAGGTTGTACGAAACCTGGCGTCGCATTTCCTCGCAGACAGCTGTCCGCTCTGCCGGTGACACCTGCGAAGTCCGCGAAAAACAAACCAGGTCGGTGCCGAAGAGGATGCGATCGGCATAGGTCATGAAGAAGTCGCGCACCCGATCTGCGTCCTGGCGCACCAGATCCTCTAATCTTGCGGAAGTGTCGACGGCGAAATTCGGATATTGTTCCAAACGTTTGGCGATTTCTCCAACATCGTACTCGAGGCTGCCCAGGTGCGCGCCGATGATCGACAGCTTCGGATGGCGCTCAACAACGCGATCCCGTGCGGCAATGTGGTCGGCATGACTCGGAACATCGGGCTTGCCGTACATGTGCCACTCCGGGTGGGTGCTGTAATAGGGATAGTGCGGATGACCCGCCCCCATCTCCTCGAGCGACTGCCAACACGCCAACGGTTCACCGATATGCATCAGCAGCGGTTTGCCGTGCACCTCGAGCGCCGAGAATATCGGCTCCAGCAACGGGTCATCGACCATCATGAACGCGCCTGATGCATCCCTGACGTCCATACCGATATTCTTCCACACTTTGCAGGCAACAGCGCCATTGGCAAAGTCCCTTTCCACCGCCGCGATGACGTCGTCGACATAATTGGGATTGCCGATTTGCGGCAGATCAAAACTGGTGCACCACGCGTAGTGCTCAGGATATTCAGCAGTCAATGAGCCCCATGTGTCGGCTTGTTCGCGCCACCCGTCGCCGGGATCAAGCGCCACACAGATGTTCAAGAGCTTGATATCCAGATCGTGCAGGAGCACCAGCGATTCCGGTTCGTCACCGGCGAAATGTACATGTGCATCTATGATCGGCATTTTACAGGGGTCAGGTGGAGGGGTTCAGGGAAAAAGATGATGAAAGGGTCAAAAGGGTCATTGAGGAGATCCTTTCAACCCGAATCTGCGTGTGTCAGGATTGCCGCTGTCTTTAGTTTCACAAGTCGCACCATGAAATCGTAATATGCACCGAGCGCGGCCCGGTCGGTGCTGTCCTGGACGACAGGCGCCACCGCTTCCAAGCCGCTCCTGCCGGCAGCCACGCCCCGATCGAAACAGTTGCGCGCTTCCGCGAGAAGTTGATCCATCGCATCCACGTCGCCGGCTTCTTTCGCAGTTTCTGCCTTGGAAACGGCGACACCGCCGTCACAGAGATGTCTTATCTCATCGATGGCGTCGATGCAAAAACGAAGTCGCCCGATCCAATACGCAATTCGCTCCGCCGCTCCCGGTGCGTCGGCCAATTCTTCCATGTCTTCGAACAGCCGCATTGCCTCGGCGAAACTGGCACGGATGTGGAACAATTCATTGCGCATCGGTTCGGTCGCTTCGTAGTAGCGCTTCATGATCATGCGAACGGGAAAGAGCAGGCTGGTGAAGCTCAGGTCGAGTATGATCGTGGCATCGTCAAACAGGCGCATCACATCACAGAATCGATCGACCGTTTTCTCACCAAAGACATGTTCGGCATGATCCGCGAATGCCTGTCGGGGCGCATAGTCCATGTTCCATGAGGTTCCCGCCAGATGGTTGACGGCAGGATCGAGGTCACCGATCGGCCAATACCGTGTCGTGTACCCCTGCCATTGTGCTTCATGCGCGGTGCGCAGCAGGATGTGATTGGATTCTGACTCAACGGTCGGGACCCAGCCGACGTTGTCGTCCTGGAGTGTGAGGGTCAGCTGAGCCTTGATTTTGCTGGTGTCGATCTCCGCTATGTGGTGCAGCCGGCGCAGCGACGCTGAGGGTGTGTAGTCGAGAAGAATTCCAGCTGTCGCGTTGGGCCAAAGCACGTCACCGAGCACAGGATAGGCAAACCGTGCGCCGCCGCCCAGGAAAACGCCGATATCCACACTGTTCGCTGCGGCTCGTTCCAGAAAGCCACTGTCTTCGAGGACCTGGCGCAGCAACCAGAGCATGGCAATGTTGGATTTGAGTTCGCGCGTAGCGCGGGCCGTACCGCCGATGGTGAGGTCATCTGTTTCGGCCGCCGCCAGCATCCGGTCAATGTTGAAACGCGGTTCCAATGCGAATCGTTTCGCCATCGCCTGCCAGCTCTCGGCAAACGTGCGCTCGGCATGTGGATGCTCCGGAAAGCTGATCATGAACTCATCACATCGCGCCCAGGTGTCCAGGTGCGCGGACGTCACGGCATTGAACAGCTTGAGGTGTTGCGGATTCATCAGGTCCGCCTGCTCGGCACAGGTCAGATTGCCCGACTGGATCTGATGGGTAGTGGGATCTTCCAGCAGCGGGGCGAACTCCTTGGTGAACTCAAAGGGCTGGAACCCCAATGACGTGTGCATGCCGTACTTCTCAGCCTCATCGATCAGGCTGTTCAGGAATCGCTGGCCGGCAACGAGCCATTCTTCGTACGACTCCGCACCGGCCAGCCAGGGCGGCAGCATTGGCGAGCTGCAGATACCAAGCGATTCATGCCCGGGTGTGTCCGGATCGATCGGAATCCGGTGTTTCTGCAATACATCGACGGTCTGCCGCGTGATGCCGTCGACCTCGAAGTGGATGAACGGCTGCGGCGGCCAAAGGGAAAAATGCAGACCGTTGAACTTCAGCTTGTGCAATTGTCCGATCACCCGGCGCTGGTCATCGAGGCTCCACATGATGGGGCCGTACGGCAGCTCGCAGATCATCCGCCAGGCGCGACGTTTCTGGACGGGCTCGGATGTCGCGTCGACGTCCGGCAGACGGAATTCGTCGGTTTGCTTCGGCAACACATCGCCGGACAGGAGGAAACGCACGCCATAGCGTTCGAGAAGGTCGTAAACAGCCCAGGCGGTCGCGGCGTCGCTGCCGCCGGCGAGGAGCATCGTAGTTTCATCGACGCGTCGCAGAAGATGCCCCTGGCCTGAGAGCGCCGGCAGCGCCGACGATGTTTGCTGTACCAGGGGATCGTCGATCCGTCCGACAACAATCTGCTGGGCCGCCTTACCGTCGAGTTGTGCCTCGACGGCGAAGATTTCCCGCAGATACGATTGCAGGAGCGTGACCGCATCGCGGACCAGCACACCGGCAGCAGGACTGATTGTTATGGCGACACGGGACATCGTTCAACCGCTTCCAAAGATTGTGTCGATGGGGACGCCGCCGCCAGTGACAAACTTAGACTTCTCACTGGCGGGCCAGAAGGCAAAGGGCGCGACCTGTTCCGGGACAAGCGTTCAGCACGAGATCGAGAATACTATCCCAGCCTCTCCAGGAAGCTCGGTGAGACGACGATCTTTCATGGCTCACAAGATAGTTCACCGCATCGCGAATTCATACGGTACGCATGGGTTAGAATCTCCAAAACTGCTTTGCGCTGCGGCCGAGAATCCACTCACGCTGCGCGTCGTCGAGAAAATCGCAGCCCTCGCGAATGAATCGGACCCCCGCGTCATAGCCGTTGTTGAGGAATGGGAATTCGGACCCCCACATACAGCGTTCGGCACCGAATGCCGACACGGCCTGGCGCACGAACGGCAGGTATTCGGCAAATGGAAACGTGCTGTATTCGAAGTGATCCGGATACTGGTGGGACAGGAAGCCGTCGATATTGATGTGGACGCCGGGGTATGAGGCGAGTGCCAGCAGCCGATCGAAATCAGGGTGCGGCGGTGCCTCGCCGTACGGCACGCGGCCGAGATGCTCGATGCGCATCCTGAGGTTCGGCAATTCTTGCAGGACCGGTTCCAGGCCATCGGCAAAATCCTTCACATTACGCCCACTGGCCGAGACGACAGCGTCCAGCTCATGTGCTTTCTTCCAGATCGCCAACGGATCGTTGCCGGGCGACCGCACGGTGGTCGTGATACGCACCCCCGCGAAATCATGGATCCGGATCATGTCGTCCAATACCTGGCACGCGTCGTCCCGGGACACATCGATATGCGCGATTACCGCGAAGCGCCCGGGGTAATCGGTCAGGCAGCGGGCCAGGTAATGATGGTCCCAACTGAACCCCCACTGAACCAGGACCGCGTGCGACACGCCGTGCGCGTCCATTTGCGCATTGAGATCCTCGACCGGCAGGATCGGCATCTTTCGATCAATCGCCGCGACTGTGCGGGAGAGCAGCGTCCCGACAGCGACGTGAGCGTGGGTGTCGATGAGGATTTCGGATTTGCTGTTTGACATGAAATACCGTCTCGTAAAACTTGTTTTGCGCCGTGCCTTTGCCCGGGCGGTTATGACGGCGTGGGTCTGCCGTCCGTAGTGAACAACGAGTGCCGGGTATACGGCTCGTATGGATGCGCATCGACGATGTCGTCGCGCAGCGTCAGGCCGAGCCCCGGCCGATCCGGCAACCGGGCCGCACCGTTCTGAACCTCGACCAGCTCGTTGAAGAGTTCATAGCGCCACGGCGGATGGTCCGCGGGATGTTCGAGGCTGGCAAAATTGGGCATGACCGCGGCGGCGTGTACCGAAGCCATCGTCGCCAGCTCGCTGTGGGAGCCCGGGTTGTGCGGCGCGATCCTGATCTGCTTTGCCGCGGCCAGCGCAGCGATTTTCTTTATCTCGGTGATGCCGCCGCAATGGCAAATGTCGGGCTGTACGAAATCCACCAGATGCCGGTCGATGATCGGCTTGAACGCGAACCGCGGCATCAGGCGCTCGCCGGTTGCCAACGGGATTGACGTGTTGTCCCGGACCCGTTGCAGGCCGTCAATATCTTCCGGGGCGACGGGTTCTTCCAGGAATTGCAGATTCAGCGGTTCGAGTGCACGGGCCAATCTTATCACGCTCGCTGCGGGAAGCATTGCGTGGGTGTCGAGGCACAGGTCGAAATCCGGGCCACCGGCTTCGCGCAGTCGGGACAGGTTGTCGACACAGTCTTGAATGACTGTTTTTTCATCCACCACATGGTCTTTCGGCAGCTCGAAGCCGGCCTTGATGGCGCGGTAACCTTTTTCGTTCAATAGCGCCAGATTGGCATCGAAGTTCTCTTCCGGCGTGCCCGACTTGCACAAGCGGCCGTAGAGCGGGACCTCATCCCGGATCTTGTCGCCCAGCAGTTGCCAAACGGGTTTATCCTGATACTTGCCGAGGATGTCCCAGCACGCCAGGTCGATGGCGCTGATCACAGTCGTAAGAATCGGCCCGCCACGATAGCGATCGGATTCAAAAATCAGATTCCAGATCCATTCGGGATCCAGCGGGCTGCGGCCGATGAGATATCGGGCGGCATCGTCAAGGCCGGCTGCGATCGTCTGCGCTTTACCCAGCAATGAGCCTTCGCCGAGACCGCTGATACCCGCGTCGGTGTCAATCTTTACGAATACCCAGTTGCCTTTTCCGGCGTGGACAATGACGGGTTGGACCCGGGTGATTTTCACGTTAATTCATTTCCAGCAAGCCCGCTGGGGTCGAGGGCGTTCATCAATGGACCGGGTTCGTCTCAACAGTACGGTTCCGGCAGGCTTCGGCGAGCGACTCCTCCGTCGCCATAGATAGAAGACTCAGTCCGCCGGCTTGGTGGTGACACCGTATGCAGGGGATCAATCATAGGCATTGTCACGATGCCGGCAGACGATGCCCCAGCCGAGAGGTGTTGTCGCCGGATTGTTGGCGTTTACGTTGTGGGGTCCCTGCCATAAGCTCATGAACGCGACAGTACGCCGCATCATTCGGCATGTCAAGACGATTTACGGCACAGGCAACGGGTAGACAGATCTCTTCAGAACACGTATCTTTTAGGACACGCACAGAGATGACAACACGTCGTTGGGATTCGAGTCATTGCCACAACAATCGGCCGATGACAGAAAGAACCAGTACAACGACTCACCCCTCTTTGAATCGGGATCCCCATGAAAATAACTGGCATTCGCACCATTCTCTACGAGTACGACCTCAAGCGTCCTATTGGCGACGCCAACTCGCCGGAGGGCTCTCAACACATCCCGAGCCTGGCGGTTTTTGTCGATACGGATGCCGGGCTGACCGGTGTATCGGTGGGCGAGCCTGATGCCCGGCAGATCATCCATTCGATGGCCAAAGACCTGCTGATCGGCCAGGACCCGCGCGGCGTCCGTGGTCTCTGGCAACGGATGGTCGATTGTCTTTTCAAAGCCGGCAACCGCGGTATCGGAACCGACGCGATTGCAGCCCTCGACGTCGCCTTGTGGGATTTGAAAGCAAAAGCAAATGACGAACCGCTCTGGCAGACGTTCGGCGCTTCCGAAGGCCGGGCAAAGGCATACGCAAGCGGTATCGACTTGTGCCTGTCGGACAGCGCGCTCAGCGAGTTCTATCAAGGCATGGCGGCGAAAGGCATCGCCGGCGGCAAGTTGAAGGTCGGGGTCGACATCGATCGTGATTTCGAGCGCATCGGTATCATGCGAGACGCGCTCGCCACATCGGGAAAGACGCCCGCATTGATGGTCGACAGCAACGAATACTGGTCACCGAAACAGTCGATCCGCCACATTCGAAGGTTCGAGGAAACCTACGACCTGACCTGGGTCGAAGAGCCGGCCCGGCGTTGGGATTATCGCGGACTCCGCAAGGTTTCAGAAAGCGTCCATGCGGCCGTGGCAACCGGTGAAAACCTTTCGCATGTCAGTGAGTTCATGCCGTTGGTCGACCATGGTGCAGTCGATATCGTGCAGGTCGGCTGGGGGTGCTCAGGGTTTACGGGTGTCATGCAGGTGGCGGATCTTGCCTACGCCTACGAGCTGCCGGTAGCGATCATGAACGCGCCGGCCAATCTTACCGCGCACCTCGCGGCCGCACTGCCGAACCATATCGGAATGGAAGTGCTCGATGCGGGCCGCGACATCGCCATGCGTGTCGACAATCATATCGAGGATGGCTGGATTTTGCTTGGCGACAAGCCCGGACTCGGCATCGAGTTCGACGAAGAAAAACTGGCGGAGCTCGAGACAAAACAGCCAGCCGACGCACCGCCTTCGGTATGGTCGCGTCGGCCAGGTGCCGGATTGTATGAGGTCGGCACACAAGATTTGACGGACGAATAGTGCGCAGCGCGGCTGCGCCATGGTTTACAGGGAACAGAAACGGCCGCGACAGCTTGAATTCTGGTCCGTACGAGTGTCTCTTGCCATCGCCTGCAAAAAAAAGATAAATCCCTGTCCTTCGGATTATTGAAGTGGAAGAACTGATTATTGGCCTGGCGCCGTATCCGGGCGAAAAACAAGAAGAAAAGTTTCCGGGAAAGATGGACGTTGCGGAAGAGGTTATACGCTCTTACCATGCCGGCGCATCCATTGCGCATCTGCATGTGCGAGATGAAAACGGCCTGCAAACGACAGACCTCCGATGGTTTCAAATCGACCTGGAAAAAATTCATGCCGCCTCTCCAATCATCATAGAAGTTTCCACTGGCGGCGCGCCGGAGCACACCCTGGCCGAGCGCTGCGTTTCCTTTACAGTGTCGGGGATAGAGATGGGGTCTTTGAATCTGGGCTCCATCAATATGTATGGTGATGTCTTTAAGAACCCGATTTCCGACATACGCTTTTACGCCGGTGAATTGAATAAAAGGAACCTCAAACCCTTCCTGGACTGTTACGACCTTTCCCACTTCAGCTGCGTTGACAGACTCGAAAAGGAGAACCTTATTTCACCGCCCTATACGTTCGGTCTGGTTTTTGATATACCCGATAGTTTGTGCTACCAGGACAGGTACCTGGCTATTTTCCTGCAGCAGCTCCCTGCTGATAGTGCTTGGTTCCTGATCCGGGACCATGCTGCAGGAGCGAAAGATTTCATCCCGGCGCTGGAACAGGGAGGGCACGTCCGGGTTGGTTATGAGGATGGACCATTTTTATCCAGTGGTCAGCGTGCTCGCTCCAATGCGGAATTGGTTGAGGATGTGGTCAAGGCGGCTGAACAGGTTGGCCGAAAAGTGGTTGGACCGGACAGGGCCAGAGAAATCCTGGGACTGCCGGAGTTAAAACAGTGATTTCAAGGAGGTCACGATGAGTATGGAAGGGCGTGTGGCCATAGTCACGGGTGCTGCCAAAGGCATCGGAAGAGGCGTTGCGCGGACCCTGGCAAGGGAAGGCGCAGATATCGTCATCGTCGACATCAACGTGCAGGGAGCCCAGCAAGTGGCTGACGAAATTCAGGCCAGCGGCCGGAAAACGTTGGCCATGAAAGTCGATATCTCTTGCAAGCAGGATGTGCTGGATGCGGTTGAAGCCACTATCCAAACCTTCGCTCGCATCGATATCCTTGTCAACAATGCCGGGATCGCTGAACCGGAAACAGTCGAGGGTCTGTCAGAGGCGGACTGGGATCGAACAATCAACATTAATCTAAAGGGCCCATTTCTTTTCTCTCAGGCGGTCATCTCCCAAATGAAGAAGCAGGGAGGCGGCAGGATTGTCAATATCTCCTCCATCGCCGGTAAAATAGGCGGCATCTGTGCCGGACCTGCCTACGCGGCTTCGAAAGCCGGGGTGATGTGCCTGACCAAATCCTTTTCCAAGGCGCTGGCAAAGTTCAATATTCTCGTTAACTCCGTATCCCCGGGACAGATTGACACCGACTTGAACAAGCTTTTTCCGGAAGACATGAACAAGATTTTCATGGAAGCCATTCCTCTGGGACATTACGGTCAACCGGAAGACATCGCCGAGGCGGTGGCCTTTCTCTGTTCGGACAAGGCCAGGTGGATTACCGGTGAGATCTTTAACGTCGATGGTGGCGAAGCGGCTTCGATCAGTTAGCAGCAACAAGAATTGGAGGCCAGGGATTTGAAACACGAAATTGAAGTCGTAGCAGATGACGGAAACGTCGCCGGCGAGGGACCAACCTGGGTACCCGAAGGCGAACGCCTGGTCTGGAACGACCTTGAAAGCTCGCTCGTCTACGAGCTTGTCACAGCCACCGGCGCCAGGAAAATCATCAGTCGGGAACTCATGGTCGCCGGGATCGCCCGAAACCATGACGGAAGGTTTGTCTTCGCCGGGTCCACCGGGCTGCATATCTGGCGGGGGCAAGACGATTATCGTACGATCCTGGCCAACCACAACGGCGAAGAACTGTTCTTCAATGATATCATCGCCGACCCCGCCGGTCGAGTTTACGCCGGCACGCTGTATTGGGATGTCGAGGCTAACGCGGTAGAAAAGCCCGGCAAGCTTTACCTGCTGGACACCGATGAATCGGTGCGTGTCGTGGCCGAGGGTTTCGAGCACGTCAACGGAATGGGTTTCAGCTGCGACAACAAGACTCTTTATTTCACCGACACGCTGGTACGTAAAATATATGCTTACGACGTCGATCCGGACTCCGGCGCCCTCTCCAACAAGCGCGTCCTGGTGCAGGTCCCGGACGACGAGGGGATACCCGACGGCCTCACCGTGGATGCCGAGGACCACATCTGGAGCGCGCAGTGGTATGGCGGACAGGTGGTTCGCTACGACCCGGATGGAAAGGTCCGGGAACGAATTGCCTTTCCGGTCAAGCAAACATCGAGCGTCATCTTTGGCGGCCCGAACCTGACCGACCTTTACGTCACAAGTGCCGCCGACTACTGGGTCAGTTCCTATATCCCGACCGGCTTCGACAAAAATGCGGCCATGGGTGGTTCCCTCTACCGGGTGCGGACCGACATTGCCGGCAAGCCCGAGTACCAGGCCGGGTTTGTTCACTGATTGAAAAGGAACTCCAATAATGACTCATAACGCCAATGAAAAGGTTGTTTTTGTTACCGGCGCGGCAAGCGGTCTTGGCAAGGCGACGACGGAAAGATTTTTACGTGACGGCTACAAGGCGGTCGCCATTGATGTGGCGGGAGATGCGTTGGATGCCTGCGTCAAGGAGTGGGACGAAGCCGACCGGGTATTGGCCTGCCAAGCCGACGTGCGCAACCGCGACGAGATCCAGAACGCAGTCGATGCCACCGTGAAACGCTGGGGCAGCATCGACGTGCTGGTCAACAACGCCGGCATCGCCCACGAGAACCACTTCCTGGACATTACCCCTGAAGTCTGGCAGGATATCATCGATATAAATCTCACCGGAATCTTCAACGTTGCCCAACTTGTTGCACGTCAGATGGTCAAACAGGAAAGCGGCGGCGTCATCAGTAACATGTCCAGCAGGGCCGGAATCTCCGGAGAGGTAAAATACGCCCACTACAGTGCCAGCAAAGCAGGCGTAATCTTACTAACCAAAACGATGGCAATCGATCTGGCAGACTACAACATTCGCGTCAATGCCGTCGCCCCGGGCTACATCAGGACGGAGTTGCCCGAAAGCCTGGATTCGCCGGAATTCATGGACTTTTACGCCAAACGGATAGTCCCGATGAACCGGCTGGGCACGCCCGATGACGTTGCCGGAGTATTTGCCTTTCTCGCCAGCGATGATGCCCGGTTCATGACCGGCGCCACCCTGTTGGTCGACGGCGGACAGGACTGCGGCGGTGGCCGCAAGCTCGGCGATTTTCCACCATCGAACGCGTAGTGTTCGGTCAAGAGAAATTTGACAGTCCACCAGCAGGTCGGCCTCTGCGCCGGTTACTTGAATTCTTGTCGTGTAAAGAACAAATTCCTATCCTTTGAGCACAAGACGCTCGGTACCATGGCGGATCTGAAACGACAACTTGAACAGTGCGTGGAAAGGCTCCGGACCGGAGCGCTCACCGAGCACGACCTGCAGCATGTGCTGGAAGGTCTGAGTGACGGTGATGGCACGGCCGCACCCCAACGCCTGCTCTACCTGCAGTCCGAAAACACGATGGTAACATCGAAGGTGATCGGCCTCTCGTTCGTGGACGGCGACGGCGTGCACGATGGACCGGACGACCCCGATGAGTGGCCCTACCAGACGGTGCACCACGCGCTGCTCGACGGGTGGCGGATCATCAAGTTTCCGGAGATGGCACTGATGATGTCCGACGAGGAAACAACGTACGGGCTCGGCTGTGAGTTCATTCTCGAGAAATAGGCCGGGACAAAGGAGCGGGAAATGCGCGAAAAAACCTATGACTGCAAACCCACGCTGACCGACGAAGACGTCGTTGATTTCTGCAAACAGGGTTTTCTGATTCTGGAGAACGTTGTGCCCGACGAGGTGAACCTCCGCACCACCGAGTTTCTCACGGAACACCCGAGCCTGGCGCCGCATGAGATTCTGAACGAAGAGTGGTTTGTCGAGGCGGTCATCAAGAATCCCGCAGCAACAGGCGCGGTGCGCTCGCTGCTCGGCGCGAACATCCTCCTGCCAACGTGGATGAGCAATCATCGGATCGAATGCCCGCGTCAGGTCAACTGCGGCTGGCACCGCGACGGCGGC
>CAJWLW010000032.1 GCA_913042885.1 uncultured Lentisphaeria bacterium | reverse complement strand
CTCGAGAGAGGAAAGCATGCGCTTGTAGATGCGCACCTCGTCCATGACTCCTTTGAAGTACGCCGGTCCCAGGCCGGCGTTTCTGCCGAGCCACAGCGGGACACCCGCGATCATGGGCCTCGCGTCCTGGTAGAATACATTCCGTAAAGTCCCGTCCAGATAATAGCAAACAGTACCGCCATCGAAGGTAACTGCGACGTGGTTCCAGACGTTCTTCGCGGGCCCGGCCAGCTGGCGCTCGCGATGCCGTCTGGAATCGGCGGAGGCCTGGATGAAATCCGTTGCTCCGTGGTAAACCTTGTAGCTGATGACGAGTCGTTGATCTGGCCAGCTGCCGCCGGTGCTCCAGTTGACCAGTCCACCCCGGAATTCTTCCGGCTTGAACCAGAACGCGATCGTCCCGGCGACCTCGAGCTGCTGCAGGCTTTCACTTGCGCCGCAGTCCACAAAATCATCGACACCGTCGAAACGAAGTGCATGACCTTCGGGACTCCTGACAAAGACCGCACCGTGAACCTCGCCGTCATTGCCGTTGCCGCTCCCATCCGTCGCTGCCGTGCCGGCGCCCTCGTCGAAGGCGTAGTGTGCGACCAGCGCCTGATCGTCCGCCCGACTCACGCAACAAATCATCATCAGCCATAGAAGCAAAGGCGTCAGCGCTTTTGGCACGATGTTTCCTCCTGAACGTCTGCTTCAATCGTAATCCGGCTGCCGGCGTTGCGCGGCGGAGCGTCTTGCGATGGTTGCGGCCGTGTCACGGCTGTGCAGTCCCGGTCTGGCCGCCCATCAGCTCCTTGTCGTAGCTCGGCCGCAGCAACTCCGCGAGGACGGCCGGCAGCTCGCCCCGCTGCGCCTTCATTGCCCATACCGGTGGGACGGCGCGCGGGGGTTGGACGTGACCGCTCACGTCGTCTGCTTTCTTGTAACAGTACTGCGAGCACCAGCGGGTCTCTCTGCCCAGGGCTTTGCTGGCCACTCCGTGCGCGGCGTGCGACAGGCAGCAGACGATTGAGCCCGGCGGCAGCGAGAGGTGTTCGATTTGAAGCGGCTCGGAAGTGACGGGATGCACCCGCCCCTGCAGCCAGCCCCGCCGCATCTCTTCGTCGCTGCCAGCCCGGCACCCGGCCGGATCGCGGAAGAGATGGCTGCCCCGAATGAGCTTCAGGCCCCCGTCGTCGCCTGCTTCGAAGCCTTGAGGGTAACAGAGCGTGAGGTTTGAATTCGGCTGCGCCTGGTACTCCGACGGGCTCGCAACGCCGCAGTTGTCCTTGCCGCCGCCGATTGTGTGACTGTGCCATGCGCCGCCAGGATACCCCCCCGGTCTCGTCAACAGCTGGTTGTGATCGAAATAGATTTCGTCGCAGCCGAGGCACATCCGTTGCAGTTGGAGCATCTGCGGGTGCATGAGCACGTTCATCAAGAACGGGACGTGCCCGGCCGAGAAATACTCGGCTAAAACACTGTGTTGCCGCAGCGTCCTCACGCCCGCATCATCGTCCGTCTGCGGCAACATCTGGCTCCCCCCGAGCGCGTTTTCGATCTCATCGGCGGTGAGCGATTTCTTCGGCGGCGGTCGGCCGAGGCCATGCCAGTCGATCCGGGTCCAGTCCGACGTCAGCAGTGTGTCATTGAGTTGCTGGCCGTATTGCAGCGCTGCCGTCCACTCCTCGACGGCTTTCGGCGTTATGATCCCGCTAAGGACGGCGTATCCGTCCCTCATAAAGCTTGCGTGGTCGAATTGCGCAGCAACCGCCGACATGTCGAATACATCCTCGCGACTCTCTTCCAACCGGTCCCAGTCGCTGTGAGACCACTGCGCGGGAGATAGCTCGTTGTCGAGGAAGTCTGGACGGGTGGCCCGCACCAGTTCGCTGGTCGGACGCCTACAAAACCTGGCTGATGCCGGGTCTGAAGCTGCGGAGACGAGAAGCGGGTTTTTTGGCATTGCGGCAGCACCTTCAGGACGGGATATACTTTCCTTCATAGCGTACCTCTCCTTTCAAAAAGTTGGCAACCATATTCTCCGATTTTTATTCTCAGACTCGTCCGTTTCACCGCCAGGGTTGGCCGGCGCCCCTTCCCAGCTCCGCAGGAATTCCATCGCCTTGTCCGGACAATGCGGATCTTCGTGCCCCGGTGCATGCCGACCGCGTGAGTTAAGCGGAGTCGGCGTGTTCTTCTACGCCGTCTTATTCCGTTACAACGGCCTCGTATCGATCCGGGAAAGCCGCATCGCCCTTCAACCGCTCAGTCGTCAAGCCAGTGACATTCGTCGCACAGAGCGCGTGTCGGTAGTATTCGGGCAGGTTCTCGCCCCACGTCACTGAACAGTCTCTAATGGTGATATCGCTGGCGGTATCGAGGTGAAAGCCTGATGTCGGCGTTTCGGATCGCTCCGGCTCCATGACACTGGGACGCCGGTCATAATTTCCACCCGGGTAAGTTGTCCACCTGTCGAGCTTGACCGACACGTTGTCAAAGGTGATATCCCGAATCGCATCGGTTTTGTTTGCGGCTATATAAACGCCGTTTTCGCTGCGGCATGCGATGTTGGAGAACCGGATGTCCCGGACCACGCCCAGCGGCGCGCCGGGCTCGCGCTCGAAAGCAGTCACGTAAACAGGTGTGGCGTCGCCCCACCAGAATTGCTCACAGAAGCGCGTCTCGATGAACATGTTCGAGAAGAGAACATCCTCGACCACACCCCCGTCACGGAGCTGGATCCCCAGTCCGCGGTGCGAGTTCCTGATGATGCACGAGTCGAAGACCATCCTTCTGAATTCACCGTACGTACCGGAGCCGATCTTGATGGCGCAGGAGCTGGAAACCAACGTGCAGCCGCTGGCTATGATGTCCTCGGTTGCCCCATAATGTTCGAATCCGGCTTCCGATTTCGGGCAGATGCAGTCGTCACCGGCTTCGATATAGCAGCCAATGATGCGCACATTGCGAGATCGGTGCGGGTCGATGCCGTCGCAGTTGGGCATCAGCGGATTGTTCAGGATCCGTATCCCGTTGAAAAGGGCATCATCACAGCCCAGGAGATGCACTGCCCAGAAGGCGGAGTCTCTCAGCGTCACGGCTTCCATGGTGATGCGCCGGCAGTCCTCGAAGTTGAACATGAAAGGCCGGCCGGAAGCCGGCCAGTGCCGGTGCGGCTGCCGATCTGCCACGAACGCTCTGCCGCGGCCATCAATGACCCCGCTGCCGGTAACGGCAATGTCTTCGGCGCCGGTGGCATGGATCCACTTCGTGCCGTCGTCCCAACCGGGAAAAACCTGATCGGTATACAGTCCGCGCTCGGGATTTGCCACTACGCAGCTGCCATGTTCGAGATGGAACTCGACCTTGGAGCGAAGCTCAAAAGGTCCGGCGACGAACGTTCTGCCGGCCGGCACTACGACCCGTCCGCCGCCCGCGGCCGCGCACTTGTCGATGGTTGCCTGGATTGCCGCCGCGTCATCGGTCTCGCCGTCGCCTTTTGCACCATGGTCAAGAATGTTCTGGTTACTCATCGGTTTCGAGCTCCTCGGAGAAATACGGTTGCACACTAATGAAATTGTACATCATCTGCTGGCCAACACGTCCATCGGGTTCGTCGTCACTGATCCAATCAGAGATCACCAGTCTTGCCGAATGGTGGTCGGCGCGAAATACGCGCCAGTGATAGTTCATCCAGGCTGAGCCTTCCCTGTCGTAGGGCGGATAGCGCCCGTGCCCGGGATTGGGATACAAGTACGTGTCGCTTTTCTCTGGAATCAAGGTCGCATTCTCGATACGGACACGTACGGCATGGTTCTCCTTTTCCGACATATCCTTATAGTCGCCGGTTAGCATGCGGAATGAATAGAGCCGACCGGGCTGAAGGTTCTTGATTTCCTGAGAGAAGGTGTTAGGCCCTTTCGCGCTTCTGACCATGAGCAAACAGGTCTCACCCTCCGGTACCCCTGTGGGATAGCGTGCTTGAAGCCGACTGAGGCCGCGTTTGAGCACGGGACGGACGCTATCCTGTTCCGCCGGTCCAACTGTCCAGCCGTTGATTCCGTCAAAAAAATCGCCGTTGACAAGATGTGGGGATTCATACGGATCGCTTGTGGCCGGCCGGCTTTCGCCTTCGATACCGTAGTAGCGGAAGAGTCTGCACATCCAGCGAATGGTTTCCTCGTCGGAGTAACCGCTGTGATACGCCATCAGCCCGAAGGTTCCCCAGAAAGCCGGGTCATTGGCCACCAGGTTGAACTGCATGTCAAGGTAGGTCTTGTAATTGACCGATGGTGTGGCGTTGAGGAGATGTCCACCGGGTCTCGTAAAGTACCCGGGACATACCGCTATGCACTCGAGCGACTGCGGCATCGCCTCACGCCAGGCTCGGACGCGCTCGACAAGTTCGTATTGCAGAAACGCCCTGGCCGTAAATTCGTTGGAATGCGTTTTCAGGTATCGCTTCCAGGCAACCGCTGCCCCGGTCTCCAACATGGCCTTGAGCAGATCAATGCCCTCTTCGCCGGTATAAAGGTGGTTGGCGTAGGCATAAAAGAACTTGTCCTTGTATTCGGGCGTGGCGGCGAGTTTCCGCACCGCTTCGGCATAGACCGCGCAAAGCGGGGTGGAGTTGCTGAATTCGTCCACAATGATGCCGTCAACGAGTGGACTGCGGAAGCCTTCACGTGTGGCCGCATAGTCGTACGCTTCTTCCGCTGTGACGAGCTTCAGATCGCCATCCTCGAAAGGCAGCGGGGTCCCGATAAGCCAACGCCATCTCCCGTCACTCGCCTGCCACTTTTTGAACAACTCGTGACCTGAATCCTCCGGACCTGTGATCCCCCGGCCCACGATGAACGTATTGACGCTGCTCATATTTTGCTCGATAAAGTCCCAGCGCGACATATCTAAACTGATGAATGGCGAGTTGATGAATTCATGAAAGACAAGTGCCGGTATCGAGCGGACCTCGAGCGTTTCAATCCGACCCGTGCCGGCGCTGCGGACAATCAACTCATGCGCCCCGGCCGGCAGGAATCGCATGGTTTCCTTCGTCCCTTTCTCACCCTTTTCAAAGGAGATGACGTCCTTGTATTGATGCAGCGATATATCAATTCTGCCGCCTTCCGCATCAGCAGTTGTTTTGACATAGACCCATCGCGTCTTGGGACTCTTGAACGCGTAAGTCTCGGTTCCGTTTATGGTTTTCTGTTCAGCCTTGAGGAGTTCCCAGACAACGTTGTTCAGTACCTTGATTCCCTTGAATTCTTCGGACCGACCGGGCCAGGAAACGGACTTCTCCACCGGCTGGCCAATCGGTTTACCGCCTGCTGCAATGACAGCCGTGCGAGTCAGGTACTCCCCGCGCGGCAAGCTCTCGGCGTTCACAATGACGTTGAGCATCATGGTGTGAGGCAGGATTCTCTCCACCTTCCTGGCAAGCGTCTTGGCCCCCTTGGCCGCCACTACCTGAACCTCAATAGAAGAGCCTTCCGGCAACGGCCGCATCAGACTGTAATCGGCCTTAACCGCGATCCATCCGGGCTCCGGCAGGGCTTCGATCCCGACCTCCGGCATCTCGAACAATGCCGGTTTTTTTCCGAATGCCGCCGCATCTTCCTTGTAGTGGGCGAGAATTTCCCCGCTCGACAAGACACGGTTGTAGATGCGGACCTCATCCGCTGAACCTTTGAAGAACTCTTCTCCCATCCCCTCACACCTGCCAATCCACAAGGGAACGCCCGCTATGTCTGGTCGCGCGTACGCAGCCATGTGAACCCGACGCAGCCGGCCATCGAGGTAGTAAGCAATGGTGCCGCCGTCGAAGGTCAGGGCCAGATGGTTCCATGCATTCTTTGTCGGCGTGTCGAGCTGGTATATGCGAGAGTGCTTCCCCAGCGTCAGACCATCCGCCTGGACATGAATGAAGTCCATCCCGCCTCGATGCGTGTTGAACGCCGTCACAAGTCGTTCGTCCTCCCAGCCTGATCCGGTGCTCCAGTTGACCAGGCCGCCCTGCAATTCTTCGGGCTTGAACCACAGCTCGATCGTTCCGGCACGCTCGAGTTGTTGCAGGCTTTTGCTTGCCGCGCACGCCACAAAGTCATCGACGCCGTCGAAACCAAGTGCATGGCCTTTGGGACTCTTGACGAATGCCGCGCCGTGAACCTCGCCGTCGTTTCCGTTGCGGCTCAAATCTTTGGCATTCGTACCCGCGCCCTCGTCGAATGCGTAGTGCAGGATCAGCCCGTTATCGTCCGCCCGGACCGGGGCGCAGGCTATCAACAGAAGCGTCAACGAGATTGAAACGGTTCGCACAGTGCTTCCTCCTCTGGTCGTGATGTTGAACCGTGAATTAACGTGAATAGTTATTGCAGTGAACGGTTGGCGTACGAATTCAACGCACGAGCCCAGTGTTCGAGATCGCCACCAATCAAATCTCCCACCTTCTGTCCACCTAATTCACGTTAATTCACGTGTATTCACGGTTTCATTATTTCTCAGGTGCATAATAGGATTGCACCTGAACGTAGTTATACATGAGCTCCTGCCCGATTGCGCCGCCCAGATTATCATCGTCTGCCCAATCGGAGACAATAAGCTTCGCGGTCGTGCCGTTGGCGCGAAAAATCCGCCAGTAATAGTTCAGCCAGGCTGAGCCTTCCTCGGTGTAGGGTGGATAGGCTCTCGATCCCCCCGCATTGGAATGCACGTAGGTGAAGCCTTTCTTTGGAAACAAGGTAGCGTTCTCGATCTGAATGCGTACGGCGTGCTGCTCCTTTTTTGACATATCCTTATGGTCGCCGGTGAACATGCGGAATGAGTAGAGCCGACCGGGCTGAAGGTTCTCGATTTCCTGAGAGAAGCGATTGGGCCGCCTGGCGCTTCTGACAGTGAGCAGAGACGTATCCCCCTCGGTCCTGCCGACCCGTGCTTGGTGCCAGCCGAAGCCGCGCTTGAAGACGGGTCGAATACTACCCTTCTCGGCCGGTTCAAGCGTCCATCCCTCGGTGCCATTGATGAAATCTGGATTTTCGATGTGGCTCAGCAGGTACGGTTCGTCCGTCGCGGGTTCGGTTCTGCCATCGATGCCGTAATGGCGGAAAAGCCTGACCATCCACCGAATGGTTTCCTCATCGTTGTAGTTGCTGTGATATGCCATCAACCCATAGGTTCCCCAGAAAGCCGGGTGATTTGCCACGATGTTGAACTCCATATCGAGGTGGGTCTTAAAATTGACTGATGGCGTGGAGTTCAGGAGATGGCCGCCAGGTCTCGTAAAGTACCCGATGCACACCGCAATGCACTCGAGCGACTGCGGGAAGCCATTGCGCCAGGCCCGGGCGCGCTCCACAAGCTCGTATTGCAAAAACGCCCTAGCCGTAAGCACGTTGGATTGAGTTTTGAGGTATCGCTTCCAGGCGATCGCTGCCCCTGTCTCCGACACGGCCTTCATCAGCTCAATGCCATCTTCGCCGGTATACAGGTGGTTGGCATAGGCATAAAAGAGCTTGCCTTTGTACTTTGGCTCAGCGGCCAGTTTCCGCACTGCTTCGGCATAGACCGCGCAAAGCGGGTCGGAGTTGCCGAATTCGTCAAAAATTATGCCGTCAAGGAGTGGACTCAGAAAGCCTCCGGTTGTAGATACATGCTCGTACGCTTGCTCCACTGTGAGGGGTTTTAGATCTCCAGCTTCCCAAAGCCCAGAGGTCCCAGTGAGCCATCTCCATCTCCCTCGACTCGCCGCCTGCCACTTTCTGAAGAAGGGATGATCTGTCTGCGACCCACCAAGGCTGAACGTATTGACGTTGCTCATGACATATTTTTCGATAAAATCCCCTGGCGACATGTCCAACTTGATGAATGGCTCGCCGAGGAATTCATGAGAGTAAATTACTGGTATCGAGCGGACCACAAGGGTTTCAATTCGACAAGGGCCCCCACTGCGGACACCCAACTGATGCTCCCCTTCTGGCAGAAACCGCATGCTTTCCTTTGTCCCTTTCTCACCCTTTTCAAATGAGATGATTTTCTCGTATCCGTCAAGCGATATATCAAGCCCCCCCTCGCTTGCGTCTGCGGCTATCACGACATAGGCCCATCGTGTCTTGGGGGACTTAAACGCATATGCCCGGGTTCCATCCACAGTTCCCGATTCAACGCTTAGAAGTTCCCAGACGACGTTGTTCAGTATCTTAACTCCCTTGAATGCTTCGGACTGGCCCGGCCAGGAGACCGACTGCGCCACCGGCCTGCCAATCGGACTACCGTCGGCTGCAATTATGCTGGTACGAGTGAGATAGTTCCCGGGCTGCAAGGGTACGGCGTTCAGCACGACGTTGAGCGTCATGGTCTGCGGTTGGATTCTCTCTGCTTTCCTCGCAAGCGTCTTGGCCCCCTGGGCGTCCAGTATCTGCACCTCGACGGAAGAACCTTCCGGCAAAGGCCGCATGAGACCATAATCGACCTCAACCGCGATCCATCCTGGTTCGGGGAAAACTTCTATCCTGATTTCTGGCCTCTGGAACACAGACGTGTCTTTTCCGAATGCTGCAGCATCTTCTTTATAATGGGCCAGAATTTCTTCATCTGAGAGGGCCCTGTTATAGATCCGAATCTCGTCCATCGTCCCTTTGAAGAACTCTTTTCCAAGTCCCTGACACCTGCCAATCCACAGGGGGACGCCCTCCAGATTGGACCGAGCGAACTTACGGGAGTGAACCCGACGCATCCGTCCATCCAGGTGGTAAGTAATCGTGCCGCCGTCGAAGGTCAGTGCCAGATGGTTCCAGGAGTTCTTTACCGGCATGTCGAGATCGTATTGGCGAGCGTGCTTCCCCAGGCCCGTACCATCCGACGCGGCATGAAGAAACTCGACCGTGCCTTTTCGGGCCTTAAACGCGACGACAAGTCGTTCGTCCTCCCAGCCTGATCCGGTGCTCCAGTTGACCAGTCCGCCCTGCAATTCTTCGGGCTTGAACCACAGCTCGATCGTTCCGGCACGCTCGAGTTGTTGCAGGCTTTTGCTGGCCCCGCACGCCACAAAGTCATCGACGCCGTCGAAACCGAGTGCATGGCCTTTGGGGCTCTTGACGAATGCCGCGCCGTGGATCGTGCCGTCGTTCTCGTTGCCGCTCGCATCTCCGGCGACCTCGCCTCCAGCTTCGTCAAAAGGCCAGTAGCCCACCAGCCCCTCGATTTCTGCACCGACCGCACTGCTGAGAAGAACAGCCAGTGCCCAGGCTATACCTATTTGTTTCATCGTTCTATTCCTCACAATGGCTCTTCAGACTCGAAATAGGGCTGAACACTGATGAAGTTATACATCAGCTCTTGGCAGGATCAGTTTGTCGACATCCTTCACACACCACTCAACCGCGTGAACTCGTCCAGCTCCATCAATGAGTTCGGGACTATCGATCGAGCAACCAAACTTCAATGCTGTCGTGTTGTGGGGTTCGCCGTCCGGCGAGCGAAAAACATTGTAGTCCTGGGCGGCCTCCAGTCGGGCCAGGTCCAGTAAATCACGCATGGCAAACTGCCGGAC
Organism: uncultured Lentisphaeria bacterium; assembly: GCA_913042885.1. Next base: position 19,112 of record CAJWLW010000032.1, on the reverse strand, counting down.
TGCGGCATTTCCAATGAAGGCGGTGTTCACCACCCCCTGGTCTTCAAGCATTTGTCCCAGTCGATTGAAGTCAGGTCCACGTGTTCCGTAGTAGGACCCCCCTTCGCTCTTCGGCTGGTAGTCCATCATCGGCTGCTCGACGACCTTGCCGCTGGTCTGACGGACTTTGGTATTCAGGGAAATCACCTGACGATAGGGCACCTCGCACACGAACTCCGCAAAGTGGTGGCTGGTCGAACTCGCATACGTGACGCCAAGCATTATCACTTTTGTGTTCAACGCCGCCATGACTCCAAACGACGAACGCAGGTCAAACGGTGACAGCGCCGCGTCGTTTCCAGCGACCACCCCGGACCACTTGCCGATTGCCGCGAAACTGTGACGAAACGCCGTGCTCCGACGCGCATCGGGATATAGACGAGCCGTTTCTGTAATAATTCCCATTTCCGAATGGTCTGCTGCCGGATCGACGACGGGATTGTCTTCAGCTTCGTGGGCAAAGGTAAAGGTGGGAACCACCAACGTACCGCTTGGCCCCAGCATTCCCAACAGCGTATCCACGAATGTCTTCGCACCGCCTTCCACGTGGCCCATGGTCCGCATCGCGGAGTGCACCAGCGTCGTGTCGCCAGCCTGGACACCCAGTTTCCGCAGGCCATTCTCTATCTCGCTTGAACTCAATCCGCTCATGTCACTGTTTATCCTTATTTATCCAAATTATAGTTGCCGTGCTGCCCGGTGGCCTTCGAATGTCGCGTTTTCGATGTCACCGGGAGCCACACAGTCGCCGATCGCATGAACCTCCACGCCAGCCACCCGAAGCGGCGCAGGCAATTCGTCGTTCGGAGTCGGCACCGTAACGAACACCACCATGTCCAAGCCACTGATCCGTCGCTCTTTGCCGCTATAGCAATTGACGACATGGACCGCGCCATCGCGCACCTGGCCAAGCTCGTGGTGCGCATCATGCACGCCCCAAGCGTGTCGCCTTGGAGAATGTCAATCTCCTGCCCATCGACAATGACCTTGCCGAGAGCAGGCATGGGATTTGGCATGGCTGGTTCTCCTTCGGCAACCACCATCGCATGAACTGCGACGGACGAAAATTGTTCGGATCTAGGAACGTGTCGTGTTGCGAAATGTTGAGCGCAGGGATGTTGTGAGCCTCATTGAGGCGCTGATTTCAAGGTTATGAGGTCCTGTTGAATCGAGTGCATTGAAATCGCCTGTGCAACCCTACCATTTGGGTTGATCCCATGGCTCAACTATACCGGCGAAAGTGCCATAGGTCTCTTAAGTGATCACAGGATCTCTTGAATCCGGCGCGATTCGAATTCGAAAGGATCAGCCCTTACGCATCCCACGTAACCACAAATCATTAAAGGGGAGCCTGCTGATTCAACCTGACACGTCGTCTGTCATTCGCTGAAATACGGTTGCACACTGATGAAATTATACATCAGCTCCTGGCCGACAGGTCCACCTGGCTTGTCGTCACCGATCCAGTCCGAGATCACCAGCCTTGCCGAATGGCCGTTGGCGCGAAACACGCGCCAGTGATAGTTCATCCAGGCAGAGCCTTCCTTGTCGTAGGGCGCAAAGCATCCGTGCCCGGGATTGGAATGCACATACGTGACGGATCTCTCGGGAAGCAAGGTCGCGTTCTCGATCTGGATGCGTATGGCGTTCTTTTCCTCTTTGGACATATCCGCATGATCGGCGGTGTACATGCGGAATGAATAGAGCCGACCGGGCTGAAGGTTCTTGATTTCCTGAGAGAAGGCGTTGGCCCGCTTGGCATTTCTCACGGTGACCAGGAACGTATCGCCCTCGATACTGCCATAGCGTGTTTGCAACGAGCCCCAGCCGCGCCTGAAGCCGGGACGGATACTGCCCTCGTCGGCAGGGTTGAGCGTCCATCCGTCGGTGCCATTGATGAAATCGGAGTTTTGAATGTGGCCGGGCTGATACGGGTCGTCGGTGGCCGGCTCGCTGTTGCCTTCGATTCCATAGTGCCGGAAGAGCTTGCACATCCAGCGAAGGGTCTCCTCATCCGAATAGTTGCTGTGATATCCCATCAGCCCATAGGTTCCCCAGAAAACCGGATCATTCGCCACAATGTTGAATTGCATGTCGAGGTATGTCTTATAATTGACGGATGGGGTGGCGTTCAGGAGATGTCCGCCGGCTTTCGTAAAATACCCGATGCAGACTGCCATATATTGCATATAGCTTGGCCCCGCGCGGTACTCACGCGCCCGCTGAACCAATGCCTCTTTCAGATAGTCACGCGCCGCAGACTCATTCGATTGTGTCTTCAGGTAGCGTTCCCACGCCATTGCACTTCCCGTCATGGCAAGGGCATCGAGCAATCTCTGGCCAGTCCCGCCGGGCAGACCCAGGAGACCATAACAGTAAACGTACATGAATTTGTCCTTGAACTCGGGGGTCATCCTGAGTTTTCTCAGTGCATCACCGTAGTTGGGCAGGACCGGCTCAGATCCACCGAACTCATCCACGATCATGCCCTCAACGAGTGGACTGAGGAAGCCTGCAGTTGTGGACAGGTACTCGTACACTTGTGCGACCGTGAGCGTGTTGCCATCCTTCTCGTTACGCGCCGTAACCGCCGTCAGCCATCTCCATCGCCCGCCATTCGCCTGCCACTTTTGGAAGAACGGGTGATCCAGGTCACTTGGAGCCACGATGAACGTATTGACGTTGCGCATCACATATTTCTCGATGAAATCCCAAGGCGACATGTCTAACTTGATGAACGGCTCGCCGATGTATTCATGAGAGAGAATTTCCGGTATCGAGCGGACCACAAGCGTTTCAATCCGACACGCGCCTTCGCTGCGGAGAATGAGCTTATGCTCGCCTGCCGGGAGAAACCGCATCGATTCCTTTTCTGTTTTCTCACCCTTTGCAAACGAGATGAATTGTTCGTATCCATCAAGCGATATGTCGAGACTGCCCGCACTTGCGTCCGCGGCCGTCATGACATAGACCCATCGTGGTCTGGGCGCCTTGAACGTGTATTCCCGGGTCCCGTCTACAGGAACCCCTTCAACTCTGAGAAGTTCCCAGACCATGTTGTTCAGTATCTTGATCCCCTTGAATTTCTCAGACTGGCCAAACCAAAAGAGAGGCTGCCCCGCCGGTTTGCCGATCGGACTGCCGTCGGCTGCGATTATGGTCGTCCGAGTGAGATAGTTCCCGCGCTGCAGGGGTATGGCGTTCAGCACAACGTTGAGCGTCGTGGCCTGGGGGGGGATTCGCGCGACTTTCTTTGCAAGCGTTTTCGCCTCCTGGTCCACCAGCTGGACCTCGACGGAGGAGCCTTCCGGCAAAGGCCGCATGAGGCCATAATCGGCCTCGACCGCGATCCATCCGGGCTCGGGCATAACTTCCACCCTGATCTCCGGCCTCTCGAACACTGACGTGTCTTTCCCGAATGCAGCGGCACCTTCTTTGTAATGGGCGAGTATTTCATCGCTCGAGATGGCACGGTTGTAGACCCGGACCTCATCGGCCAACCCCTTGAAGAACTCTTTTCCAAGTCCCTGGCACCTGCCGATCCACAGGGGAATGTCCGCCAGGTCGGGACGAACGCGCACAGGGGAGTGAACCCGACGCACCCGGCCGTCCAGGTAGTAGGTAATCGTGGCACTGTCGAAAGTCAGTACCAGGTGGTTCCAGGCGTTCTTTATCGGCGTATCAAGGCCGTACTCGAGAGAGTGCTTCCCATAGGCCGGGCCATTCGACGCGACATGGATGAATTCAGCAGCCTTGCCTTCCACGGTCTTGAACGCGACGACGAAGCGTTGGTCCTCCGACCCGGATCCGGTGCTCCAGTTGGCGAGTCCGCCCTGAAACGCTTCCGGCTTGAACCAAAGCTCAATCGTGGCTGCGAGCTCAAGTTGTTGCAGGCTCTTGCTTGCCCCGCATTCCACGAAGTCATCCACGCCGTCGAACTTGAGGGCATGGCCCTTCGGACTCTTGACAAACTTCGCGCCCTGAATGTTGCCGTCATTCCCCTTGCCGCTTCCATCCTTCGCTTGCGTGCCTGCTCCCTCGTCGAAGGCGTACTGCACGACCAGCCCGCTATCGTCCGCCCAGCCCAGGGAACAAGTGATCAAGAGTAGAAGCAACGAGACCCATGCGGTTTTCATGACGTTTCGCCTTCTCATATTATTCCTCCGAGAAATACGGTTGCACACTGATGAAGTTGTACATAAGTTCCTGGCCGATCGGGCCACCGGGTTCAACATCATTGAACCAATCTGAGATAACAAGTCTTGCCGAGTTGCCGTTCGCCCGGAAAACCCGATAGTGATAGTTCATCCAGGCTGCGGCCGCCTTGTCGTACGGTGGAAAACTCTCCCGATTGGGGTGCACGAACGTGTAGCCTTTCTCTGGAATAACGGTCGCGTTCTCAAAGTGAATGCGTACTGCATGCTGCTCTCTTTTTGACATATCCTTGCCGTCGCCGCTGAACATGTAGAACGAGTATAGCCGGCCGGGCTCAAGGTCCTTGATTTCCTGAGAGAAGCGATTGGGCCGCCTGGCACTTCTCACAGTGAGCAGGGCAGTATCCCCCTCGGTCCTGCCGACCCGTGATTGAAGAAAGCCCCAGCCCCGCTTGAAGATGGGGCGGATACTGCCCGCCTCGACCGGGTCGAGCGTCCAGCCGTCTGTGCCATGGATGAAATCCGGATTTTCGATATGGGGCAGAATGTACGGTTCATCGGTCGCAGGTTCGGTGCTGCCCTCTATGCCGTAATGGCGGAAAAGCCTGACCATCCACCGAATGGTTTCTTCGTTGCTATATGAACTGTGGTATCCCCCCAATCCATAGGCGCCCCAGAAAACCGGGTCATTTGCCACGATGTTGAATTGCATGTCGAGGTGAGTCTTGAAATTGATCGACGGGGTGGAGTTTTCGAGATGTCCGCCAGGCAACGTATAGTACCCGACGAGGACCGTTATATGTTCAATAGAGCCTGGGCAGAGTTCACGATATTGACGCGCGTTCAGGACCAGGTGTTCCCGCATGTGTTCCCGCGCCGCGTTCTCGCTCGACATCGTCTTCAGATATCGTTCCCAAACGAGCGTACCGCCTGCATCAATAATGGTCTTAACTAACTTTCTACCCTGGTCGCCGCCATAAATATTCGTACAATAAGCGTAGAACAGCTTGTCCTTAAACTTAGGACTGGCCTTGAGCATCCTGATCGCATCCGTGTACCATGGGAAGCCCGGATCACTTCCGCCAAGTAACTCGTCGCCAATGACACCATCAATCTCGGGGTCATTAAGTCCACGGAGACCGGAGACATAGTCGTACACTTCCTGTGACGAGGACAGCGCATACGCCTCGCCAAAGTAGTCCAACCCCTTCATCACAAAATTGGTAAGCCACCTGCGGGGTGTCAGCAGGTATTTCTGAAGTACGGGCGGGCGGGCTGCCAACAGGCCACCCGACAAAGCAAACGTGTTGACATTGGCAATGACGTGTTTCTCCATGAACTCGCCGGGGTCGGAGTGGAATTCCCCGGGGCTGGGTCCGCCGCCAAATTCGTGGTACCAGAGCTCCGGTATTGAGCGGGCCACGATACTCTGAATATCGCATGGGCCGTCAGCCTGCAGGATTAGCTTGCTCGCACCCGCCGGCAAGAAGCACATTGCCTCCTTCGACCCCTTCTCCCCCGCTTCAAAGACGATCATGTTACGCGCCTTACTTCCAGGCTCGACCGACAGGCGCACGCCTTTCCCGGCATCAACCGCCGTCGCAACGTGGAGCCATCGGCTCTTTGGACTTGTGAACGTGTAGACCTGCTCGCCTTCGACCAGGCCCGGTTGAACGTTCAGAAGCTCCCAGACCAGGTTGTTGAGTATTCTGACGCCTTTGAACGCCTCGGATTGCCCAGGCCATGAGACCGGCGTTTGCACCGTTTCTCCAGCCAAACGCCTATCGGCTCCAACGATGCCTGCACGAATGAGGTAATTGCCGGGTTGCAAGGCCCTGGCATCCAGTATGACGTTGGTTACCGTCCGCGGGATATGTATTGCCTCGACCTTTCTCAAAAGCGTCTTAGCCCCCTGGGCGTCCAGTATCTGCGCCTCGACGGAAGCGCCTTCCGGCAAGGGCCGCATGAGACCATAATCGGCCTCGACCGCGATCCATCCCGGCTCGGGCAAGACTTCTATTCTGATCTCCGGCCTCTCGAATGGTGACGTGTCTTTTCCGAATGCAGCAGCACCTTCTTTGTAATGGGCGAGAATTTCCTCGTCTGAGAGGACCCTGCTGTAAAGCCGAACCTCATCCATTGTTCCCTTGAAAAAGCCTTTCCCGAGTCCCTGACACCTGCCGATCCACAGCGGGATGCCCTCCAGGACAGCCCGAGCGTATTGTTGAGAGTGGGCTCGAAGCATCCGGCCATCCAGGTGGTAAGTAATCGTGCCGCCGTCGAAGGTCAGCGCCACATGGTTCCAGGAGCCCTTTTCGGGCGCATTGAGATCTTTCCCACGAAAGCGCTTCCCCTGACCCGAGCCATCCGAAGCGCGAGAAATGAATTCCGCAGCCTCGCCTTCACGGGTTCTGAACGCCATCACAAGTCGTTGGTCCGCCCAACCCGAGCCGGTGCTCCAGTTGACCAGTCCGCCCTGCAATTCTTCCGGCTTGAACCACAGCTCGATCGTTCCGGCGAGCTCGAGTTGTTGCAGGCTTTTGCTTGCCTCGCATTCCACGAAGTCATCCTCACCGTCGAACTTGAGGGCAAAGCCCTTCGGACTCTTGACAAACTTTGCGCCATGAATGTTGCCGTCATTCCCGTTGCCGCTCGCATCTCTCGCGACCTCGCCTGCAGCTTCGTCAAAAGACCAGTAGCCCACAGTCCCCTTGATTTCTGCGCCGATCGCACTGCTGAGAAGAACAGCCAGTACCCACGCTATACCTATCTGTTTCATCGCTCGATTCCTCACAATGGCTCTTCAGATTCGAAATAGGGCTGAACATGAACGTAGTTGTATATCAGCTCCTGGCCGATCGGACCGGCCGGTTCAGCATCACTTGCCCAATCCGTAATTGTGACACGGGCGCTGTTGCCCTCAGCGCGGAACAGGACCCAGTGATAGTTCAGCCAGGTCTTGTGTTTTTCTATGAAGACAAAGGAGGCGTCAGGGAAAATAGTGCTCAAGGATTTTCCGGGGATCAAGGTGACATTTTCCAGCTTTACAGTGACGGCGTGTTTCTCTCTCTTTGACATGTCCTCGTAGTCACAGGTCATCATACGGAACGTGTATAATCCGCCCGGTTGGAGGTCTTTGATCGCCTGGGTGAATGTGTTGGGCCTCTTTGCACTTCTGACAGTGACTAAACCAGTATCGCCCACTGAACGTGTTTGAAGCCTGCCGAGGCCGGGTTTGCGATCGATACGGATGCTGTTTTCTTCTGCCGGCTCAACCGACCACCCCTTCGCCCCGTCAACAAAATCACCGTTCACGAGATGGGGCAATTGGTACGGGTCGCCAGTGGCCGGCTCAGTTCTGCCTTCGATGCCATAGTGGCGGAAGAGTTGGCAAATCCAGCGAAGGGTCTCCTCATCCGAATAGCTGCTGTGATAGCCCATGAGCCCATAAGTGCCCTGGAAAACAGGATCGTTGGCGACGAGGTTGAACTGCATGTCGAGGTAAACCTTGTAGTTGACTGATGGAAACAAGTTCAGGACGTGGCCACCCGGTGCCGAAAAGAATCCGAAGCAGACGGCGATATGTTCCAAAGACCCGGGGCTGAGATCGCGATACCGGCGCGCATGCTCGACAAGCTCCTCGTTGAGGAATTTTCGGGCCGTGCGCTCGTCGGCTTGCGACACCAGGTAGCGCTTCCAGGCAATGGCTGAACCGGTCTCAATGAGGGCTTGCACGAGCTCCCTGCCTTCCGGGCCGCTGTACAGATGGTTCGCATACGGATAAAAGAGCTTATCCTTGAACCGCGGGCTGGCCTTCAGCTTTCGCACGGCCTCAGCGTAGATAGCGCAGAGCGGTCCACTGTTGCCAAACTCGTCTGCAATCGAGCCCTCAGACAGTGGACTGAGGAAGCCTCTGGTTGTGGATATGTGCTCATAAGCTTGCTCGACGGTGAACCTTCCGACCCGTTCCTCCAGCCCAATACCAGACAGGCAGGGCGTGAGCAATCTGCCGCCGCTCTGCTTCCATTTACTGAACATTGAAAAATACTTGTGGTCCTCCTTCAGGTAATCCGGAAATCCAATAAAGGTATTGACATTGTCCATGACATACTGCTCGTAGAAATCCAGTGCGGACATCCCCAAGTTGCCATGTAGGCTGCCAAACTCGAGATTTAAGGCCCCAAATTCATGTAATAGGATCTCCGGTATGGCACGGACGATGAGCTCTTCAGGCACGCCGTCAACCCGGAGAATGTGTCGGCCCGCGGGAAGGTGTCGCATGACCTCGACCGGCTTCTCACCCGCCTTGGTCACGGCCAGCGGCTGTTCCCCGGCATCGAGTGTCAGGCTCATGTTGCCGGAGAGGCGGAAGTAACACCAGCCGTCTCGCGGGTTCATGAACGCGATCTCCGGCTGGTCCTGGAGCCCCCGTTCCCGGATGTTCATCAACTCGCTCGTGAGGTTATTGAGTCGCTTGATGCGCTGTCTGCCGTCGGGCAGTATGACGGCAAGGGCCCTGGATGCCACGAACTCGTGGCCGTCCCCGTCCTTGAACGCCGCGCGCACATCATAAGCCCCCCACGGCAGCCGCTCGTCCGAAAGTGCCACTTCGATCGTCTTGGCAGGTGGGGAAAAATTTCTTGTCATCACGACTTCGCCGGTCTTTCGTGATGTCAGGGTTATGGCAATTTCTCCCTTTTCAAGATGCGCTTTCGGGAGAAAGGTGTGCACGGTGATCAAACTGTCCTGGGACTTTGCCGTCGAAACCTGCTGCGGCCAGGCATCGTCCACCACCAGCGTCATCGGGTTGTAAATCCAAGGCAACTCTTCTCTGACATAGGCCAGTGCCAGGACAGTGCCGGTCTCGGGGTCGGTCACGACGACCTTTTGTGTCTTGGGCTCGACCCGGATCGCGCGGAGACCGGCTTTTATGATCGCGATCGGATCGATTTCCAGTGGCTCCAGTTCAAGCACAACGGATTGCTTCCTGGGCAAAGTGTAGACATCGGATTCCACTGTCCCTTTGCCGTCCGGCGTGGGACGGTGCACATCGATCCGCGCTTTTCGGGTCTTACCGGACATGTTCGTGACCCGCATGTTGAGCACGGGCCATGGCTTCTCCGGAGTGGGATCGAAAGCAACGAAGCTCGGCTCGATTTGGAAAAAGTACTTCTCAAAGTCGACGTTAAGACCTTCGAGCACGGCAAATTTTTTCACGTCGACGAACATCCCGTGGACGGCGATAGAGGACAATTCTTCATCCGGCCGTTTTACTCGGCATAGATTGATGCCCCAGGTTGAGCTGGTTTGTGACGTGATGCCGAGGGCATAATAGGGAATGGCTATTTCCACCGACCAGTAATCGTCGCCTATGTGTGTTTTTCCAATCCATTCACCGTTCCATGCGTCGTCCTCACCGGAGCCACCCAGGGATCTGGTGCAGTCGAAGGTGGCCTCATACGCGTTGATGCCGAGCTGATAGTAGTTCAGATCGGACTGGTCAGCGTCAATGGACCGGTCCGGGTCCAGCATGATCTCGACATGATCACTCTCGTACCAAATGGCGGAGTCGTGGGCGCCGGGCCCGCCGAACGGCCGGGTCCCTTTCTGGATCGGACATTTCATCGCGATGTAAAGATTGGACTGGTCGTAGCAGATGTAGGCGTAGGACTGTACCGTTGCGCGGACCTCCGTTTTTCTGCTCAGGAAGTCAGTTATCTCCGGCGCTCTTTCCCAGCATTCATCATCCACTCTGCCGTCAATCGTCGGTGCCGTGTCGGCCCTCACGGCCTGGATGACTCTGGGTTTGGAAAACACCCCCGACTCGGCGCCGGCCGCTCCGCCAGCGTACGCTGCCCCGATAATGGACAAAAGAAAAACAATTCGTCTTGCCGTCGTCATCAGTGACCCCTTCTTGTTATTTCCTTCACGCGGCTCATCCTCAAATCATGTAATCCGCCAGCACGAACATATTCGCAGTAATAGAAAATCCCATCGTCAACAGGCACGGCAGACAATGCGCTTAATCATTGATATCCCGCCGGACTGTTCGCCAGCTCTCCCCTCAGCACCGGGAACGGGTCTGATCTAAATATCCAGATATAAGTGCCACCCGTCTCTATCACAACAAGCACACGTTGCAGGGGCCCAGGTCGGTGCACTGACAGAACAGGGCGGCACAATGCCATCTTCGTCATCGGTATACATCACAAAACCCAGATATATCTGTTTCAAATTGCTGATACACAGCGCTAAGGCCGCCCTTTTTCTTTTGCCAGGTTCAGCGCGGGCAGCAGCATGGAGGCGAGAATGGCGATGATGGCAATCACCACCAGCAGTTCGATGAGCGTGAAAAAGTTTCGCTCCACCTTGTTACCGTCAATCATCGCAACCAAGCTCCCGTCCGCCGTCAGTTCCAAGTCCAACAGCGGCTTACGGATTCTCAAATTGGAAGGCTTCGCCCACACGCAAGTTTTCGGCGGCGGCGCGAATACCAGTGGCGGCATAATCGAACAGCCTAAGGGATTCCTCCTGCCGTCGCTGGGGCGTATCCCGGGCGACATCCGGGTCGCACCGGAGGGACAGCGTCACGGCCGTCGCGTCGCGCGGTCGACAGAGTACTGAAACAATCACAGCAAGAAGCATCTGCTTAATTTTCTCATTTCACTATTCCTCCATTGGATAATAGGGATGGACCTGCAGAAAGTTAAACATGAGCTGTTGACCGACCGGGCCGGCTGGTTCAGCATCCGCCTTCCAATCCGTTATCGTGACACGGGCCGACTTGCCTTTAGCGCGAAACAGATACCAGTGATAGTTCATCCACGTCTTGTGTGTTTTCGGATTTATAAACCCGGCGAGCGGGGCAAAACAGGTAAAAGTTCTTTCGGGGATCATGGTGACATTTTCCAGCTCAATACGGACGGCATACTTCTCTTTCTTTGACATATCGTCGTAGTCGCACGTCATCATCCTGAATGTGTATAATTTGCCGGGCTCAAGATTTTTGATCTCCTGGGTTATACTGTTCGGTTTTTCTGCACTTCTCGCCATAACCAGACCGATATCTCCATCTGGTGACCAGTACATGCGTTCTTGGAGCTTCCCGAGGCCCGGTTTGAGAGTCGTACGGATGCTGCCCTGCTCGGCCGGGGCAATCTCCCAGCCCTGCGTACCGTCGGCAAAATCGCCGTTTGTAAGGTGCGGCGATTTATACGGATTCTTTGTGGCCGGCTCCGTTTTCCCTTCGATCCCGTAGTGCCTGAATAGATTGCAAGCCCAGCGGATCGTTTCTTCGTCGGAGTAGCCGGAATGATATAACATCAGCCCATACGTCCCCCAGAAAACCGGATCGTTTGCGATAGCGTTGTACTGCGTATCAAGGTAAACCTTATAGTTTACAGATGGCGTTGAGTTCAAGAGGTGGCCGCCGACTGCTGTAAAGGTTCCGAAGCAGACCGCCACGTGCTCCATGGCGCGTGGGTACATGTCGCGAAATTCACGGGCCATGTCTACGACCTTCTGTTGCAGAAATAACCGCGCGGCGAGCTCGCTTGTATGAGTCTTCAAATACCGTTTCCACGCAATCGTTGAGCCCGTATCAATTATAGCCTTCATGAACGCCTGCTGTCCCATCAATGCATGAATGTGTTCGTAAGAATGGAAGAGCTTGTCTTTGAACTCGGGGCTTGCCCGGAGTTTATGTATCGCCTCTGCATAGGCGGCGCTGGCAGGATAGGAGCCGGCATCCTCGTCTGCCATTGAACCGTGAACAAGTCTGTTGGTAAAGCCTGCAGTTGAGGATATGTGCTTATATGCCTGCTCGGCCGTATACGTCTTTCCATCCTTCTCGTACGGTACCAAGCAGCCGGCAAGCCACCGCCTCCCGCTTGACTGCCATTTTTTGAATGACGGCATCTCCACGTTAGACGGGGCGATGACAAACGTGTTGACATTCGGTATGACATATTTTTCTGTGAATTCCTCGCGTGACATCCCTAAGGATCCAGAAAACGCTGGACCGCCAGGGAATTCATGTAACAGGATTTCTGGTATCGAACGCACCACGATCCTGTCAATCCTGGCACCGCCTTCACTGCTCACAGTCAGCTTATGCTCCCCTGCCGGCAGAAATCGCATCGCCTCCTTGGTGGTCCTCTCCCCTTTCTTGAATGAAATCAGGTCCTGATACTTATGCAGCGATATGCCGATCTCCCCACCGCTTGCATCGGCCGTCGCCATAACATATGCCCACCGCCTTTTGGGGCTCTTGAAGGTGAATGTCTTGTCGGCGCTGATGTTTTCCGACTTGAAAAGATCCCAGACAACATTGTTCAATATTTTGATTCCTTTGAAAGTTTCAGGCTGGCCGGGCCACTTGACGCTTTGACGTGACGATTCTCCGATCCGTTTTCCATCACTGTCAAGTATTTCTGCCTCGACCAGATACGTGCCGGCTGCAATGCTGGTGGCGTCTATTTTGAGGGTGGCGAAGCTGGAATTTGGCGGAATTTTTTCAACCCTGGTTCCGAGCACCTTGCCGCCCCCGGCATCCAGTACCCTTACTTTGGCCACTGAAGATTCAGGCAGCAGCCTCATGAGCGCATAATCAATCGTCACCGCTATCCAACCCGGTTCCGGGATAGCCTGCGCCTTTATGAGCGGCGCTTTGAAGTCCTTTATCTCTTTCCCAAAGGCAACGGCTTGCTCTTTATAACGGGCGAGGATGTCGGCGGAATCAAGCGCGCCCTTGTAAATGCGCACCTCGTCCATGAGGCCCTTGAAGTACGGTGCTCCAAGTCCCTGGGACCTGCCGATCCATAGCGGGACGCCCTCAATTTTGGGGCTGTTATACTGGGACAAAACCCGTTGCAGACGGCCGTCGAGATAATAGGCAATGGTGGTGTTGTCGAAAGTCAGCACCACATGGTTCCATGAGCCTTTTACGGGCATCTCCTTAATACTATGCTCATAATAATGTTTCGACCCAGCCAAACCATCCGCCTCTGCAAAGATAAAGCTGGTACTCCCGTGGTAGTTTTTGAAGGCCAGCACAAGTCGACAGTCCTCCCAGCCAGATCCGGTGGTCCAGTTGACCAGGCCTCCCTGGAACTCCTCCGGTTTGAACCACAACTCGATCGTGCCGCCGAGCTCAAGTTGTTGCAGACTATTGCTTGCCCCACAGTCCACGAAATCATCCACACCGTCGAACCGAAGCGCATAGCCTTTGGGCCCCTTGACGAAGGCCGCAGCACCCTCGATCCTTCCATGGTTGTCCTGGCCGCTCGAGTCGCGGGCCCTTTCGCCACTACCCTCGCTAAAAGTCCAGTGCCCTACCAACTCCGGCTCGGCAGCTACGGCTGTACCTGCTGCCACCAACAACAAAACACTCAATGTCACGTTCACGACAATCCAATTCTTCATGTCAATACCCTCGAGGAGTTCTGGTTTTAACTGGGATGCACATCTTTCTGTGGAACCTCTATGGCGTTCTGTCCTGTTTTAGTAACATCTGAGGCAGCATCTTTGGCGATCAGCCAAACAGTTCCCAAGCAAGTTCCACTTTTCCATCAATGTCTCGCGCCGCCTCGTTTCCATTAATCGTCACGACCAGACTTCCATCCGTCGTCAGTTCCAGATCCAGCAGCGACTTGCGGATTTTCAAATTCGAAAGCTTCGCGCACGGCCACGGCGAGTTGACGTGCACCGTCAAGGCGTCCTGGGTCCAGCGGATGCCGAAGACCCCTTCGATTACCGAACTTAGCGCCGAAAGGATGCATCCATAGCTTACAAAACGCCGGGGAAGGATCTCACCGGTGTCGGCGTGGTAAACCTCTCCGCGATAGCGCGGGCCCAACCCGGCATTTTCCCCGATGCGCCGAAACAGTTTGAATAATTGCCGGTGCGCCTCCTCGTAACATCCATGTGCGTACAGTCCGGCAGCAACTTGATTGCTCCAGTGCATATCAAATCCGCTGTTGTAGCCTTTATAGTCTGCAGCATCGAAATATGGACTGCTGCGTGCCAGACAGAGCACGCCGAACTCGCTGGCGAAGTCAGGATGATTACACCAGGCAGCCAGTCTTTCGGCCTGTTCCCTGGTGGCAACCCCGCCGGGACGATAAACGTGATTCGCGAAGATCCCTGTTATGAAGCCGCCAATGCCGACGTAGTCGCTGACCGAGCCATCTGAACGCCGGTCAATGAAAAAGCCCAGCTCTTCGTCCCACAAGTGTTCCTGGATGGTCTGTCGCAGGTCTTCCGCCATCCCGCGGTATCTTTCGCTGCGCTCTGCGTCCTGGGCCAGCTCTTCGATGTCGGCGAGCGCCAGAAGCGTCCCATAAACCATCGCGTTGGTATCGTTGTAAAAGCTGCCGACGCCACCGCGATAGCGGGTTACTGCCTCGAGAGCCGGCCCCAGTCCGCTGAACTCGCCCGGGTACAGACCGGGGAACCGCTTCATCTCACCGTCGGTCCAGAATAATCCGGTATCCGTATCGCGAAACGCCAGTTGCGCTTCCAACGCGTCCTCGAGCCGCTGCAGTAAGGTGATGTCGCCGATGGGCTCGCTGAGCAGGCCCATGTCGCCGGTGCTCAGCAGATACTTGTGCAGCATTCCGCATAAGTGTCCGAGGGAGGTAACATAGTTGCCCGGGTCGCTGATTCGGTCGCTGCTTCCCCCGACATGCCCTAAACGCAAGAGCCCCTCTTGACGCGTCCCACGAAGCACGTAAAGCATGACGTCTCGGGCTGGTTGATTGTCATGCAATAGTTGTATCACCTCGGCTTGCGGGGTGACAAAGGAGTTGACCGCAGAGTCCGTCTTGATCCGGCAGTTGTTATCCCGAAAAAATCCGGCCGGCACCTTACCCATCGGCACGTCGATTCGATTCATGCGGAAGTCCGCCCAGGACCAGAGGAAGTTCTTAGCGAACGATTCGTCCGGCACATCCAAACGCGGCACTTCGTCGAGGTACCGGTTCCACCACGCCTCGGTTTCAGCCTCCAGTTTTTCGGGCGATGACAAGACTCCTGCCAGCCCCTCCCTGGCCTCTTCGACAGTAGAACCCAATGCCCGGGCAAAATAGATGGGTTGCGGGCGATCACCATCGCCCGCTTCGGCGACTGTCTTGACCATGATGTCGTTGGCGTAGTCGTAATCCAGGCCCAGGTTGACAGCTTCGGCGTCAGCAGTTGAGCCGATGGCTTCGCCGTGCTTGCCAACCTTGCTTCTGCACCAGGCGGTGCCGCCGGCGAGACTGTGACCTGCCTCTGTTGCAAGCAGTATATTCCCCTGGTGGCCACGCAACTGATGGTAAACGCGCCACTTCCGGGAACGGTTGCCGCTCTTGGGAGACAACTCCAGTTTGAAGAGGTAACCCGGCTGCAGCCGGGGAAGAATGAGGGAAACGTCAACGGCGAGGTCGTCGAACTCATAGCGCCATGTCTGCCGGGCCGGCTGGAATATCACCGTGGCATCCTGCGCCCCCGATGACACGGGCGTGTCCAGGAGATATTTTTTACCCGTGTCATCGTCATACACCGCGGGTATTAAATGTTGTTCCCGGTCATACCGCAGACCTTCAGAACCGAAGCCGAAACAGACCACCTCGCTGACGCAGGGGCGATTGAGCTCGGCCATGAGCTCCAGTTGACCATTGCCCCACATCGCCGGCCACAATGTTGTTCTCAATTGGCTGGGCACGATGCTGTATGCGAGCCAGTCGTTGGGTTTATTCATTGTTCCGCTCCGTGAAATTGAACCGCGAATTGACGCGAATTTTTCCCAACCATCTCATCGAAGGTTCGAAGGATGAATGGCTTTGCAGTCTTCCAGTCTTCCAATCCAAACTGTTTGATCTTCACCACACTCTAACCTTAAACCGTGAACCGGAGCAGTCACTCAAACCCGATGTCTTTCAGACGCACGGTCTTGCCGGTGCGCTGTGCTTTTCTGCCGGGCCAGAATTATATTGGTATTCTTCTGGAAATGGCATCCCATTACAGTCAAATTTGGCTTCATGGGACAACCACCGACCATACCCGATGCGCTCACGGGGTCCAGCCCGGTTTCCATTCATCGCAAGCTGCTGTTTAATCTTGCGCTGTTCGCCCTCACTGGCGGGCTCATTGCCATCACGCTGAAGGTGTGCTTCCGGGCGGGATGGGATACGAGCCCCATGGCCCTCGGTTTTTACCGGATGCTGGTCATCGGCATTGTCTACCTGTTGCTGGCCGTGAATCGGCAGGACCGACTGCTGCCGGCGTCCGTGCGGGCGAGGGCGTATCTGCTGGCAGCGACCGTCCTGAAAGCCATCGTCAACGCGCTGCTGCTGTACGGCCTGCTGATCATGGATGCGGCGGTCTTCCAAATACTCTTCTCCTGCCTTTATCCGGCGTTTTCACTGATGATAACCCGCTACGCGAACCGCCTGAGCGATCGCTTGACCGCTGGTCGTGTGTCCGGTTGCCTGCTCGGGGCGGGGGCCGCTGTGATGATCGGCCTGAAGGATGGTTTCGATTTTTCGACGAATATCGGCCTATGGGGATTTTGCATTGCCGGATTGGCATGTCTGGTGGCAGGGATTCATCTGAACCTCGAACGCAAGGCCATCGAGCACGGCGCCACGCCCATGCAAAGCATGTTGGGCGTGTCATTGTACACTGCGCCGTTGTTCCTGGTGTTCGCCGTGGTCGCCGGTGAACCGCTGGCCGCGCCGCTGGCGTCCGGCAGCGGTTTGTCGGCCTTGTTGTTCTGTGTTCTCATCGGGGTCTTGCATTACGCCGCCCGTCGTTATTGCCAGGGGATCTCCCAGGTTTCCGGATTTCTCCTGATCGAACTGCTGGTCGTCTTTGTAACCGTGGTGACGGCGGTCCTGTTTCTTGGCGAGATCCTGACCTGGCCGGCGGTCGTTGGTCTGGCGTGCCTGCCCGTGGCGCTGTGGATTGGCCGGGCACGCCTAAAGGTGGAAACACCGTGATCGGCTTCCTCGCTGCTACCCGCGCCCCACATACGGCATCTTGGTCGCCATCACCGTCAGGGACAGCACATTAGTCGAAAGCGGCAGGTTGGCCATATAGACCACGGCATCGGCGACGTCGTCGGGATTTATCGTTGGCTCGGGTTGCATCGAACCGTTTGCCTGCATCATACCCTCTTCGACCTTATAGGTTTGTTTGGTCAACGCATTGCCGATGTCGATTTGCCCACAGGCGATGTCGTACTTGCGGCCCTCCACGGCGGCTGACTTGGTCAAGCCGCACACGGCGGCTTTCGTGGCGTTGTAAGGAGCGGCCTCGGGACGGGGAACATGAGCCGATATCGAGCCGTTGTTGATTATGCGCCCGCCCCTTGGGTCCTGGTCCTTCATGAGCCTGAATGCTTCGCGGATGCAGTAGAAAACGCCGGACACATTGGTATCGACGCACGACTGCCATTCGTCGTCGCTCAGGTCTTCTATCGGTTTGCGCGGAGCGCCGATCCCGGCGTTATTGAAAAGCACGTCCAGTCGGCCGAATTCCTCGCGAACCTGTTCGAACAGGGAGCGCACCGAAGCAGCATCGGAGACATCCGCAAGCACCACTGAGGCGCGAGCGCCAGCGGCGACAACCTCACCTGCGGCCTCTTGAGCCGTATTCTCGTTCAGGTCGGCCAGTACGACGGAAAATCCCGCACGCCCCAGCGCCACCGCAGTCCTGCGTCCAATACCCGATCCTGCCCCAGTGACCAGGGCAACGCGGAGTTCGGCTGAAAGGGTGTCGTTCATACGGGGTAGCTTAAATTAGAGGGAATCTTTTTACAAGCCTTTCCTACTTCCACAATGACCGCAGTTTCTAAAAAAAGCCGTGACGCATCCCCAACGAGTGCCTGCCGGGATTCCTGTCCCGCAACCGTTGCTGTGCAGAATGGGCACTGGCACTTCTTCGCTCAGTTCGTCGTAGAGGGCTAGGCTTCAGGCGTGATGCCAAGGTCGCCGCCGTTGATCAGTAATTGCGGGCCGTGGCTGAGCATCGAGTCCAGACAACGTTCAAAACCCTTGCTCGAATCGCGCCCCTCGCACAGGTGGATGTCGGTAAAGTAGATGAATTCATGGTGGCCTTTTTTGTAGGGAATGCCAACGGCTATTTTTGCGACCAGACTAACGGCGTCTGCTCATCGTCGTCGTGCAGGTCGCCGATCTCCATGCTTTCAAAACGCTCTTTCGACAGAATATTCTGGATGCCGTTGAAGGTCGCGCCATCGGGCATATAGGCGCAGGTCATCGCCCGGCGGGCATATGGCGTCATGTTGGGACCGGCGGCGTGGGCCATGAGTCCATTGTGGAAACCGGCGGAGCCGGCCTTCATCGCGGCGGGGACCGGTTCGATCTCCCTAAATTCGGGGTATTGGTCGAAGAGGGCGCCAATATCGGCGCTGAAGTCGCCTTTGCGCTCGTAGTCGGCCTGTTGATGCGAGCCGGGCAGGAAATACATGCAGCCGTTTTGCACCGTGGCGTCGTTGAGCGCGATCCAGATCGAGATGGCGTCGGGCGAGTAGAAGGACCAGTTGGGCACGTCAATATGCCACGAGGTGGGGTTGCCCCAGGCGAGTTTCTGCAAGGTTTGGTCGTGCCAGACGCGGATGCCGTCGATGTCGGCGAGTTGGCAGAGCATTTCGCCGAGAGTCGGGTTGAGGAAGAAATTCTTGATATCGTTGTTGACTCGCCAGAGATTGACCCGTTGCAGGAATACCCGGCTGTAATAGGTCTCGCTGTCGCCCATGATGCTCTCGTTGTGCTCGCCGGAAACTCCGGAAACTTTGTCGCCGCCCATCGTCTCGACACCGGTGTCGACGGCGGCGTTGAGGGCGCTTAATTCGTCGGGAGCGAGGAAGTCGTCGACGATCAACCAGCCTTCTTTCTGATAGTGCTCTATTTGAAC
>CAJWLW010000031.1 GCA_913042885.1 uncultured Lentisphaeria bacterium | reverse complement strand
GGTCGGTTACCGGTACTCGTGCGACCCAGGTTGATTCGCTCGGTGTCGAGATCGCGGTGCATCGACGATATGCCGAATACCTGTATCATTTCCCCGGCCTCTGGGGAATGGCGAAGAATTCCGGCAATCGTCCGGACGAACCCGTGCTGATGGGATTTCGGCCGTATGTCTGGTTGGGCGACGACCGCCGGGGACTGGCCTGGTTCTGTGAGTCCGACCGCAACTGGTATCCGCCGGCGAACGGATTGGTGACGGAGATCACGCCCAAAGGCAATCGCGTGCTGTTGCGGTTGCATGTTATTTCGCAGCCGGTTCGACTGCGCCCGGCATCGGAGAAACCCGCGGAGTGGATCTCGACTCCGGAGCTGGAGGCCGCGGCGACTCGCGATGCGGCAGTCGACGATCGGGCGATCGATCTGTTTGGTGCGCAGCACTACACGTTTGGCATGCAAGCAACTCCGGTAAAGCCGCTGGAGCAGGATGCCTGGGATTATCGCATCACCCATGTTGGAACATCCCTCACGGGACATGAGAAGCCACTGGAACTGGCACCGGCGAAGCTGGATCGTTTCGTGGAGGCCGGCGTCCGGACGGTAATCATTCATGAGCAATGGACCGACATCGAAGGGCACTGGATTCCGACCAACGAAAAGCAGGTGCGAAAGATCGTCAAGGATTGTCACTCCCGCGGCTTGAAGATTCTGTTGTACTACAGTTTCCTCGTATCCGACCTGGCCCCGGAATGGCGGGATTTTGGAATAACGAACCTGGTGCTGCCCAAGCGCGGTTACCCGTTGTACCACGAACCGCCGCAGCCGGATCAGTCGGCTTGGTGTGTCTGCCTCAACGACGCCTGGCAGGACTTCACGGTCGACGCGATTGCCCGTACCATGGACCAGTTTGGCGTCGACGGTGTTTATCTCGATGGGACAGAATATCCGTTTGGCTGTTGCAACACGCTGCACGGCTGCGGCAATGTGAAGGCTGGCGGCACCATTAGCCAGAGCTTCCCGATCTTTGGTGTCCGCAGCGCGATGCGCCGTCTCTACAATGCGGTACGGGATCGCTGCCCGGATGCACAGGTCAATGTCCACAACTCGACGTGCATGGTGATGCCGACCCTGGCCTGGGCCACGAGCTATTGGGACGGTGAGCAATTCCAGGCAGTAAAAGGCATGGATACCGCAGCCGACCTGCTGCCGCTGGATACGTTTCGCGCTGAGTTCATGGGGCATCAATGGGGTGTGCCTGGTGAATTCTTATGCTATGGCGCAGGCTTTTCCTTTGAGCAAGCCTGGTCGATCTGCCTGCTTCACGACATTCCGATGCGCCCGAACGACGACGGCAAAAAGGTGGATCTTACCGGTCGCATCTGGAAGGCAATGACGGCGTTCGACCGCAAGGGCGCGGAATGGCTGCCGTACTGGCGCAATCAGAAGTATGTCGCGTCGATCACCGCGGGCGGCTATGTCAGTTTGTATCGGCATCCGAAGAATGGGGTGCTCGCGGTCGTATCGAATTTGAATCGGAAACGGACGCAGATTGAATTGAAGTTAAAACTGCGGGCATTAGGGTTAGCAGGAAAGGAAATGCAGATCACGGATGCGATCACCGGGCGTAAAGCAAAACTGGACAACACACTGCCCGCCTTCGGTTGGCGGTTGTTGCGATTACGCTAAGAATTTTTCACGACATCACTTTAGGAGATTATGACGATGGCATTCAAGGGCGTTGGCAATCGAAAGATACGACTCGCGCTGTTGCGTTGCGATACCCATGGTTACTGGTACGGGCCGTTCATGGAAAAGTGTGATCCGATGATTTTCCTCCGCAACAATCCGGTGTGCCATTACTATTTTGCCGACATGAGAGATCCCAACCAACTGCACAGTCCGCATGTCCCAGGGTTCGAAATTGTGCGCTGTTGGGATGCGGACTATCGACAGGCTCAGGATTTTTCGGAAACATTTCGGGGCAAACCGAAACCATGCCGGACGATCCGGGAAGCAACCGAAGGGGTCGATGCGGCGTTTGTTGCGGACTGCAGTGGAGACGGCCATGATCACGTGAAACTGGCAACGCCATTCCTAAAGAAGGGTATTCCGGTCTTCATGGACAAGCCGTTCGCGCCAACCTACCGGGAGTGCTGCAAGATGATTGACCTGGCGAAGGCGAACAAGACGATCATCATGTCGGCGTCGTTGCTGGAACATAATCCAACCCTCAAGCTGTTTCGGAAGCGGTTTGCCGAGATTGATCCGGTCACACTGGTTGTGGCAAAGGGCGTCGGTGGCGCCGGGTTGGCCGGGGTGATTCACGGGATCGCGCTGATTCGAAACCTGCTCGGCGACGGTGTGGAGTGGGTACAGGCGATGGGGACGACTCCGCTTCTGCCTGACCTGCCGCCGGAACTGAACAGCACCAAGTCAACGGTCGTCGAAAACGGTGCGATGGCAGCGCCGATGACGTACTTGAATCTTCACTACAAGAACGGGCAGGAGGCGCTGGTGCTCAACACCGACCTCGACACGTTCCCCGAGCGTTGCGACTTCTTTGCATCGGCATACAGCAGGGGCGGCGCAATCCACTCGCCGGCAATCGGGGATCCGGAGTTCCTGGCCGGGGGTGAGATCATCGTCAAGCTGTTTCGGCAAATGATGCGAACCGGCAAGCCGACGGTATCGACCGATTCGTTGAAGGAGAAGATCGCTATCGTGGAAGCCGGACGCAAGTCGGTAAAACTGGGGCGGCCGGTGTATTTGAAGGAGATTATGAAGTGAGCGGGCGCTTCAGCGGGACCAGCGCACATCTGGGATAAGCGACAAGACGAGGGCCCCGGCTGAAACGGGTCAGTATATCGCGTAGCCGGGTGGGACACCGCAGTCGCCATTCGAGTTGTAGTCGCTGCCCCACATGCCGTCCTCATTGTTCTCCCAGTCGATAATCTTCACGTATTTGGCGTGACCGTCGCTGAAGACAAAATTGCCGCCGCCGAAATGCAACGGCCCCCAAGACTGGTAAGGCCCCGTATCGCTCACATGCGACCCGAACGAGTCGTTCCCTCCGACGCCATCGTAATTCGTGTCCATGCACCATCCGGCAGGGTTGAAGATGATGGCACTCGTATTTCGGTCGCCCATGCCCCAGTCCCGGTTGGTCGAGTCTCCCACCATCAGCACATTGATCGGGACGTTTTTTAGTTTGGTGTGGAGATTAACGTCCGACGACTCCCATACATAGTAGCGAAAGACGCTGGGATAATTGGCGCCGTAGGTGCGGTAGCAATCGTCGGGTTGGCTGGGGCAGCGCATGTAGTCTTCACCGAATCCCTGGGTCGTATCGCCGCCAGGCCCCATATATTCGCTGATCTCGTAGTACCAACGCAGGAAGTACGGGTTCGTCGTCGGAAAAAGCGCCGGCAGAAATCCATCGTAGTCGCCGGCGTACATGTTCATCGAAAACCCAAGCTCCTTGAGGTTGTTGAGGCAGAAAATCATGCGCGCCCGACCACGGGCGGACTGGAGCGCCGGCAACAGCATCGACGCCAGGATGGCGATGATGGCGATGACTACCAGCAATTCGATCAGGGTAAATCTTGATCGTCGCCACCGTCGCCCCGCTCCCGGCACCGGCGGACATGGCGCCGGAAGCTCATTGGGCATAGTGCGACTGCATGTACCGGTCGCGCCGGCAACACGGGCGGGAAGGAGTCCTACAGAAACGTTCCGATTCATCAAACGTGCCCCCTGAAGTATAGGGCAGACGCGATTCCTACACACAACTAACGAGGAAAGACTTTAGGTCGAACGGGGGTGAAATACAAACACCAGAGTGCGTGCAGACAGGGCCGTTTCGTCGTTCCTCCCGGTGGCAACCTGAGAATGAAACCGCCCTGTGCATACAGTCGCGTTTGGCGCCACTTGCACAACTCCTTCCAGTGGGAAACATTCATTGACCGTAACTATTGTTTGGACGGAATCCGCGTTTCCAAAACTTGTGGCGAAGGCTCCTGCCGTATGTGAGGCAGGACTCCGGACCCGTCTGACGTCATTCGTCACCCGCCGCAAAGATTTTCGTTCGGACAGCAGCTACTCAACTTATACTCACTGAGTATAGACCGCGCACACGGAGTCATCGATGAACACGGTTCGTATTGGCATGATTCGCTGCGACCTGCATGCCTACTGGTACGCGGCTTTATTTGCGGCGCACGATCCCATTCGCTTCCGGGACGCACAACCTGGTCTGCATTGGCTGTTCTACGGCGGTTATTGGGACCGGCCCGAGGAACTCACGGCGCCAACTGTATCCGGGCTCAAATTGTCGAAACTGTGGGACGCGGATCGAAAAGCAGCGGAAGAAATGGCGACGGTCTTCAACGGCGAGCCGATAGTCTGTGATTCGATCGAAGAGCTGTGCACGGATGTCGACCTGGTATTTGTTGCCGACTGTTATACGGCAGGTGATGATCATTTACAATTGGCGGCGCCGTCCCTGGAACGTGGTATCCCGACGTTTGTGGATAAACCATTATCCAGTTCCCTGCAGGATGCCCGGATGATGGTCGAGCTTGCCGAGAAGCACAAAGCACCGTTGATGAGCACATCGCTGCTGCGCATGTCGCCGCACGCGGACCGATTTCGCAGTCGGTTTACTGAGATCGCGCCGGTCGTGCAGGGGGTGGTGCGCGGTGCGGTCGGCAAAGAAGGCAATCTGGCGGGGATTTTCCACACACTGTCGTTGGCCCAGGGGCTCTTCGGCGACGGTGTCGAGTATGTGCAGTGCATGGGGACGCGGCCGTTCGAGTATCTCCATCTGCATTATCCAAACGCCGGCGGCGAGCCGTTCGATGTGCTGGCGATGAATAATTATGTCGTGGCACGCCATATTTATTGCGGATTCCGCTGCGATGTGTATGGACAGACGGGAGTGATTCATTCACCGTTTATCGACGATTCCCTGTTCCCGCATGCGGGCGTACGGACACTTGAGGGTCTCAAGAGCATGGCGACCACAGGGACGGCACCGGTTTCGAGCACATCAATGCTCGAGTTGATGGCGATCGTCGAGGCGGGCCGGCGGGCGCAGGCGGAAGGGCGGCAGGTCTATCTATCATCTGTTCAATAATTCGGAATTTTTCGATTGAATGGACACGGCGGTCAGGTATCAGCCTTCCGCTCCCGACCGGTAACAATCTAAAGGAGATCATGAAGTGACTTGTGATTTACAACGACTGCATTGGACCTTAGCATTGGCACTGACACTCGGGGCTGTTTCCCCGATTTGCGGTCAGCGTACGGTTGTCATCGGCTTCGAGCAGGACCAGGGCTTTCCAACCGCAGGCGTCGAATTTACCGACGGCGCCGTGCCGGGAACTGTCGTAACGCGATGGTCCAACGATTCAGCGGCACCCAATATGTGGGTTACCGATGACGGCCCGCTCGGCGTCCGGTCTCAAGATGCGCCGGCGCCGATCAACGGCAAGCAGATCGCGGGATTCGGCGACGGTGGGCACGGTGTTACCGTGGGGACGATTCATCTGAATACCTCGGGAACGCCGGCCAACTACGCACTGGTCAGTTTTCATTGGGCCTACCGCGGCAACGGCAACAGTCGTCCAGGCGGCGATGCGTACCTGGAAGTCGAATGCATCGACCTGCAGCACAGATCGCTGGGCAAGGAGAAGTTCACCGGCGGACTCAACGATGACTGGACACCAAAGTTCGAGTCGGTAAAGGTAACACTGCCGGCGGGCAAGGCGCTGTCAAGGATCATTTTCCGGGGCGTACCACCCAACCCGGCGATCGGTTCCGGCACGTTTTTCCTTGACGACGTAACCCTGTTGGAGGTCCAACCCGTGTCGAAACTCTCACTGGTCAAAGCAGGCAAGAGCGCATGCACGATCGTTGTCCCCGACGATGCGCCGATGTGGACGAAGACGGCCGCGGCGTGGTTGCAGGAGTACGTCGAGAAAGTCAGCGGTGCGCAGCTGACGATCGCGACGGAAGGCAATGCCCCCGCCGGTACGCTGATCAGCCTCGGGCATACAGCGATGGCGCGGGAGGCCGGTGTCGATACCACCGGTTTGAAGTGGGACGACTGCCGCCTTGTCGTCGCCGACGATGTGCTCTACCTGCTGGGTCGGGATCATGTCGGGACCAACACCCACGACTGGGTCGGCGCCCGCGGCACGTGCAGAGCGGTCATCAAATTCCTCGAGGATTTTTGCCGGGTCCGCTGGTTCCTGCCGGGCCCGCAAGGCGAACGGGTCCCGAAGGCAACGGACATCGGAGTACCCCGCGATCTGAACGAGACCGGGCGAACGGCCTTCGCTTATTCCGATGGACGTTCCGTATATGACGAAAACATTCTGAACGAGCCGGGGAAGTCGCTGGCCGCGCAGGCCAACAATTATCGTAAGGCGGTCAAAGTGGCACCGGGCGGGCACACCTATTACCACGCGGTGCCGACCGAGAAGTACTTCGACGACCATCCCGAGTACTTCGCGCTCCTGAACGGCAAGCGCACCGGGCCGGGCAACCACCTGTGTTCCTCCAATCCCGATGTCAAGCGGATATTGACCGAGTACATGGAGATGCGATTCGACCAGGGCCTCGACTGGGTCTCCATCGGCCAGGAGGACGGTTACCTGCGCTGTCAATGCGATCCGTGTGATGCGTTGGACAACTATCGCGACTCACCCGTGGGGATGCGCTGGGAAGTATTCCAGAATTCGTCGCTCAGAGAGGCGCCGCCTGAACGCCTGTTCCAGCTTCACAAGGGCGTTGCCGACGCGCTCGCCGCGTCCCGGCCGGACAAGATGGTCATGCTGATGTGCTATGCACCCACTGCCTGGCCGTCAAAGAAGATCGACTCCTACGGCGACAAAATCATCGGTGAGTTGATGAACCTCAACCCCGAATACATCGCAGCATGGCGTGGCAAAGTTGCCGGCCTCGCGGGTTTCACATACTGGTTCAACACCCAATGCCCGATGGGCTTGAACCTCCACATGACTGCGGAGGAGGCGGCGACACGGATCCGTTACCTGCACGAGAACGGCTTTGTCGCGATCAGCCTGGACCCGGAAGCCACGTGGGGACTCGAAGGACCGGTGTTTTACATGATGGGCCGGTTGCTGGGCGATCCGACGCAGGATTACAACGCGATCATCAGCGAGTATTGCGACGGCGTTTACGGCAAGGCATCGGGTTCGATGCTCGAGTTTTTCGAGTTGGCGCAGCAGCGGTTGAGCCAGGTGGTGCCGATCAGCGACGAAGATATTGCGGCAGACGCGCGCAACACACAGATGCCGCGCTGGTTGAACACGTCCGCGATGTTCCTGGCGATGTATCCGCCCGACGTGCTTGCCCGGCTCGAGTCCCTGATGCAGCGTGCTGAAGCCGCCGCGGATACGCCGCGCAACAAGGGATGGGTGCGCCTGTCGCGCGACCAGTTCGATTTTGTCAGGCTGTTGACTGAAATGCTGATCGACTATCGTGCGTGGCAGACAAAAGAGACACCGAAAAACTGGCAGGAACTGAAAGCCAGCGTCGATGCTTTCGAGGCATGGCGGCTGAAGATTGTCACGTATCCGAAGTCATACACCGATGTCTGGTGGCCCGGGCATGCGACGTTCTGCAAATGGCTTTGCGGCAACCTGGAGGACACGGCGGTGGCCTTTTATGTGCCGTGGGAGAATCGCAAGAAAGTCGTGATGGAGAAAGGCATTCGCGGGATGCCGATGGGCTATGGCCAGTCGTATTACTACAGTTTTATCAAAGAGCCGCTGACGCTGGATTTCGAGTAGGACGCGTCGATGCCTGCCCGCCATAGGCCTTGCGAAGGTGGGCGCGCGCCTCACGGCGAGCCGGTTGGGACTGCTTCGTGACGTGACTGCCGGACAATTGTGGCAGAGCGTCTCTATGGTTCAAGGGTGATGGCATGAAAAAGTTATGGCTGGTGGTGGCACTTGCGGCGATTGGCGGTGAGGTCGGTGCCGCAGAAGTTTCTATAAGCTTTGAGCAGGGGCAAGGGTTTCCCGCGGCGGGTGGCAAGTTCACTGACGCGGGGACGCCGGAGGGGGTTGTGGCCAAATGGACGAATGAATCCTCAGCACCGAATTATTGGGGGACACACGTTTCCACTTCTAAAAGTACCCCCAAACCGATCAGCGGCATGCAAGTGGGCAGTTTTGGATTCGGCGGCCACGGCATCACAGTCGGAGCCATGCATCTGGGCACGTCGGCTGGAACGGCCAATTACTCCTTGAAGCGTTTTCACTGGGCATACCGCGGCAATGGAAACAGCCGCCCCGGCGGCAACGCGTATCTGGAACTCGAATATTTCAATTTGCTCGGCAAGTCGATTGGAAAGGAAAGGTTCCAAGGCGGGCTCGACGATGAATGGCTCGCCAAGTTTACGCCGGCAAAGGCAAACGTTCCGGCTGGGAGAGGTCTTTCAAAAGTGATTTTCCGAGGTGTGCCGCCCGACTCGATGAATGGGAGCGGATCATTCTTCCTGGATGACGTGGTCCTGCTCGAACTGAAACCGAAACAAATGCTGACTCTTGTAAAAGGCGGCCGGGCAACAGCCACCATTGTGACACCTGCGAATCCCGGCAAGTGGACCAATGAGGCGGTCAAGTGGCTTCAGGAATATGTCCAGAAAGCCACGGGTGCAAAGCTCAGCGCAATCACCGAAGACATGGCGGCGCCTTCGGGCGCCCTCATCTCAGTCGGTCAGACGAGAATGGCCGCCAGGGACGGCATTGACAGCAGCGGCCTGAAGTACGACGGCTGCAAGCTGATTGTGAAGGAAAACGTGCTTTACCTGCTTGGCCTGGATGATCCCGAACTCGATGTGCAGGCCGTTCCGGGTGACGGCAGTTCGAGTCAGCCATGCGACTGGGTTGGCGCCAGAGGCACGTGCAGGGCGGTCATCAAATTCCTCGAGGATTTTTGCGGGGTCCGGTGGTTTCTTCCCGGCCCCCAGGGAGAGCTCGTCCCACAAAGCGAGGACATTTTCGTTCCGCAAGACCTCGACGAGATCTTCCAGCCGGCCTTCGCCTACAACGGCAACCGCTCCCCATATGACGAGAATGTTCTGGGCGAGCCGGGCAAGGCGATCGCCGCACTGGCCAACAACTATCGCAAGGCTGTCAAGGTGGCGGCGGGCGGGCATACCTACTATGCGGCGGTCTCCCAGCAGAAATACGGCAAGACCCATCCCGAGTACTATGCCCTGATTGGCGGCGAGCGCAGGAATGCCGAATGGACCAGAGAATCGCCGTATGGCCATCACCTGTGCTCGAGCAATTCTGATGTGAAAAGGCTGCTGGTGGAACACGTGCGAGATCGACTCGATGGGGGATTGGACTGGAAATCCATCGGCCAGGAGGACGGCTATCGCCGGTGCCAGTGCCCCGAATGCGAGAAATTGGATAACTATCGTGGTTTCCCCACGGGCATGCGCTGGGAGGAATTTCAGCGCACAAAACTCAGGGACAACCCGCCGGAGCGGCTATTCCTTCTGCACAAGGCGGTTATTGACGAAGTAGCCAAATCCCACCCGGACAAGATGGTCATGCTCATGTGCTATGCACCGACAGCGTGGCCGTCGAAAAAGATCAACTATTTCGGCGACAATGTAATCGGCGAGCTCATGCACATGGATCCGGAGTATATCGAGGCCTGGTCCGGCAAGGTCGCCGGCCTGGCGGGTTTCAGCGTTTGGTTCAACACCCAATGTCAGATGGGATTGAATCTCCACATGACGGCCGGGGAAACAGCCGAGAGAGTCCAGTATCTGCACGGGAAAGGCTTTGTAGGTCTGGGCCTGGATCCCGAGGCGATATGGGGTCTGCAAGGCCGGGTCTTCTATATGGCCGGCAGGCTGATGGGCGATCCGTCTGAGGATTACAAAGCCATCATCGAGGAATACTGTAACGGCGTGTACGGCAAGGCGAGCGGCACCATGACACAGTTTTTCGACGTGCTGGAGGCACGGTTGCGTGACGTGGTACCGATCGACAAGAATGACATCTCCGCGAGCGGCCGGAACACCAGGTTGCCGCGGTGGATGAACACGCCCAACTTGTTTCTGGCCCAGTATCCACCCGCGTTTCTTGAACAGCTTGAGGCGCTCATCCAAAAAGCGGAAAAGGAGGCCGATACAGAGCGGACGCAGGGCTGGGTTCGGCTCTCGAGGGACCAGTTTGATTTCATCAAGCTGCTGACCGAGATGCTCATTGCCTATCGCACCTGGCAGACAAAAGAGACGCCGGAAAACTGGCAGGAACTGAAAGTCGGCGTCGATGCCTTCGAGGCCTACCGGTTGAAGATCGTGACCTATCCCAAGGCATATACAGACATTTGGTGGCCTGGACATGGCGCATTCTGCAAGTGGCTGGTCGGAAATCTCGAGGATACGGGACTGGCCTTCTACACAACATGGGATACCCGTAAGAAAGTGGTGATGAAAAAGGGGATCAGGGGCATGGCCATGGGCTACGGCACCAGCTTCATAAAAGAACCGCTGACACTAAACTTTGATACGGAGGACTGATGACAATTCGCACACTCATGACCGTGTTTCTGATTGCTCTGAACACGGCGTTCAGCAGCGCCGCCCTGGATTATCTCGGCGACAGCGACCTCGTGGCCTGGTGGACCTTCGAAGCCGGCGACGGCGAGACCGCCCGCGACCGCACTGACAACAACAACAACGGCGTTTTGAAAAACGGCGCCGCCTGGACGCCCGATGCCGGCATCGGCACCGCGCTGAAACTGGATGGTGTCGATGATTACGTCGATTGCGGCGACGCGGAGATCCTGGATATCAGCGAACACATCACGCTGGAGGCCTGGATCTACCCGTACGCCGGGCCACCGGGCGAGACGTGGATCATCGGCAAGACGCATTCGTCCTATGCCCTCGCATTCAATCCCAACTCGACAGCGTGGTTCTATGTATCCGGCGGCGGGAACAACCCGCGGGTGCCCGTCCCCTTGGGCGAGTGGTCGCACGTGGTCGGCACCTATAACGGCAGCAAGATGCGGGTGTATCTGAACGGCGAACTGGATGCCATGTACTCCCTGTCGGAACCAATCAAGAGCAGCGGGCAAAGCCTTTGGATCGGCCGCACCCGTGATGCCTATTTCAACGGTATGATCGACGAGGTACGTATATACCGCCGGCCGCTGTCGGAACGGGAGGTGCGAGCGCATTATGCCGATGGCAGGTCGCGCCTGCCGAAGCCCGCGCCCGTCGATCGGTCTGAACTGAAGGGGCTGGCGCGGCAGGTGTTCGATCTCGGAGACAAGCCGGCAACACTAAAAATCGAATCGGTGGAATCCGTCGCGACCGATGTAAAAGTGCCCGCGAATATTTGTCTGCAGTTTCAAATGGGCGGTCGGCTCGCGGTTGCCGACGGTGTGGTACTGACCGTTGCCGGGCCGATCCAGGCGCCGCTGGCGCACATTTTCGAGGGGCCCGGCCGGGTTGTGTTTGACTCACGATTCGTCAAGGAAGTCTATCCCCAATGGTGGGGGGCCAAGGCCGACCGCAAGACCGATGACACCGCAGCCATCCAGGCCGCGATCGATGCCTGCCATCAGGGTGGGCGAGTCTTTCTGCCGGCCGGCACCTATGCGGTGAGCAGGACGATCAAGTTGCGCAACAAGACGCGCCTGATCGGTGATCAGGCGGTGTTGCGCGGCATCGTCAAGGCCATGTTGCAGGCTCCCGATCCGGGGGTGCGCACCTCCGGCTGGCGGATCAGGGGGCTGACCCTCAACGGCATGGACCGCAAATCCAGCGGGGTGGGCATGGATTACACCAAGCAAAGCTATTCGCTTGTCGAGGATGTGCGGATCAGAGGATTCGACAAGGGAATCCTGCTGGACGGCGGCAACGAGGCGTCCATGTACAACACGTTTCGCAAAGTGTCGGTCGCGGCCTGCAATACGGCTATCGAGGCGAACAACAGTTCCATCGGCTTCGGTTTCTACGACTGTATCATCGGCAACATCGGCACCGCATTCCTCATCAATACGACCAATCAGTTTGTGATCAGCAACACCACCATCGAGGGCTTCGACACCGGCGTCGACATGCGCCGCGGCGACACGCTGCATCTGAACTACCTCTACTTCGCCAGCGGCAAGACAGGAATAAAAATCGCCAAAGGCGTATCCGAGTGTACGATCCTGAATCCGAGGTTCTCTCAGGTGCCCGAGCAGATCGTCGATGAGGCCGACGACACACTGATATTGGACAAAGAGTACATGGACCACGGCACTGACCAATAAACTTGGAAATGTCCATTGCGTCGCCAAGTTATTCCGTTTGAGAATGCCGGTCGTCATCCGGCAACGCCTTAGCTGCAAATCCACGGAGCCCCCATTGAAAAGGATAATTTACATCATGGTCATGATCACTGGCGTTGCCGCTCATTCTGCGCACGGTCAGAAAGGATTTGATGAAACCATACGAACCATCAACGCCACGCGCGCCGAATCGCCGCCGGTGATGGATGGTAAACTCGATGACGCCTGCTGGACGACAGCCGGCGTCGCCGAGCGATTTATCACGCACAGGACCAATCTTCCGGCAGCGCAGCAGTCAATCGGATATATCTGCTACGACAATCGGAATCTCTATATCGCGATGAAATGCATGATGCCGAAGGGGCTCAAGCCGGTCGGCAACCAGAAGCCGCACGACACGTATGTTTTCTCCGACGATACCGTCGAAATCCTGATTGATCCGGGAAAATCGGGTACGGATTATTGCCAGCTTGTAGTCAACGCCTTCGGTTCGACGTTCGACTCCTGGCGCGGTGGCGGCGGTTCACAGTACGACCCGGCGTGGAACGGCGACTGGCAGGTCGCCACCCACATTGCCGACGGTTATTGGTCGCTGGAGATGGCGGTGCCGTTTTACAATTTCGGCATCTCCCCCGAACTCGGATCGACCTGGGGCATCAATCTGTGCCGGAACAGCTTTGCGCCACGCCACGAAATGTCATCGACCGCCGCACGCGGTGATTTCAACGTAGCCGACAGCTTTCCACTGGTCGAGGGTATCGACGTCGACTTTGCGCAATACCCGCTGCGAATCGAATCGCCGAAGTTGCTACTGCTCGAGCGTGCGGATGGAAATGGCGAACGTGCAGAATTCTTGTCGCTGCTGCGCAACGCGTCGGACACCGCGCAAAAGGTAAAAATCGAACGCTGGACAGCGACCGATGACGGCGCTCCGAAAGAAGCAGACATAACTGTCATGACGCTGGCGGCCCGGGCTACTGCCGTCTGTGCATCCGAGATCATTGCTGTCGAACCGCTCGGGACAACGCCGTTGGACACGTTCATTTCCCGCGCCGCGCCCGATCTGAAAAAGCTCGTCATACGCGACGCGGCAAGCAACGAGATTCTCGCCCTGTCACATGTCCAACGACCGTGGCTGTGCGAAGCCATTCGCATCGGAGTAGACGACCCGTGGCAAGCGGAAACACCCGCAGACGGGAATCCGGCCATTTCATTTCGCGTGGACCTGGGACTCGCGGAATCGGTTCGCAAGGCAGGGGTGCTGCGCGTTGCTTTGCAGGCGCGCGACACCGGCAAAGCGCTCGCCGAGAAACAAATCGAGGGACCGCCAGCGGCCTCTTCGTTGTCGTTTTCTTCCGAGGCTCTCGACTGGGGTGCTTATCAACTGGTTGCAACATTTACTGATGCCGGAGGCCGGGAGGTGGTTGACACGCGCGCGCCTGCCACGGTGCTGCCGGGCGGGAAGCATCAGGTAAAAGTACTGAATAACCTGACCAGCGAGTTGATCAATGCTGCCGAGCGCGGTCTGCTCGATGCGACAGCGATCGATTTCATGAATCCGCGGCAGGGCTGGGTGCTGGTGACTGCATCGGGCGATGGCGAGCTGCTTCTCGATGCCGAAGACAAGCCGCTGCTGTCGTTGAAACCGGGCGAGCCCGCGGCCGAAGCAAGACGGTTGCTGCCGGTCGGACGCCATTCAATCCGCGTACAGGGCCGTATCGAGCAACTCATTGTGCGAAGCGTTCCGGAATTGATCTACAGCACGTTTCCCGCCGGTTTTTCCATGGGTTTTCTGCGCAAGCACATACTGCCGCATTGCACGACGATCCTCGGCGGCACCAGCGACGAAGCAGCCATGCGCGAGTGGCGGGCAGAGGGAGGGCGTTGGATCACGTTCGGTGTTGCCCCGAGTCACCTCAGATCCGCGACCGATGACTTCATAACAGCCGATGACTACTACGCGAAGATGCTTCGGCACGGCGGATTTAGACATCCGTTGACCGACGGGATCATCCTCGACCAGATCGGGTCTCCAAGTATCAAGCAGAAGATCGAGATCGCCAAAACCGTGTCCAAGATACTTGCCAATCCCGACCTGGCCGGCCGCGCGTATCAGCCGTGGTACGAGGGCGCCGTGTTCGGCTCCGAAGGGGATTATGCAATGATGAAACTGGTGCTCGATGCGGGCTGGCCGTTTTCCTTTTATGCATACCTTACGGAACAAAAGTCGGAAGAGGAGACGCTCGACGATATTCAAACCATGATCGTACAAACCATTGAGAGCGGCAACAATCAGATCCCTGGATCCATGCGCCGCGGCGTCGCCACGATGGGGTTCTGGTCGGCTGTGGCCACCGGCCAGATCCAGGATATCGATCCGTCCACCAATTTCAAAATGCTGATGGAGCTGCAATTCGCCGCCCTGGCCAACGAACCGACGCTGTTTGGGCTCTACGGCGCTTTCTGGTATTACTCGCCGTACGTCGACGAAGAGATCCTGCGTTGGGCGGCAAAACTGCACCGCCACTACGGTTTCGAGGGTCGCACGGACCGTATCACGGACGACCCGTATCGCCTCGATCACATCGTGAACGGCGATTTTGAAGACGACACTACAGGCTGGACAATCGCCGGCCCGGGTGAGGCCGGCGTGAAGACGCTCGACGGTTACGGTCATCTGCAGGGACGTTATCTTGGCGGTATTCAGGGCGATACGATTCTTGTAACCAAACGGTCAGCCGACGGGCCCAATACGTTTTCACAGCAGGTCAACGGGTTGACGCCGGGCCGCGCGTACTCGTTTAAGATGATCACTGCGGACTACACAAACCTGACCACTGGCAAATCGGTAAAGCAGTCGGAGGCGGTTTCGATATCCATCGACAATACGGATTGGGTGCCCGACCTCAAGCGTGCCGACATCCATTCGGACTCGGCGCCATTCGATGTCTTTCCAAAGGCTACCCCGGAGATTTTTGAAAATCATTATGGTCATAACAACGAGCTGTTTAATGCCAAGAACCACGCATATCTGAATTCTCACTGGCGGGTGTTTCGGGCGAAAGGCAAAACCGCGACGCTGACGGTTTCGGATTGGGCGAGTGCGGATGAGCCCGGCGGTCCGATCGGTCAGCAGATCATGTACAATTACCTTGTTGTCGAGCCGTACTTCGAGTGAGCTGGCGACAAAGAGCATCGCGAATCGCTTGTTGTACGGGCGTTTGTATTTCACTGTCCGGAAATCCCCCAAGGCGATGAGCAAGATACCTTCTAATCATCTCTACAATCACTCATCAAGGAGTCGCAGACATGCCCTGCCGACATCGTATGGCTGTTGCCATGATCGGATTGCTGATGTACGCGCCGGCGATGCCGGCGGCAGACGACGCTAACGAAATGTTCCGATACAGTTTTAACAAGTCATCGGTTGAAACGATCGCAGATGAAAGCGGAAACGGACTGAACGGCAGTATTCACGGTGCACAACCGGTCAAGTCGGGCGACGGATACGCGCTTGCGTTCGACGGGGAAAACGATTACCTCGAAGTGCCGGATCACCCCGGGCTGCGCGGCCAGCAATTCACATTCGAATTGTGGATGAAACCGACGGCGGCGAAATCGCACCTGATCGCCCGCAAGTTCAGCGCCGGACGCTCCTCCTACATGATGCATGTCGGGTCGGACGGCAGTCATATTTACTGTTGCGTACTGGATCCGGATCGCAGCACCGAGCACTGGACCACCACGCGTAATCAGCCGCTGCTGGATCGCTGGGTGCATGTCGCTTTTACCTGCGACGGGCATTGGGTGCGACTCTACATCGATGGCAAACTGGCAACCTTCGCCCCGCTCGGCAAACTGCCGCATGCCGATGAGCGGATCATTCCATACGTGGACAATCCGATCAATGTCGGCCGCAGTTTTTATCTGACCAAGTGGCGCTACTTCACGGGATTGATCGCCGAGGTGCGGGGTTTTTCCCAGGCGTTGAATCCGCAGGAGATTGGCGCGCATTACGCCGCGGGTCACCCGGCTGTGCCGGATTCTAAAAGGCCAACGGCGATCAGCAAAAAACAGATCAAGCCACTGCGGCGAAGCGCAGCGGGCGACGGTCCTTCGATCGAGTTGACCGCCGGCGGCAAGCCTCGGGCAGCAATCGTCATTCCGCGTGACGCGAAATACTGGACCGGCGAGGCCGCGCGTTGGCTGCAGCATTATGTCGAGTTGGCGACCGGCGCGAAGCTGGCGATTGTCAGCGAGGACACCGCACCCGCGGGTACGCTGATCAGTGTCGGCCATACGGAACTGGCAACGCGTGCGGGTGTTGACGCAGATGACCTGAAATGGGATGGCGGCAGGATAGTCGTGAAGGGCGATCATCTGTATTTGATCGGTCGCGATCTGAAGCTGCAGTTTCAGAAACCCGAGTCGCGGGTGGTGGACGGCAACTGCCGGGCGGTTACCATGTTCCTCGAAGATGTGGTCGGGATCCGCTGGTTCCTGCCCGGGCCGGCCGGTGAATTTATTCCGCCGCAAACCGACCTGCGTGTACCGAAGTCGCTGTCAAACTCGTTTGTGCCCGCCATCGCGTTTTCATCCGGCCGGTACCCGTTTGGATCCAAAGGGCATTGGTTGGAGGACATCACGCCGGGCGCGGTGGCCAACAACTATCGGATCGGCATCGCGGCGACCAGTGGCGGTCATTCGTATTACGGGATGGTGCCGGCGGAGAAATACTTCGAGGAGCATCCCGAGTATTTCGCGCTGATCGACGGGAAGCGGACGGCTAAAGGTAATCACCTGTGCTCGACGAACCCCGATGTGAAGCGATTGCTCGTGGAAGGAGTGAAAAAGGAGTTCGCGAGGGGGTTGGACGTCGTCACCCTCGGCCAGGAAGACGGGTACTACCGTTGCCAGTGCGATGACTGTGAGAAACTCGACGATTACCGCTTCAGCGTTCATCACAAAAAATCGGGAATCAGTTGGCGTGACTTCCAGGATCAGATCCTGCCGGACACGCCGTGCGAACGCCTGTTCCTGCTGCACAAATCGGTCATCGACGAAGTGCACAAGACGTATCCCAACGGCACGGTGCTGCTGATGGGCTACGCACCGACCGCGTGGCCGTCGAAGATCATCGACGATTGGGGCAAGAACGTCTGGGTCGAGTTGACGAATCAGACCCCGGAATACGTCGAAGCGTGGCGCGGCAAAACGGCGGGGGTCACCGGCTATGTCTATTGGTTCGATATTCAGTTGCGAATGGGCATGGACATCCACGCCACGCCACGGGAGGCGGCCGAGCATCTGCGGTATCTCTACGAAAACAATTTCATTGGCTTCTACCATTTTCCGGAGACGAACTTCGGTTTTCAGGGGCCGACCATATATGCGCTGGGCAAGTTGATGGGCGATCCGTATCTCGACCATGAGGCACTGGTCGAAGAATACTGCCGCGGTGTTTTCGGCAGGGCGGCCGGGACGATGCATGAGTTCTTTAATGTGCTGTACACGAATCGCGAGCAGAAGATACCACTGGCGTTGCACGGCCGTGATTGGCCGACATGGCTGACCACATCGCAATTGTACATGATGCTCTATACCCCGGACATACTCGGACGACTGGGAACTTTGCTGGCGCGGGCCGAACAGGAGGTGGACAACGACCAGTCGCGCGGCTGGATCCGGCATACCCGTGATTACTTCGACTTTGCAAAACTGCTGACCGAAGCGATTACCGCCTATCGCACCTATGAGCAGAACAAGACCGGGGACGAATTGCTCGAGGTCAAGAAACGCGTCGAGGCGTTTGACGAGTACCGGTCCCGGATCATATCGTACGACGAAGCATACACCGAGCGCTGGTTCCCCGGTCACGGGCATTTCTGCAACTGGCTGACCGGCGACACGCTGCACGAATCGAAGGTGTATTACACGGAGTGGAAAAATCGCAAACCAGAAGTCCTTGAGCGCGGTGTTCGCGGCGTGGCGATCGGCTACGGCGGCGGGCTGGCTGAGATTGCCAGTGGTTACAGTTTTGTACGCGAGCCGTTGACACTGGAGTTTGATCAGTAGGGTGGCGTTGGTGAAGTGGCCGCTGTGCGCATGCCCTCATGCGGCCTTACCACTACGGGGCAATCCATTCGCCGGCGGCGAAGTGATTGTGAAACTGTTTCGGCAGACGGTGCGCACCGGAAAGCCTGCGGTGCCCTATAAGTCCCTGCTCGAACAGATCGCGATCACTGACGCCGCACGCCTGTCGCAGAAGGAAAACCACCCCGTGCACCTGTTATACTGGCTCTATAAAGGATCGAGCTTGGCTGCAGC
The DNA here is from genome assembly GCA_913042885.1 of uncultured Lentisphaeria bacterium. The sequence goes on along the minus strand of CAJWLW010000031.1, from coordinate 10,179 downwards.
TTCTTGGCATCGTCGAGAAGAGATGGTGCGCAAATCAGAGTTTGCGAATGTTCCCGTAGGCGGGTCGAGGGCATCAGACAATAATCAGAAGCGGCAGTTGAGCAGGATCTGCAGGGCGAGGCCATCGAGATTGAGGGTGGCGAAATCGGTGCTGGCAGTCTCGCCGACCAAATCGTATCGCAAGTTCGTTGCGAACCCCAGGCGGGGCGTCAGCTCATAGCTCATACCGCCGGAAATGTACGTACCAACAGTCACCCCCGACGACGAATCCGAACGGCTTTCCCGATACTCCCCCGCCGGGATCACGACGGGTGCGGTGCGATAATGCTCAACCGGCGGCGGCCCCGGAGCAATGATCAGATTGCTTGAGGCAATATCGCCCCACACAGCACGCCAGCTCTGATCGCTGTCCAGGTGCCAGACACTGAGCGTCGGGCCGGCCGCGACATCCAACGTCATGCGGTTCGAACGATAGGATGCCCGCAAGCCGAGGTCGAATGTCATAAACTGTAAATCGAACTCGTTACGCATGGAAAACGTCGTGTTGTCGACCGTCGGGTCCATCAACTCAGAGGCCGGATTCACGACGGCATGGATTGTGCCGAAGGCATCGTCGTCGGTGTCCACGATCGTATGCAGATATTGTTCAGCAACAAACTTGCCCGGCGTGACCATTGAACCACTTTCGATAGTCGAGTCCCTCGGCGAGTACGACTGCAACCCCGTCACGAAAGACACGGTCCAGTCATCGCGATACCACATCGGCCGCGCCACTTGCAGGTTCAATCCGGGCGTACCGCCCACTTCATTGTCGTCGTTTCCCGGGTAATTGATGTAATCGATCGGCATAAAAATATCATCAGAAAAGTCATCATCGTTGGTGAAAGTCTGACCTTCGAAAATCGGATCAGGTACTCCCCCGTCTTCCGCCGGCACCTGAACAAAAGCATTCACCGGACTTTGGACATTCTGCACGCCGTACGGACCGTTCGTCAGGTCGGGACTCATCTGGTTGAACACGAAGGTACCATTGTCCTGAGTACCGAAATTGCGAAAATCGGTACCGGCGAAATCGACGTCGCTGAATATCCTGTAGCCGATACCACCGCTGACAAGCAAGTCCTTGTCCTTGCGCGCTGTCATCCAGATCGCCTCGGCGTCCAGTGCGGATTCGGATCGGGCGACAACGGCGTCCTGGTATTCCTCCCGCTGCTTTTCAAGCATCTGCCTGGTCTCGCGGTCATCGACTGGCGCGGCGTTGCGAGCCTGTTCCGCCTTTGCCAGGGCTTTGTCCGCTTCATGCAGACGCTTACGTGCCGCTGCCGCGGTCGCGAGGATTTTCTGCTGCCGGACCCTCTCGGCGGCAGCGTCCTGCAACTGTTTACGGAGAAGCTCGACCTTCACCTGCCGCGCTGCGTTGCGATCTCGTTCCTCCTGTTCCTGCGCCTGACGCCGGGCTAAAGATTCCTGGTGTTTGGCCTCGCGTTCGCCCCACCCGACCATGGCATCGTCGGTGGCACCCGAATCATATTTCGTCTGCAGCCGCGCCTCTTCTCTGGCCACCGCCGCGTCCATATTTTCTTCGAGTGCAGCACGGCGGGCCTGCCGTTGCTGTTCGAGCCGGGCACGCATTTCACTGGTTTCTATCGCAGCGCGCTTGATTGCTTTCGCCCGCGCGACCTCGGCTGTCGGGCGCATGACTTCGATCAGTTCCCGGGCATGCGTTGCAGCCTTTTGGCGCCACGCCAAAGCCAGTTCCGTCTTGGCGAGTTGTTCCTTCAACGACCACCACTCTTTCTCGATTACCGCAACTTCACGCTCTGCCTGTCGGAAATCATCGAGCAGAGCTTGTCCACTCACCGAGATAGACATTCGCTCCAGCAGCGATTCGACGACGGCTTCGGCTTGCTCATAGGCCTCGGCAGAAGCGCGTTCCGATTGACGCAAACCTGTCTGCTGTTCCTCGAACAGCCTGATCTGCGCTTCCAGGTCTTTCAATTTTGTGTTGGCCAGTTCGTAATCTGCGATCAGCAACAGCTCGTGGCTGAGCTGCTCGGCAGTGTCCGCTGGCTCAACGGCACCCTCGGCAAATGCCGGCGGGGTGTACAACGCCAGGCACAACGTGAGAAGGAAATACCCAATCCAAAGGCGGGCAGTGGGGGCATGGTGTTCATTGAAAGAAAATTTCACAATCTCGCCTCGTTGTTCGGAAGGAAACATCGTTAATCCAAAAATCTATTGTACGTCGCACCGGCATCCGGCAAGGTTGATTCATCGAACAAATCAAGCGAATCACCGAAAAGATAACCCGGATCGCTGCCATTCCACAGCGCCAGATAATCATTGCAATTATCCTTGATGGTTTTCTGCAGTCTCAGCGGCGCCGCCTCGGCAATGGCATCGCGGCTCGCGATAATGGAACGGCCGGCCCAGGCCTCGCGCGCACCCCCGGTGACCGGGTTCTGGATGTCAAGCACCCAGATATGGTTGTCGACCGGGCTGTAGACCCAATAGCTTTCGCCGGGTATCAACTCGGCACCAACGTCGAGCCGGTGGAAGCGCTGCCCTGAATTATTCCAGTGCCAGACAACGACAATCGTGGAAGACGCCGGCATCATCACCTTCTCAAGACCGGCACGCTTACCGATGCCGATCGCATTCCAGCCGGTGTTAAGCGTAAATTCATTCTTCGGCGCGATCTCGCCGAACGTCATGACACTCCCACCAGTGGACGAAAAGACCCAGTAACTGGTGCCGGACTGCAACTCAGACACATTGACGTAGTTCGTACCGTCCCAGGCAAGCACCTCGCTTTCGAGAACGCCTGCGAACAGTGCATCGGCATCGCGCCCATCATCCACGGCCAGGCTCACGGCGTTCCAGCCCGAGTTGAGCACAAGCTCCGCTTCGTCCGTCGTCGGCATGTCGACCGCAGCGTAATTCGCAACCGCCGGCCTCAACCCCGCGCTATTGGCGACCTTGATCGCGAAGTACACCGGAACGGCTGCCGGCAGGTGGCGCTTGGAAACCGCGAATGTCTCGGGCTCACCCGCACCGGCCGGAACGATACTGATGTCCACGGGAACGGCCTGGGCCCAATCGGCTTCGTCCACAATCGGAGACATTGACCAGCGAATGTCATAACTCTCAGCAGTTCCAATGAAACCGTCGGCACCGGTGGAAGTCCACGACAGCATGACCTGCTCGTCCGTCGCATCGATGGCCCCGGCCAGATCCAGGATCGGTGCCGACGCACCCGCCGGAGATGTCGTCACCCTGACGAAATTCGACTGTGAGACCGTCGAACCATCGCTGTTGAACGCCAGAACCGCAAGGTAAATGACCGCCTCGCGCGGCAGGTCAGCCGGGTCCACCAGCATCGTCTGTTGTTGGCCGGTATCAAGCACAGCCGGGACACCCGACAGCGGTACAGCGGCGATCCAGTCATCTAGCTCATTGATTGGGGAGGTACTGTAACGCACCTGATAATGACTGGCACGTCCGTCACTGGCAGTCGGCGCCGGCCACGATAGTTGCAGCTTCGAACTCGGGAAGGATGAACCGGTTTCCGAGACCCTCACATCCGCGAACTGAATGTAATACGAGCCGTCACCCAGCGGCTGGACGGTGCCGCTCAGGCGAACAAACTGCGCTGGAGTCTCCAGGAAAGTGGCGGCATACCAGGCGCCTTCACCGGCAACATAGCCGCTTGCCGTCACGACCTCGGTCCACGCCTCACCGTCCACACTCACTTCAATCTTGAAATTCTTCGGGGCCAGGATTGCAAAGTCGGACCGCGGCAGAATCGCAACGCGACTGACCGGCTTCACCCCACCCAAGTCAACGGCAAAGTGCCAGGTGGCTGTCGCATAGATGCTGCGCACCGTACTCCAGTCGGTCGCCGGATCGCCGTCCACGGCATTGGCAGCCCGCAGCGGCATACTGAATTCGTCGGAGAAATCGTGCAGCGTAGCATCGAGCGGATTCCAACCACCGACCTGTACGTACTGTGCCTCCAGTTCGGTAATCATGAGTCCGCTGTCCAAGGCGCGGACATTGATCGGGTCGACGTCTGGAGCGGTTGATGTCTGGCCCGATTGTATCCCGGCATCGGAAACAATCGTTGTCGTACCGTCCATGAGTATGCGGATGACATCGACCGGGTCGACACTGCCACCGACAATCTCCGTTGCATCCACAACATTGGTGCCAAGATTACCGGACGCAGTAGTGATCAGAATCAGTTCCGTCTCGATCGCGTTGAATCCCGGCTCGAGCTCGCCGATACCAGCGCCGGCCAGCAAACGCCCCTCGTGACCATACAGATCGATATCTTGCAGGTTCGCCGGTGCGATATCAAGGATCGATCCGGTCACCGCCGTGATCGACAAATGGCCCCAGCCGTTTTGGCCGGCAAGACTGTCGGCGTCGCGATCGGCCTGGGTCCGGGCATCAATGACGCTGATCAAAACATCAGTTGCCGCGTAGTAGCGAATATTACCGCCGTTGGTCTGCGTGACGGTACCGGTGGTCATCGTAATCGCGCCCGAACCGGCGTCGACCAAAACGCTCCCGCCGCTGATGATGTCGCCGCCATCCGCCTGCGTCACCGCGCCGTCAGCCATGACATTCACACTGCCGTTGCCGCTGTTGACGCCGGCGTTCAGTGTCACGTCACCTGTGGCTTCGAATCCGACATTGCCGACACCATCCGCCCGCACACCCTCGTCGTCATCATCTTCGCCGTCATTGATGACGATCGACCCGGTCGCCTGCAGCACAATCAACCCGTCGCCGGTAGTTGTGAGATCACTCTGGGCCACTTCGGCTGTCGTCGTCAGGCTGCCAAGGCTATCAACGCGATCAACGCTGAGAGAAGCTGTGTCGATGACAATGTCCCCGATCACGGCCAGAATGATCCCGCCGCTGCCGGCAGTTGCCGTGAGTCGTACGGCATCGACCTCAAGTGCTCCCGTGGCAATGCCGACAACGCCGATGCCGGTCGCGGCGTTGAACAACGCGGCTACCGCCATAACGTCCGTGTGCGTGTCACCGCCGTCACTGATCGTGTCTGCGAACAGACCGATCGTACCGGCACCGGCATCGATACTGCCTACAACGATCGAATTGCCTGCGACATAGCGCACGTTGCCGCCGTCACTGAATGTCCGTGCGCCATCGCTCATGATGATGTCAACCGCAGCGCTGACATCGATGTCATTGGCTACAGAAAGCACATCGGCGTTCTGCATGACGCTGCCGGCCGCAATGATCGTGATCGGTCCACCGGCACTGCGCACCTCGGCGTCGAGGATGATGTCCTCCCCGCCACTCCGTACAACGTTCTCGGTCCACAGCAGGATCGGGCCTGACGCCTCAATACCGCTCCCGTCACTGTCGCCGTCGGTCACGTGCAAGGTGCCGTCACCGCCGCCGAGAATCACAGGCCCACCGGCTATCGTTTCGATGTCGGCCTGCTTCAACTCCACCGGTGACGTCTGTCCGGAACCGTCGACACGGTTCACAATGACAGTAATTTCGGTCACCGTCAGACCATCAGTCTCGACGATGTAAACGCCGGCACTTACAGCGCTCAAGCTCGCAACGCTTGTCTCGATCGGATCTCCGGCAGCACCGATCACGTTGCCTGCTGTCAACAGCAGGCCTGCAGCAATCAGATCAACCTGGATATCACCGTCAATAATGCTCCCGGACGTCGCCACTACGGCGATCTCGCCGGCACCGGCGTCGAGGGATTCAAGCGTCGCATTGACAGCTGCGACATAGCTGATCGAATCGCCCGCCGTCGAGGTCGTGGTGTCGGCGGCCATATCGATCGAGCCGTTCGTCGCAAGAACATCCACCGTGCCGCCGGCAGTGATGTTGGCATTCTGCATGACACTGTCGACCGCAATGATCGTGATCGGGCCGCTGCTCACGACACCGTTGTCGATACTGACATCGCTGTCCGGACCGCCGGCACCGAACCGGACCGCAGCAGCGCCGCCCGAAGCCGCGACTCCGCTGGCGACCGTCAGACTGCCGGCAATTGTCTGAACAACAATCGAGCCGCCAAGGATCGTCGTCGCGCCACTATGCGTGGTATCGACCGCCCCGGTAGCACCGGCCGCATCGACGCGGTCCACGCTCACCGTCACGTCACCAATAACGAGCCCGTCGGATTCGAGCACACTGATACCACCGGCGCCCGCATCGGCGCTGAGCTTGGTAATCGTCACCTCGATCGGATCCACACCCGCGCCCAGCGCCCCGACACTGTCGGAAGCCATCAGCAGGACATCGCCGGCAACGATGTCGACACCGCCGTCGCCATCGATGATATCGCCGGTTGTCGCGATCACCGCAACGCTACCCGCTCCAGCCTCGATCCGGCTCAACGTCACATCATCTGCCGCGGCAACGCGGACATCGCCGCCGGCGCTGGAGACAACGACGCCGTCCGTCATCACAACAGCAGTCCCGGTCGCAACGATATCGACAGAACCGCCAGCCGTCATCACAGCACTGCCAGCAGCGAACGTGACGGAATCGCCCGCAATCGAGGCGGCACCGCCACCCACGTTCACAGGCCCGTCAAAAATGAGGTCAGCGACATTTTCGAGACGCACGTTGCCGCCTGCCACATTGACAGAAGAAATCGTGACCTGGGCATCGCCGAGGTGCCTGAAGACAACGTGACCGGCTCCGGTCGAAAGCGCATTGACAATCGTGTCGACAGCGACGTCATTGTCGAGCAGCAGATTGCCGGCGGCAGTGGTGGCGTCAATATCCGCAGCCGCAGTTTCGATCGCATTCAGCGTCCCGATACCGGTCTGTGCCGTCAGCAGCATTGTGCCGGCGGAGATGTCGATACCGGCATCCGGGGTTTGCTCCTCGATGGCGCCGGCAGCGATCACGGTCACCGTCGTACTGGCACGAACGTCATCTACGAAAACGTCACCGCCGCTGATCGTCGTGACGCTGATCTCGCCGTCCGTCGTTGCAACGTCACGCAACACGACGTTGCCGTCGTTGCGAATCGCGATGTTGCCGGTACCCGTCGTCACCGCATCGACAGTATTGACTTTGGTGTTAAGATCAATCCCATCCTGGGCGCTGGCGATGAGCGTGTCGGCTGTGACATTGACAACGGTACCGCTGGTATCGCCGATGATACTGCCGTTCACACTGGTCAAGGTCACTGTCTGACCCGGTGCATCGATGATGCCGAGGCTGATATTGCCGAGTATAGACAGGTCGACATCACCGCCGGTACTGATTGTGCCGTCCAGCTCGACCGCGCCGCCGCCGTCGGTGTCGCCAAAACCGGCCTGGATGTCGACTGTACCGGCCGCACTGAGTTGTGCCGTGGCTGCCACCAGGACATCGTCACCTGCCCGCAGGTCAATGTCGGAGAGCGACGTGATCGTCACGCCATCGGCAACGGTGACATCCTGGAGCCAGTCCGGTGCATCGGCGCTCTCGACAGCTGTCAATTGCACATTGCCCGGTACCGTTATGTCGCCGGTCACATTGATCGCACCCAATGCAGTTGTGGCGACGGAACCTGATGTGTCGATGGTGATGCCGGCGATTTCCAGCGTCGTTGTGTTGTCGACGTAAACATCGCCATCGTCAACGGTGACCGTCAGTGTGTCAACCGTCGTATCGAGCGCGTCCAAGACGGTACCTGCGCCGCCCGCCGCGTCGATCGTCAGTGTCGGCGAAGTGATATTAACGCCGCCGGCGTTGGCATCAAGCACGGCATCACCGCTGGTCAGTGTGACGGAGGCGGTTGCTGTTATGCTGCCGATCTCCATGTCGTCGACTTCCTGCACCGTTACATGATCACCGGACAGTTCGAGCACCCCGAGTTGGTTCGCCGGATTGACAATAGTAACGGTACCACCGGTGGGATCGACATCGACCATCGTGGTGATCGTCAGTGGCCCGGTGAATATGACGCTGCCACTGTTCGTCGTTACTGCGAGCAAGTCAGCGACAATGCTGCCGAGAGATTGATCGATCGCCCCTGTCTTGCTGCTGAGCTCGACGCGTCCACTGGTCTCCAGGTCGCCGGTAATGACCGCGTCACCTTCCGCCTCAACGGCAATCAGGCCGCTATCGGTTGCGTGGACAGAACCGGCGACACTGACTATTGCCCCGGCAGGCGCCCAGGCATTGCTAACGATACGGATGTCGCCGGCAGCGCTGATATGGTCACCCGCGGAGCCGGCCTCGGTGAGCACACTGTCAATTGCGCCTGGCGTCGCCGAGAAATCAGAACCGGAAATGACGACATGGCGCCCGGAAACCATCGAACCGGCGTCGGAGATACGCACGCCGCCGACACCGTCCCTATCGCTGTCGGCCTCGAGCACAATATCGGCGCCCGGCGACGTCGTCTGCAGCAGGGCCGTCACAATGATGTCACGGCGTGTGCGGATCAGAATCGACAGCGCCGAAACCTGCGGCTTTGTGATGACCACGTCGAGCTCGGTAGACGTGTCGCCAATACCGCCGTTCAGGTTCACGTCGCCTGCACCGAATAGCGCGACGCCGTCCATGAAGACGTTGTCCGCTACGTCCAAGTCCCCACCGGTGCCGGCGCGGGTGTCGAGATTCACCTCGGCTGCGACAAAGATGCCATGGCTGTTGGTGATGGTAAGATCACCGCCGACGATGCCACCCGCCTCGTCGCCGGAGCTGATGTCGTCGTCAACAAGGTTCAGCGTGCTACCGCCGCTATTGGTGAAGTTTATGTTGCCGCCGCGGGTGCTGAGACCGGCGATCCTCACCGGTGCAACGATTTCATTAACAATGGTGATGTCGGCATTGTCTGAATTCGAACCGGTGACGTCAGTGACAGAGGTGATCAGAATCACGCCGTTGGCAGCTGAGAAAGTCAACTCGCCGCCGGTGACGTTAACGACGCTACTGTCACCGGCAATACTGCCGCCGGCAACAAGGTCGACATCGCCGGTTGTCGTCAGTGACGTCAGGATGAGGGCACCGCCGGCGTGATATATGACATCGCCAAGCTCACCCGTGGCGACACCGGGCAGCGTCATCGTGATCGGGCCGTCAGCCGAAACCTGGAGTTCACCGCTGCCGTGGACATTGATCGAGGCATTTTGCACGACGTCGGCACTCGTATACAACACAATGTCGCTGTGGCTTCCGGCAGCAGTGCCGACCGTTGCATTGATGAGGATGTCGCCACCGCCGTCAAATTCGATACGGCCACTGCTTTCGACAGATGCCGCAATGAGTGCGATGCCAGTGTGCACAACATCGATGACACCGCCGGTGATTGTCGTAACTGTACCGCGGATGTCGATCGTCCCAGTGTTGATCGTGATGCCGCCGGAACTGATTGTCGAGGTACCCTCGATATCGACATTGGCGGACGACACGATCTGCAGACTGAACAGCGGTGCGGCAGTACCTATCGTGTCGTTGAAGTCGATGTCGCCCGTACCAGCGGTGAGGGTAAGGGTGAATGTGCCGGCAACGCCGCCACCGAATGTAATCGCCCCGTCATTTGTCGTCATGGCTGTATCGCCGGTCAGCAGGACACCGGCGGCGTCAACAAGAATAGCCGCTCCCGCATCCGTGGTCTCGATGGTCAAAATCGCGCGTGCAGGCCCGTCCAACCCAATGTCAATCCTGCCGGACAAGGGCCCGTCAAAACGGACGGTGCCGGCAGCCGTGATATTCGCATTGATGTCGGCAACGCCGCTGTTGGTCACCGTTACGGTGCCGCCGGCAGTCGTCGTCAATGGCCCGTCGAGGGTAAGCGTACTGGTATCGATGTCGACGTTGCCGGCGACATTGACCGCAGCGTCGAATTCGACGTCGGTATCAACTGCGGTAGTGCTGCCGATAGTCAACGAATTGACATCGACAGTGGCTTCGGAACCGCTGAAGTGGACGTCGCCAGCACTCTGAATGTCGAGCGCAGCAACTGCCAGGCCGCCGTTGACGCCGACATTGTCATCGATGACAATCGCGCCCGTGCCCGCGATCACGGTCAGTACACGATCACTGACAGCAGCGTCATCCAGAATCTCGTCCAACGTAATAGCACCATTGTTCGTCGTAAGCGTGATGGTGTCGATCATGGTGATCGGCGCCTCGTCAACGGTGATTGCCGAACCCGCATCGGTCGTCTCGATG